>JAJZEV010000002.1 GCA_021805665.1 Pseudomonadota bacterium
TCGGTTTATCCTTTGAGGGCAAGGCTCGCGACCGGCTTCGCCGTCGCGCGACGCGGTTTACGATACACCGCCGGCCTTTGACAGCCAGGCCACCGATCCGGCGCCCGGGGGTCAGCGGCGCGCGCATCACGATTTGTTTGACGCCCCGCTGCCACCCGGCACATCGCGCCGGCGTTAAGGCAGTTCGCCGGACGGCGGTCTATCGCCGGTCCGGGACAAACCCCGGTGAAAGGCCTATCCCGATGTCGAAACATCCCACGGAACATCCCGTATCGCCGCCCCTGGCGACACCGTCCGATCTGGGCGCCAACGTCACCCGCGACATCGCCGCGGCGATGAATGGCTTGCTGGCCGACGTATTCGCGCTTTACATGAAGACCAAGAATTTCCACTGGCACATGACCGGGCCGCACTTCCGCGACTACCATCTGATGCTGGACGAGCAGTCCGACCAGATTTTCGCGATGACCGATCCGATCGCGGAACGGGTTCGCAAGATCGGGCAACTGACCCTGCATTCCATCGGCGAGGTCGCGCGCAATCAGCGTATTTCCGACAACGACGCCCACTACGTCACACCGCGGGACATGCTGGCCGAACTGCGCGAAGACAACGGCGAACTGGTCAAGCGGCTGCGCGAGGCCCACGCCATGATCGAGGAACACAACGACGTGGCGACCACCAGCCTGCTGGAGACGTATATCGACGAAAGCGAACGGCGCGCCTGGTTCCTGTATTCGGCCAGCCATGCGGCCCCCCGGGGCGGGTAGCGGGGCATCAACCCGGCGCGATCGGCTGGTCCGGGAATGTCAGTTGGTCGCGGTCGCGCCAGGACGGCCGGACATAGTTGATTTCCATCAGCCGCCGGATGCCCACGATCGGGCGTGGATCGAAACCATGCCAGGTCGCCGGCCCCGGCACGAAAATGACCCCTGAGTCGAAATCCGGCGCCGACCGGCCAACCCAACGCTGGTCGGCGTCGTAGATATCCGTTCCCCATTCCGCCGCGTCCGGGCCGGTGAACAGATAGATCACCATGGAAAACAGTTTCTCCGGGATGTCGCGGTGCGGTTCCAGCCACGACCCGTCCAGGTCTTGCATGTATTCCATGCGCAAATAGCCGCCGGCCACGTCGATGCCGCAGGTTTCCGCCATCGTCCTGGCGACGCCCGGCCGCTGGAGCGCGTCCCCCAGCGCCTGACAGCAGGGAAATCTGCTACGCATCGCCGGGGTGATGAAGCACCGATCCTTATTATAGTTTCCGCGCGTACCATCGGTGCGGCCCAGATTCGGCGGACAGATCGGCATCGTCAGCAGTCCGGTGCAAAGATCGACCGGAAACACCTCCTTGACGTTCCAGTGCCGGTACGGTTCCTCGGCGCGATCCGCCGAGCGGACGGAGTGGATGAACTGCCGCTCTATGTCGTCGGCGGAGACATCGGGGGGATAGCGCATCATTTCGCCCCCGGAAGCCGCCGCGGCGCCCAATCCAGCACCTTGCGCAACATCGGCACCGACTTCGCATAGGCGCTGGCACTGTGCCGCCAGTATTCCTTTCGCACATACGCGGCGGAATCGACGTAGCAGAGTTGCAGGCTCATGCGCTGGCCTTTCTGCGGCAGGAAGCCGTGCCAGGAATGGTCGCAGACGCGGAACATCAGCATGCGCCCGAATTCCGGGGCGAATTCGAACGCGTAATCCTCCCGGTCCTCGCTGCGCAGAACCCGCAGACGGCCGCGCTCATAAGGCCATTCGCGCGAAAATCCAAGCAGGATCGTGACGATCTTATGCTTGCTGTCGGGGTGGGCGTAGCCTTCGTTATAGTTGCCCGTGGTATTACCCATCATCACGATACAGGGCGGCGACTTGCTAAGGTCCATGTCGAATTTTTCTTCGACAAGGTGACGAAACCGGGCACTCAGCAGGTCTTGTATCACGGCGTCGAAACGAGGGCCGCGAACCAGGTCGGGCAAACCGTAACTGCCCCGATCCGGAATTTGCGGCGCATCCGCAAGGACGTCTTCCTTGAACCGCGCAGGCAGCGCCTGTTCGATATAGGTATAATCATAGGGATCGTGCCGCAGTTCGGCGGCCGCGACCGCGGCTTCGTCGATCATGGACAGGGGGGCGTCGCTTTCGATCATCGCAGGCTTCCTTTTATGCTTCAGGTGCCGTCGGGCATTCAGAACCGCGGCAAGGCCGGGGCGTTATGCGGGGCAATGGCAATGCCCTCGACCTCGACCAGCCATTCCGGCCGGCACACAGCGCCGCGCAGAATCAGCCGCGGCACGTCGGGAAATCGTTCCGCCAGACAGCCTTCGATCAGCGAATAATCGCTTGGATCGCGCAAATAGACCAGAAAATGGCTCATATCCTCCACCCGCGCCCCGCCCGACCGAAGCAGCGCATCCACATTCTCCACCGCTCGGTCCAGTTGCCGCCGCACGTCGCCCCGATGCACCACCTGCCCCGCGGTATCGATGCTCGCCGTGCCGGAGATGAAATGATGCGTCCGGTCGGCATAGGCAATCCGGGTCCCGCGCTCGAACGTGACGTTATAGTCCTTTGTCGCGCACAGCCGGTCGAAGTCGTTCAGAAACGATACCTGTTCGGGTTTCAAACCCAGAACGGAATAAGCATCCATCAGAACGGTATCGTACCGGTGGGAGCATGAGCCCTCGATCCCGGTGCTGGCGATGTAATGGGTATCGCGCGTCAGCCCCTGCTGCTGGAACAGTTCGGTGCGGGCCTCCACCAGTTCCTGATAGAAAACATCGACGTCCTTGACGTAAATCCAGGTCCGCACACAGTTATCGGACAGTGTGGCACCCCGAGCCGATAGGGTATCGATCAGCCGCCCGAAAACTTCGCGGGTTTGATCGGCGGTGGAAATGACCTCGGTATTTTTTGTCGCGCACAATCTTGTGCTCCACAAATGGCCCAAACCACCCATCTCCACGATCATCTGTTCGGGGGACAGTTTCGTCTTAACGACGGGTTCCGGGCTTTCGACATGGTAGGCCAGCAATGCCACCTTGGCGTCCGGCAATGGCGGCTGCTGCACCATGGCGACCGCGACCGGGCTGTCCATCGGTTCCTGAAACAGCGCGCTGTCGCGCAATACCGCCGCCTGATTCGCCGCATCGCTAAGATAAATACGGCGGAAAATCGCACTTTCCGGGGGCAGCCGCAGGGTCTGCAACGCTTCGGCGTAACGTTGGGAAACGGCATCGATCTGCCGGGCAAGACTCAGATTTCCCGGCGGCTCGATGGTAATGTAATGTTCGGTGGAGCCTGACGATCCGCGGAAACTACGGAAACTCACGCCATCTGCCAAGCGCGCCATTTGCATGTCCTTTCAATGCAGCAACGCATGGCCTGCGCTGCTACAGCGTCGGGGAGGATTCGACCCGAGTTGCCTGCTTTGTAGGAAGCCCCCCCACCCGCGTCATTGATCCAGATCAACGGCAGATCGCGGCGGTGGGCGCATCAGACAGCGCGATCCCGATTCCTTTAGAAGGCGACAGGCATGCGACCCTGGCAAACAGCGGCTCTGATTTCTTTGATGGCCTTCTCCGCCGCCGCAGCGGAACCGGAAGGCAAGCACATTACCGTCACGCCGGAAATGCGCGGCGCCGGCATCGTCTCCAGCGGCGTGACGCTGCCGCCTTCGCCGCCCGCGACCGGCACCGAACTGAAGCCGGTGGCGTCCTGGGGCAAGCCGCTGCCGTACCCGATCGTCATCGCCGACCGGCGCAACAACCGGCTGATCGAAATCGCGCCGAACAAGCAGATCGTGTGGGAATTCCCCTCGCCAACACTCAGCATTTATCGCGGCAACGACGACGTGTTCTTTTCGCCCGACGGTAAGAGCCTGATGGTGAACGAGGAGGACAATTACGACATCCACGTCATCGACTATGCCAGCCGGGAGATCGCCTGGAGCTACGGCCAACCCGATACCAAGGGCTCCGGCGCGTCGCAGTTCAACTTTCCCGACGATGCGCATTTGCTCCCCGACGGCAACGTCGTCACCGCCGATATCCGCAATTGCCGGATCATGTTCATCCAACGCGACACGTCCACGGTCACGGACCAATGGGGCCAACCTGGCACCTGCCGGCATGACCCGCCGCACTTCCTCAACCTGCCCAACGGGATCACACCGCTGGACAATGGCGACATGATGATCACGGAAATCCCCGATTCCTGGATCACCCGCGTGACGCGCGCCGGCAAGGTGGTCTGGAGCATCAAGGCCCCGCATGTGCGCTATCCGTCGGACGCCTATCCCACCCGGGACGGGCAGGTCATCGTTGCCGACTATGCCAAGCCCGGCGGCGTCGTCATCTTCGATCCCGCGACCGGCAAACCGACCTGGGAATACCGTGTGAAATCAGGAGAGGCGATGCTGGACCATCCGTCGCTGGCGATGGAACTTCCGACCGGGGACATTATCCTGAACGACGACCACCGCAATCGCGTGCTGGTGATCGACCGCAAGACCAAGAAAATCGTCTGGCAATATGGCACGACCGATAAGGGCGGACACACGCAGGGGCTGCTGTTCGGCCCCGACGGGCTGGACATCGACGTTTATCACGACTGGAAGTCGGCCCTCGGCGTCAAATGAAGACGCTTCTGGTCGCGCTGTGCCTGTTGGCTGGCGGCGCCCGGGCGGCGGAGCCCCCGCGGATGCAGGTGGATCCGTTCTGGCCGAAGCCCCTGCCCCACAACTGGATACTGGGGCAGGTGCCGGGCGTGGCGGTCGATGCCGGCGACAACGTATGGATCGTCCACCGCCCGCGCGGCTTGACGGCGAAGGAAAAAGGCGCGGCGCTGCCTCCGCCGCACACTGTATGCTGCACGCCCGCCCCGCCGGTGATCGAGTTCGATCCCGCGGGCAACGTGCTGCGGGCCTGGGGCGGCCCCGGCAAAGGCTACGACTGGCCGGAAAATGAGCACGGCATCTACATCGACCCGCAAGGCTTCGTCTGGGTCGGCGGCAACGGTCCCGATGACGGGCAGGTGCTGAAGTTTACCCCCGATGGCGGCTTCGTCCTGCAAATCGGCCACCCGGCGCACGGCGCCGCCAGCAACGACGTCACCCGCCTGAGCCGCCCGGCCGATATCGCGGTCGATCCCGCCGCCAACGAGGTCTATGTGGCCGATGGCTATGGCAACCGCCGGATCATCGTGTTCGATGCCACGACCGGAGCCTATAAGCGCCATTGGGGGGCATACGGCACGCGCCCGGTCGATGCACCGTTCCGCTATGACCCCGCCGCGCCGCTGCCGCGCCAGTTCGGCAGGCCGGTGCATTGCGTGAAGCTGGCCAGGGACGGGCTGGTCTATGTCTGCGACCGGCAGAACGACCGCATCCAGGTGTTCCAGAAGGACGGGCGTTTCGTCACCGAATGGCGGGTCGCTCCGGCGACCCGGGGATTGGGCAGCGTGTGGGATCTGGCGCTATGGCCGGATGCGCGCCAAACCCTGCTGTACGACGCCGACGGCACGAACAATCAGGTCCGCATCCTGCGGCGCGGCGACGGTTCGCCGCTGGGTGCATTCGGCGCGTCGGGACACCAGCCTGGCCAGTTTCGATGGGTCCATAATCTGGCCATCGACAGCCACGGAAACATCTTCACCACCGAGGTCGATAGCGGAAAACGGGTGCAGCGGTTCGTCCCGGCCGCGCCGCCCTGACGCCGGACGGATCGTCGATCCGCCAGGTTGTTCAAGCGAAGCTGCTCACCCGGGCCATGCCCTCGCGGCCATGCAGAAAACCATTCTGCCACGGTGTTTCCGCTGTCAGATACACCAACTCCTCGGCAGCCTCGTCCGCGGTGACGTACCCGTCCAGCACGGCGCGGTGCAGCCGAACCACAGACACCAGGTCGATATCCTGCGGTGACAGGCGGAAATGCGTCACCCCCATGTCGCGCAGCGCCGCCAGGTCGTGAAGCAGCACAAGGTAGCCGTTCGATAACGTCTGCGTGCCGTTGACGCTCAGCAGGCCGCGCCCGTCGATGGTGTCGGCCGGCAATCCATCCGGATCGAGGCCGCAGACGAACTGGCAGGCATCCTTCGACACCCCATGCGATCGCGCATGATAGCAGCGCACGGCGATCGACAGCGGCTGGCGCCCGAACACCAGCAACTCTGTTTCTATCGCCAGGCTGTCACGGGCCCGTCCGGCCAACACCC
>JAJZEV010000307.1 GCA_021805665.1 Pseudomonadota bacterium
CTGGACTGGGTGGCGACCGTGCCGCCCACGGTCGCGCTCACCAATCAGGTTTTCGGCAGGAAAGACGCACCGGTGATTGTGTCGTGGATCGTCGCCGGCCATCAGATCGGCGGCGCCCTGGCGGCGTTCGGCGCTGGGGAGACCCGTTATCTGACCGGCAGCTATGTCCCGGCGTTCCTGGCCAGCGGCGTCGCCTGCCTGATGGCCGCGCTGATGGTGCTGCGGATCGCCCGCCAGCCCAGTGCGGTCGCGGTAGCGGAGTAAGCGCATCCTACCGTCATGGTCCGGGACGAACCCAAACCATGACGCGCCGGCTTCAACCCACCGGGAAGTTGCACTTCGGGTTTAGCGGATGCAGCACCTCGCTGGCCGGCGTGGTACGCAGCAGTTTATAAAGGTCCCATTCGCTTTTGCTTTCCGCCGGAGTCTTCACCTCGAACAGATAGGCCGGGAACGCGCCGCGTCCATCCACCCGAACAGCACCCGGCCCGAACGCATCGTCATCGGTCGGCAGCGCCTTCATTTTCGCCACCGCCGCGCGGCCGCTCTGTTTCGCCGCTGCCCCGCCCATCGCCCGAACCGACTTCAGGTAATGCAGCGTGGAGCTGTAGGAGCTGGCGTGCGCCTGGTTCGGATAGTTGTTCTCTTTGAAATTCGCCAGCAGGCGCTTGGTGAACGCCCGCGTGCGATCGTTCATATCCCAGTAGAACGTCTCCGTCGTCGTCAGGCCGCCGCAAATCTGTGTCCCCAGGGCGTGAGGATTTTGGATGAACATCAGCAGCGGGACCAGTTTCATGGTTTTGTTCAGACCGAATTCCGCCGCCTGCTTGATGCAGTTCTCGGTATCCAGTCCGGCATTGGCGAAACCCACCACGGTGGCACCGCTGGCCTGCGCCTGCGCGAGATAAGAGGAAAAATCCGTGGTGTCCGGGAATGGATAGCGTACCGCACCCTTGATCTCGCCGCCGCCATTCTTCACGACCGCCGCGGTCAGGTTTTCCAGCGATTGGCCGAACGCATAATTCGCCGTGACGAAGAACCAGGACTTAAAGCCCTGCGCCATCATCGACCCGCCCGTGGAGACCGCGTTCTCATAGGTATCGAAGCTCCACACGACGGTATTGGGGCTGCACTGTTCCTCGGTCAGCGCGGATGCGGCCGCCGACGCATTCAGCATCAGCTTGTCCTTGTCCCGCGCCACCTGCGCCACCGCCAGCGCCACCGACGATGTCGGCACGTCGGCCGCCACGTCCACGCCGCTGTCGAACCACTGGCGCGCGATCGAGGCCGCGACATCGGGCTTGTTCTGATGGTCGGCAGCGATCACCTCCACATCGCAATCCAGATGCGGCCGCATTTCCTCCACCGCGAGCCGGGTGGCAGCCAGCGACAGCGGGCCGGTGTTGTCGCGATAGGTGCCGGACAGGTCGGTCAGCACGCCGATGATCACTTTGGTTCGGCCCTGAGCACGCAGCCGGGTCACCGGGGCGAGCGAAAGGGCGGCGGCGCCCCCGATCAGGGTGCGGCGTGTCGAATTCATGGTATCGTTCTCCCGGGCGCCCGCGTTGATCGCGGGAAGTGTTGTAACATTTGCCATATGACCAATTTCGCCGTTCCCCGGCAAGCCCGCCCCGCATGTCGTCCCATTGTCCGAACCAGCGCTATCCCCCCGAACCGACCCGCGCTATACCCCCGCGATGGCTGCGGCGCGTTCATGGATTCGCATCGCCGTTAATGTCGCCCTCGATGGCGGCATGGCGGCTCTATCGGTGCCGGTGGCGCGTTGGCTCGCCGACCCGGCGGCTTTCGCTTGGCATCCGCTCTGGGATATCCCGCTGGGTGTGCTGTGCCTGCTGCTGGCGGGCATCCCGTTCCGCCTGCCACTGCAATACTGGCGCTTCGCCGCGATCGGCGACCTGCTGACGGTCGCCGCCAGCGCCACCCTGGCCGCAGCCCTGTTCACCGCCGCGACCGCACTGACCGGCGCCGCGTCGCCCAATCCCGGCTTCCCGGTCATCCTGGCGCTGACCTTGCTGCTGTTCCTCGGCGCCCCCCGCGTGTTCTACCGCTGGCGCCGCGGCCGGCCCGCCCCGAAATCCCCCCAGCTCGACGCCGCCTCCATCCTTCTGGTGGGCAGTATCGAGGATGCCGACCTGTTCATCAGGGCATTGGCGCAGGACCGGCGGCAGGCGTTCAAGGTGGAGGGGCTGCTGGCATCGTCCGACCGCCAGACCGGACGGCGCATCCAAGGCCACCGCATCCTCGGCTCGCTCGACGACGTCGCCGCCGTCCTTGAACAGCTTCAATCCGAGGACCGCCTGCCCGGCACACTGGTCTTCGTCACCCCCGAACTGGCCGGCGCCCGCCTGGCACAGGTTGTAGCCCAGGCCGACCGCTTCGGCATCCAGGTCCGTCAGGCCCCACGCCCGACCGCGCTGGCCAATCCGGACAAGCCGCGCCCCGTCGAACTCCGGCCCGTCGCGATCGAGGATCTGTTGAACCGCCCGCAAGTCCCGCTGGACCGCGACGGCATGGCGCGCCTGATCCAGGGCCGGCGGGTCATCGTCACCGGCGCCGGCGGCACCATCGGCAGCGAACTCGCCCGCCAGGTCGCCGCGTTCGGCCCCGGCACGTTGATCCTGCTGGACAACGGCGAATACGCGCTGTGGCAGATCGACCTGGAACTCGCTGAAACCCACCCCGGCGTTAACCGCCGCACCCTGATCGCCGACATCCGCGACGAAGCGCGAATCAGGGCGGTGTTCGAGGAACACCGGCCGGAACTGGTGTTTCACGCCGCCGCGCTGAAACACGTCCCGATGGTGGAGGCCAACCCGCTGGAGGGCATGGCCACCAACGCCGCCGGCACCCGTCACGTCGCCGATGCGGCCAGGGCGACCGGCGCACTGGCGATGGTGCTGATCTCGACCGACAAGGCGGTGAACCCGACCAGCGTCATGGGCGCCTCCAAACGGCTCGCGGAGATGTACTGTCAGGCGCTGGACATCACCGCCCGAACCGCACACCACGGCATGCGCTGCATCACCGTCCGCTTCGGCAACGTGCTGGGGTCCACCGGATCCGTCGTGCCGCTGTTTCAGCGCCAGCTTGCGCGCGGCGGGCCGCTGACCGTCACCCATCCCGACATGCAACGCTATTTCATGACGGTGCGGGAGGCTGTCGGCCTGGTGCTGCAAGCCAGCGTCCTGGGCGTCGGAGGCGCGTCGCTGCCGTCGGGGGAGAACGGCGGCATTTTCGTGCTGGATATGGGCGAACCAGTGAAGATCGTCGATCTCGCCCGGCAAATGATCCGTCTGGTCGGCCTGCAGCCCGAACAGGACATCGAAATCCGCTTCACCGGCCTGCGCCCCGGGGAAAAACTGTTCGAGGAGCTGTTCCACGGCAAGGAGCCCCCGGTTCCGACCGGTTATCCCGGGCTGTTGATGGCCTCCCCGCGCACCGCCGACCCGGCCATTGTCGGCCGCGCGATCGACGAAATCAGCAACGCCTGCAAAGCCGGCCAGGTCAAACTCGCCCTTACCCTGCTCGGGCGCCTGATCCCCGAATTCGAACACAACATCGACGGCTCCGCCGGCGAAATTCGCGCCTGAAACGAGATTGCCATGAAACAACCCATTCCGTTCCTTGACCTGAAGGCCCAGCAGGCCCGAATCGCGGCCGATCTGCGCCGCCGGCTGGACACGGTGCTGGAGCATTGCCAGTTCATCCTGGGCCCCGAGGTCCGCGAACTGGAAGCCGAACTGGCGAAGTTCTGCGGGGCGAAGCATTGCGTCAGCGTCAGTTCCGGCACCGACGCGCTGCAAATCGCGATGATGGCGGAGGATATCGGCCGCGGCGATGCGGTGTTCCTGCCCGCTTTCACCTACACCGCCACCGCGGAGGTGCCGCTGGTGCTGGGTGCGACCCCGGTATTCGTCGATGTCGATCCGCGCACCTTCCAGATCGACCCGGCGCATCTGCTGCAACGGATCGAGAAGGTGCGCGCGGAAGGCAAGCTGAAACCCCGGGCCATTGTCGGGGTGGACCTGTTCGGCCAGCCGGCGGATTGGCCCGCGCTGGTGGATATTGCCCGCCGGTACGATCTGTTCCTGCTGGACGACCTTGCCCAAAGCTTCGGCGGCTCCCTGCACGGCAAGATGCTCGGTACTCAAGCCGACGCGACCGCGACCAGCTTCTTTCCGTCCAAGCCCCTGGGCGCCTATGGCGATGGCGGCGCATTGTTCACCGAATCGGACGATCGGGCCGACCTGTATCGCAGCCTGCGCACCCACGGCGAGGGCAAGACACGGTATGAGGTTCTGCGCACCGGCATGAACGGTCGCCTGGATTCGATGCAGGCCGCGGTACTGCTGGCGAAGCTGGCGGTGTTCCCCGAGGAACTGCTTGCCCGCGAACGCATCGCCCGGGCTTACGACCAGCGCCTGGGCAACGCGGTGGTCACGCCGAAGCGCGTGGACAACAGCACCAGCGCCTGGGCGATCTACGCGATCCTGCTGCCGAATGAGGCCGCGCGCGACCGGACCCAGGCCGCGCTGAAGGCGGACGGCGTGCCGACGGCGATCTATTACCCCCGCCCGCTGCATCGCCAACCAGCCTACAGCGGCCAGCACGACGGTTCGGCCCTGCCGGTGTCAGAGGATCTGGCCGGGCGAATTTTGGCGCTGCCGATCCATCCCGATCTGACCGACCAGGATGTCGATCGGGTCTGCGAGGCGGTTCTGGCTGCCGCGTCTTAAGGGGACTCTGCCGAAATAGCCGCGCCAGGGGAGGTCCGTTCGGTTAAAGTCGTCATGGCGGGCGCAGGCCCGCCATCCACGCCTTCTCCATGACTGGCCCTGCAAGTCCTGGTCGGTGGGCCTGCTCGGCCTAAACTATCCTGGCCCGGAACCATTCCGCCACTTCAGCCTCATTCAGCGTCCCCGCTGCCAGCGCTTCGACCATCCGCACGGCGTCCATCCTGTCGAACCGTAACGCGCATCCGTTATCAGCGAGAAGAAGCCGAGCGGCGACCCGGGCCGAGCGTTTGTTGCCGTCAGAAAATCCATGGCTTTTCGCCAGCCGATAGGCGTATGCGGCAGCAAGGTCGGCCGCGTCAGGCCCCCCATAAGCCGCCAGATTTTGTGGGCGGGCCAAGGCCGACTCAACAAGCCCGCCGTCCCGAATGCCATCCAAACCGCCATGTTCGGCCAGTTGATATTCATGCACCGCCTGGACGGCCTTCGGGTCGATCCATTTCCAGGCAGTCATTTTGCCAAGGCCCGAAGAATATCCCGGTCCTTACGCATGATCGTTTCCGCCAGCGTCATCTGGCGTTCGAAATCAGGAGAGTACGGCGTTAGCCGATAGCCGCCATCCGGGGCTTCGGTGAGATACAAGACGGCCCCTTTGGCAACCTTCATCCGCTCCTGAGCTGCCTTTGGCAGAATGAAACCGACCGACGATCCCACCGTGGTCACCACCGCCGCCAGACGCCATCGACCCTCACAACCACCGCGAACGGTCAAACCAAGGCTGGCATCTCAATCCTCGTCACCGAAGCGGCATCGCGGCCCTTGCTGGAGGAAACTGCCGGTATCCGCAACACACCCTGAAGAGGTTGCGCATCCTCCTCCAGCATTCCCTCGGTGGCAGCCAGCAGCGCCCGCGTCATTCGCGCGGCCGCATGGGCCAGCATCGGAGGGACAGCATTGCCGACCTGCTTTAACATCTGCCATTCAGAGGATTGGAAGACAAACCCGTCATGAAAGCTTTGGAGACGCGCCGCTTCCCGGACGGTGATCCAGCGCTCGAGCCGTGGATGCACCCACTCGGATAAGTCACGGTGCATCTGAGCGAGGATGGTGTAACTGGGGAGATCGGGATGCAAGCGCCTCCACTTTTCGGGCCGCGCTCCATCCCAAATGGCCTTTGGCAGCGAATCCGCTTTTGCTCCGGGGGCCAGCAACGCAATCAGCGCCTTGCGGCGATCCTGAATCTCCTTCGTGTGGTGATTGAAGAGCACATCCGCATCGTTTGGGCCGATGCCCCGCCGCCGCTTCGCTGCCTTGCTGTAAAGTGTTCCCGCAAAATCGAGGCGCATCTGCCGCATATACGACGAAGGCTTGTCCGCGGGCGGGTACGGCATCGAATGACCGCTATGAACGATCTCGTCTGGAAGGTCGTCAATCGCTTCGGCAACGGTGACATGACGCTTCACCCGCAAGCCGCGAAGCACCCCCTCGGCGTAGCCGCGCAATTCGACGGGCATGTCCAAATCGTCGCGAGTCCCAAAGAAGAATACGCGCTCTCTTGTCTGGGGAACCCCATAGTCGGCTGCGGACGTCTTGAGGTACGTTGTGTTACGGTAGCCGATACTCGCGAAATGCTGGAGTATCGCGTCGCGGAAATGGCCCTTTTCCATCAACAGGAGGTTCGGGACATTCTCCATCAGGAATACGCGCGGTTGCAGGAGCTTCACAATCCGAGCGTATTGAAGGTAGAGCTCATTCCGATTGTCAAATAGATCGCGCGGGCCGATCTGACTGTACCCCTGACAAGGAGGCCCCCCGAATACCAAATCTATCCCGTCCAGGCCGTACTTCGCACGGTGTTCGGCACCCGCTCCTTGCAGGAACTCATGGATATCCCCCTCAAACAGCGGTGTCTTTGGAAAATTGGCCCGGTAGGTCTGGCAGGCGAAACGGTCCATCTCGACAGCTGCCTTCACCTCGAATCCGGCAAGTTCGACACCCTCGCAAAAACCGCCACAGCCAGAGAACAGGGACAGCGCGGTTGGCTGATGGATCAAATCGGAAACCCTTCCTTACACCGGCGATTGTATGAGGCTCACCGTCCTCATAATGGACGGTGCGGCAAGTTAATCGGTACCATAGGTTAGTGCAACGCCATCCGATATCGAATTGTCAGCACTCGGAAATTTGCCGCATACGAATCTCCGCATAAGTGGCTGCCTGCGGCGGATCGATGGGACTTATAGTCCGTAGCGAATTCACCCGTATGCGACTAGCTACCTGAGGGTGGACCTCACATTGCATGTTGGCGCGGCGATAAGGCGGCATCGCGATCTCCTTCGGTTGAGCCAGGAGGAACTCGCCGACCGTGCGGGCCTGGATAGATCGTACTTGGGCGGTGTGGAGCGCGGTGCTCGTAACCCATCGATGAAGACGTTGCAGAAAATCGCGGATGCTCTGGGGGCCGACCTGGACGTTCTTTTTGCAACCGCACGCGAAATCGCTCGGGAAGCCACAGGCGGGAAAATCTGATGCCATTCGAGATTCCGGCCCCCGGGACCACATGCACCGCATGCCATTCGATGGGCCGGGCCTGCATTCTCGACACAAGGATAAACCGAATCCGCAACCGTGAGACTGAGTTCCGGATCCTGCAGAACCGGATGATCGACTGCGCCTTCGAGGCATTCACGCCGGGCACGGATGCCGACCCCGACCCGGGCAGGCCTTTTGCGACCTATCTGGACCAGGTTAAGGCGAACACGGTTGCCGCCGGGCGCGCTATTTACGGCACCGACTTCGCCAGCACAATTCAGCAGGTGGGAAAAGTCGGGGGAGACATCTACGAAATCTTGGAAGCCGCGGCCCTTTGGAACGCGGTCGCCGCCTGGAACCAACTCATGGACACGGACAACTGGTCTTCGACCGTATTCCAGCGACCGCCCGACGCCATCGCGACCCCAACGCGCAAGGTGGCGGTGATCAAGCTTCCGCGTGGATACGATTCCACACGGCTCTTTAACGAAAAGACACGCCGCGACTACCTCGCGTTTCAGGCTGCGCTTGAACGCTCAGGGATGGAGCTTCGGATGTCGTCGCCCGACATAGTCGGGGTCAGGATTCCGGAGCCAATGCCCGACGGTTTCGCCCAGTTTCTCCAGCCGCTGCCAGACTTGCGGGATGTAACACGCGCACGCCTGGAGTCTGCGCATGAATCGATCGTTGGTACCTTGGATGCCCGCAACTTCCTGTTTGCCGTCGCGGTCAAAACCTCCACACGATCGGATCGGTTGTATCAGCCCCTGTTCGAGGCGAACGTATTGAAGTTCCTTATCGGATACGTGCTGCATGGAGGCGCGTTCCGATTTCACGTCCACATGGGTACATTCGATGGGGCGGCTGTCGAGAACCGTTACCGTGCCGCGTCACTCACAGCGCTGATGATGGGCGGTGCGCCAACCCGCGCTATCGATGTCACTTATCGGGCGGTGGCGCCCAGAGAAACAGCCCAGCTTATCCTTGATGAGCTACCAAGCTTCCCACTTTAGGCATCGCTGGCGGCCCGAGAAATTCGATCAATTCCTGTCGTACCCTCTCCGGCTCGCTTCGGATGCGGCACTCCCAAACCTCGGCGACCTGCCAGCCCGGGTCCCGAAGGGACGCCAGATTGCGGGTGTCACGTTCCCGGTTGCCGTTGATCTTGGGTACCCGGTATTCCGTGCGGGATCGCGGAAGCAGGCCCAACGGTGAGCACCCGTGCCCGATGCCGAAAGCAGCCCCTGACTTCGACCACTTTGTGCCGGGCTGTGAATACGATGTCTTGTTTCCCGGGCAGGTTTCCCGGGTGGGTCCGGAACCGATACCAGGACGCATGGAGCAGACGCCGAACGGCAATCTAAGGCGCGGTGTTTTTGCCGCGGTTCGCCCGCATATCATGCCGACGCCCGTCCGATACGTCTGCCCGGGGCGAAGGCCCGGGGCGGTCCAATTGTTTCATAGATGGACCAGAGGCCACCTGCCCCCTGTCAGGATCGTCGCCATCCAACCCTGCTTTCGCTCAGTCCGTGATTTTCGTCATATCGCGCCCCGCTAAAGAGCCAGAAAATGGGCCGCTGCGGGCGTCCGATCAACGAGTTCCGCCTCCCGTTCGAACCGGGGCCGGAGGTTCGGGATCGAGCAAATGACGCTTCCCATCCCACGCCTGGACCTCGAACGCCGTCCCTTGCGAAATACCTTCAACCGCGGCGTAGCACCCGGAAACCGCACCGTTGACTATTTTCTCATTCCGTTCTAAATATTTGAGATATGTTGTTTCCACCGCGTCAAACCCATCGATGCCGCCACTCCAACCCCTCCAGAGCTGCGGTAGCGGTACTATATCGAATTCGCAACAGGATACGATCTCAAAAATCGCACATATGACCACGTTGCGACTTCTGAGACACGCGTTAGACGCCCGGATCAATGAACCCAACACAGGCAAACCACCCACCGCCCCCAACCTTAACTTAGCCGTAACCTCGGAATCGCGCCCAACGCTTGACTCCGCTCACGAAATCTCTATCTCAGCACCTGCGGCAACACGATATACAACCGCGTTATTGCTTCACCTTGGCCCGCGCTCACAGCGACGCGGGCAAGACGTGCTACCCAAAGGGCAGCGCGCACACCACGGCACTCACCGGGTACAGCCCGGCCATCCGTAACGGAACAAACTTACCTCATGGCAGCATCCGCCACCGCGCGCGCTCAAGAAGCCGCGCAAGACCATTTCCGGGGCGAGGATTTCGCCTCCCTTCTCGACGAATCCCTGGGACTTGACACTGGCTTCGACGGCTCCGTCGTCACCGGACGCGTCATTCGTCTGACCGACGAATTCGCCATCGTCGATGTCGGCCTGAAGTCGGAGGGCCGCGTTGCCCTGAAGGAATTCGGCCCGCCCGGCGCCAAGCCGGACGTCAAGCCCGGCGACATGATCGAGCTGTATGTCGAGCGGTACGAAGACCGCGACGGCGCCATCATCCTGTCGCGTGAAAAGGCCCGCCGCGAAGAGGCGTGGACCAACCTGGAAAAGGCGTTCGAAGCGCAGAAACGCGTCGATGGCACGATCTATGGCCGGGTCAAGGGCGGCTTCACCGTCGATCTCGGCGGCGCGGTCGCGTTCCTTCCCGGCAGTCAGGTCGATATCCGCCCCGTACGCGACGTCGGCCCGCTGATGGGCACCCCGCAGCCCTTCCAGATCCTCAAGATGGACCGCGCCCGCGGCAACATCGTTGTCTCGCGTCGTGCCGTTCTGGAAGAGACCCGTGCGGAGCAGCGCAGCGAGCTGATCCAGGGCCTGAAGGAAGGCATGATCCTGGACGGCGTGGTCAAGAACATCACCGATTACGGCGCATTCGTCGATCTCGGCGGCGTCGATGGCCTGCTGCATGTCACCGACATCGCGTGGCGCCGCATCAACCATCCGTCCGAGGCGCTGACCATCGGTCAGGCTGTCAAGGTTCAGGTGATTCGCTTCAACTCCGACACCCAGCGCATCAGCCTGGGCATGAAGCAGTTGGAAGCCGATCCGTGGGAAGGCGTTGCCGCCAAGTACCCGCCCGGCGCGAAATACTCCGGCCGCGTGACCAACATCACCGACTACGGCGCCTTCGTGGAGCTGGAGCCGGGGGTCGAGGGCTTGGTCCATGTGTCGGAAATGTCCTGGACCAAGAAGAACGTCCATCCGGGCAAGATCGTCTCCACCAGCCAGGAAGTCGATGTTCAGGTGCTGGACGTGGACAGCTCCAAGCGCCGGATTTCGCTGGGCCTCAAGCAGGTGCAGCGCAACCCGTGGGAAGAGTTCGTCGAGACGCATCCGATCGGCACCGAGGTCGAGGGCGAAATCCGCAACATCACGGAATTCGGCCTGTTCATCGGTCTGTCCGCGGACATCGACGGCATGATCCACATGTCCGACCTGTCTTGGGACGACGCGGGCGAAACCGCCATGGCTGGCTACGAGAAGGGCGCCATGGTCAAGGCGAAGGTTCTCGACGTCGATGTCGAGAAAGAACGCATCAGCCTGGGCATCAAGCAGCTGCGTGACGATCCGGCAGCGACCATTCTCGATACCGTCCACAAGGGCGATGTCGTGACCTGCGTCGTCAGCGCGGTTCAGGCCAACGGCATCGAAGTGAAGGTCAACGACGTGCTGACCGGATTCATCCGCCGCGCCGAACTGGCCCGCGACAAGGGGGATCAGCGTCCCGACCGCTTCGCCGTCGGCGAAAAGGTCGATGCGAAGATCACCGCGGTCGATCGTCAGTCCCGCAAGCTGACGCTGACCATCAAGGGCAAGGAAGTCGAGGAAGAGAAGATCGCGATGGCCGAATTCGGTTCGTCCGACTCCGGCGCCTCGCTGGGCGATATCCTGGGTGCCGCGATCCGTCGCCGCAACCAGCTCGCGCAAGACAGCTAAGGCCGACAGCGGCTTATGTCGCTGGAAACCGATCTGCTACTGGACAGGCGGCGCCTCAAGCGCCGCCTTGTCTTTTGGCGGGTGTTTTCCGTCCTGGCCGTCGTCGTGGCGGTCCTGGTCGGGCTGAAGGGTGCCGGCATCGGTCCCTCCGGCCCCCGCATCGTTCGGGTGTCGGTGGATGGACTGATCTCCGAAAACCGTGAATTCACCGAATCGATCGAGAATCTGGCCGATGACCGTCAGGTCAAGGCGGTGATCCTGGCAATCGACAGCCCCGGCGGCAGTGTCGCCGGCGGCGAAACCATTCACGATGCCATCGCCCGGGTGGCGGCTGAAAAGCCGGTGGTCGTCTCCATGGGCGGCCTCGCCGCCTCCGCCGGGTATATGATCGCGCTACCGGCCCATCGGATATTCGCCCGCGAGTCGACGCTGACAGGCTCCATCGGCGTGCTGCTGGAAACCGGGGAGGTCTCCGGCCTGCTGGAAAAGCTGGGTATCGGCGCCACCGTCATCCGGTCCGGCCCGCTGAAGGACGAACCCAGCCTGGTGCGGCCGCTGTCGCCGCAAGGCCGCGACGTTCTGCAAGCCCTGGTCAACGACATGTACGGCCAGTTCGTGGCCATGGTCGCGGCGGGCCGCCACATGGACGAAGCCAAGGTCCGCGCCCTGGCGGACGGACGGGCCTATACCGGAAAACAGGCGCTGGGCTTGGGACTGATCGACGCGATCGGCGGCGAACGGGACGCCCGGGACTGGCTGGTGTCGGCCAAGGGCATCCCGGAGGACCTGCCGGTCGAAGACCTGACCGAAACCCGGTTCATCCCCCGGCTGTTCTCCGGAAGCCTGGGGACGTTCGTTCAGGGCCTGTGGAAAACGCTGATTTCACAAAGCGTTAGTCTTGACGGGGCCCAAGCGGTCTGGCAACGTCCTGGAAGCTGATCGCTGGGGGAAGCCTTGACCAAATCCGAACTGATCGCGGAACTGGCGTCAGCCAATCCGCACCTGCGCGGGCAGGATGTGGAAACCATCGTCGCCACGATTTTCGAGGAAATCACATTCGCGCTCGCCCGCGGAGAACGGGTTGAGTTACGCGGTTTCGGCGCCTTTACTGTGAAGCATCGCGACGCCCGAACCGGGCGCAACCCACGCACCGGCGCCTCTGTCGCGGTGGATGAGAAATCCGTCCCCTTCTTCAAAGCCGGCAAGGAACTGCGCGTTCGTGTCAACACAGGCGCCAGCCCGGCGGCGGAGCGTAAAACGGCCTGAAAGGCTCGCCGTATTCATGCTGTTCCTGATCGTCACCGTCATCCTGTCCCTGCCCCTGGTGCTGTTCGCGCTGTCCAACACCCAGATCGTGCGCCTGGGTTTGTGGCCGCTGGACTACGGGCTGGAACTGCATCTGTCCGTGGCGATCCTTGGCGCCATGGCGATCGCCTTTCTGCTGGGCGCCCTCGTCGTCTGGCTATCCGCCCTCCCCCGGCGCCGCCGCGCCCGGCGGGCCGAAAACCTGGTGCGCCTGCTGGAGGCCCAGATCGAAGACCTCAAGGCGCGCGTCGTGCCCCCGCTGTCGCTGCCGCCGGCCCATTGATGCCGGCAACCAATCGGCTGATCGTTGCACTGGATACGGTGGACCCCGATCGGGCTCGGGCGTGGGCTGGTGCGGTCGCCCCGCACTGCGGGCTGCTCAAGCTGGGGCTGGAGTTCTTCCTCGCCAACGGAATCGCGGGCTATCGCGCCATCGTCGGTGCCCCGATCTTCCTCGACCTGAAGCTGCACGACATCCCAAACACCGTGGCCGGCGGGGTCCGAGCGGTGTTGCCGCTGCGCGCCCGTATGCTGACGATCCATGCCTCCGGCGGTCCGGCGATGATCCAAGCGGCGCACCAGGCCGCACTGGGTGCCGGCGATGAACGTCCCATGATCCTGGCGGTGACGGTGCTGACCAGCCTGGATCAGCACGATCTGCATGCGACCGGAGTCGCCGCGACGCCGG
Source organism: Pseudomonadota bacterium (assembly GCA_021805665.1). GTDB lineage: Bacteria > Pseudomonadota > Alphaproteobacteria > Acetobacterales > Acetobacteraceae > Rhodopila. The sequence continues at coordinate 13,205 of JAJZEV010000307.1, forward strand.
CCGAGCAGGTGCTGCGCCTCGGCCGACTCGCGATCGACTCCGGGGCGGACGGCCTCGTCTGCAGCCCGATGGAGGTGTCGATGCTGCGCCAGGCGCTCGGACCGGCGGTGAAGCTGGTTGTTCCCGGCATCCGCCCCGCGGGCGCCGCAGCCGGCGACCAGGCTCGTACCATGACACCCGCCGAAGCAGTCGCGGCCGGCGCCGACTGGATCGTCGTCGGTCGCCCGGTCACCGGCGCGCCCGATCCGGCCGCCGTCGCGGCGTCCATCGCCGCCAGCATCCGGTGACCCGCGTCAAGATTTGCGGCATCAACGACCCGGTTGCCCTGGATACGGCAGTCGGGGCCGGTGCCGATTGGGTGGGTTTCGTCTTCTTCCCCCCCTCGCCCCGCTATGTCACGCCCCAAACCGCCGCCGCCCTGACGCAACACCTCCAAGGCGGCCCGCCCCGCGTGGGTCTGTTCGTCGAACCGACCCTGGCCGCCATCGCCGAGGTCCTGGCGCAGGTGAAGCTGGACGTGCTGCAGATATACGGCGCGGCCGACCTGTTTCCGGCGATCGAAGCTGCTTTCGGTCTGCCGCTGTGGCGGGCAGTGGGGGTCAGCACCCCGGCCGATCTCCCTGCCAGTCCCCTCGGCGCCGACCGACTGTTGATCGAGGCAAAGGCACCGGCGGGCGCCACCCGTCCCGGCGGCAACGCCACACGGTTCGACTGGACAATGCTGCAAGACTGGAAGCCGCCCGCACCCTGGATGCTGGCGGGGGGATTGACGCCGGACAACGTGGCCGATGCCATCCGTCAGACCGGGGCGGACGCGGTCGATGTCTCCTCCGGCGTCGAAAGCAGCAAGGGCGTCAAGGACCCGGCCCTGATCGAAGCCTTCATCGAGGCTGCCAAGGCCACCTAGCCACGCCCGCCGGCCAACGAGCTTACCGGGATGTCCCGCTCGGTGATGACCGTTGCGCACCAGCCCGGGCCGCTTCGGGCTTGGGCGCCGGCATAACGCCACGCAGGCCGGACGCATCGGCGGGTCCATCGAACTCAGGCAGACCGGCGGCCGAGGCGAGGGACGATTCGGCCGCTGCAACCACGGTTGCATTCCCATTCGGCGAACCGGCTGGAACCGCCAGATCTGAAACCGGCGCGCCCGGCCACACAGGCTCCATATCGTCCGCTTGCATAGCGGTTGCGGGACTGCTGCCCTGCGGGATTTGCAGCGACGTCATCGGCGGCCCGCTGCCAACCGCGTTCGGGGAGGTGCCGGGGCTGTCGGTGCCGAACCCGCCTTCTACCGTGTAGTGCAAGCGGACCACAGTAAACTCGCCATCGGCATTGCGATCCAGCGCAACGACCGCGATGCCCGCGGATTCCGTCTTACCGCCCACGCCGGGCGCGGCCTGCACCTTCCGGCCGTTCAGCCAGACCGTACCGTTCGACACCCGAACAAAGCTCTCCAGCACCAGATGTTTCACGCGCGGGCCGAAATACCCGGCGGGATCCGATGTAAGCCTGTCGGCCACCACCGTCACAGCCAGCGCCTGTCCGGATACGTAGCGACCCGATACGGTGACGAACTGGCCGCTGGTCAGCGTTGATGCCGCCGTTCCGGTCAGCGCAAGGCCGCCAACCCGGGTCGAACCGCCTGCCAGAACGACTTGTCCATGCATAGTGAACGTCCCGGGCCTCGCCGCATCGACGCGGGAGGCAGCCAGAGTGCCATTGGCCGTTCGCAGTCCGCTGACAACGACCCAGTCCCCGGGCCGGATGCTGGCGGCGCCCCGGGTATTCGCGTCAATGGCAACCGGCTGGCCCGCGATGATCAGCAGCCCGGTGCCAGACTCTACAGCGTCGATCCGGCCAGTGACCTCCTGGCGCACCGATATGACAGAGGCCACGGGGGCGCTTTGGGATCCATATGCCTGGATAGCCACGACCTGGCCGACGCGAAGCAAAGCGGGGGACGCCCGGACACCGCCAATATCCACCACGGCCGAACTGTCGTACCGGACTTCCAGGCCGTTGACGCAGATCGACGCGAAGCCGGTAATCACCCCCACGATCCCGGTTCCGCCAATACCCCTGTCAACCACCCGGGGCGATCCTGTTCCGCCGATGCCCCGGTCGGCGAACAACGGCCCGCCCTCCGATCCGATACGGCACACCGCCCCATTCCCGGGCGCTTTGGCCTTGGCCGCGCCAGCCCCGGCCGTCCCGCCGCCGGGTGCGTTTGGAACGGAGCAAGCCGCCAGCAACCCGACCGTCCACAGCATGGCCAGCCGCTTCACGACAGGCCTCCGCCTTCGCCCGAATCGCGGTCGTCGAACAGATAGACGCCGAAATTGACCCGCCGCCAATCCGCCGCCGCTTCACCCGAACCGGGCCCCGCCAACTCCATCGCTCGGCGGTTCACGTCGAGCAGGACCCCAAGTGCCGCGGCGCGCGCATAATCCTGCAACGCCCGGGCCTGATCGGGGGTCAATCGGTCGTAATGCACGCTGCGATCGAGAAACGGCGCCACGTCCACCGCACCTATATTGGCAACCGCGGCCGCAATGTGATCGTGCAGATTGCGGCTGAAGTAGAACACCTGTGCCTCGCCCCCTGGCCGGGGGATAAACGCAGCGTTGTTTAACTGCACCCGATCGTCCGGGTCCATATAAACCACGCCATGCGCCAGCAGATCGTCAAGCACGGCGCGCGGCCGCACATCTGTTGTGATCGATGCCACAAGCGAATCGAAATCGGCATCGCGGCCGCCAGCCGGGGAACCGCCCCGGCGCAGCCGGCGCGGCTGGCCGTGCGCATCGACATAAGGTGCCGAACCCACCCAGCGGGCGACGATCTGGCCAGCCAGGGTCACTACCTCCGGCACCGTCGCCGCATCGGCCGGCAGTTCCCGTAACCGCTTGATTTCCTTGCGGTGGACGCCTGTCAGCAGACTGATCCGGCTGTCCGTCCGCGCCTTCGGGTCGGTCAGGATATCGTTGATCGCAACGTCGATGAACAAGGCACGAAGTGCGTCGGACAACACAGGAAACGTGAGCCCGCTGCGCATCATCAGGCCAACCAATGGCCGCATAAGCCGGCATGCCGCCTTCAGAAACGCGGCCGGGGCGAGCGGTGAGGTGGAACCGGGCTGGGTCATCGGGGTTTAATTCGATACCATTTACAGAGCATGTAATCCAGACGAGGTGGGAAAAGCACCCACAAAATGCTTGAAACAGATTGACGTGGGAACTTTTCCCACGCATACTCGCCCCAATAAATTGAGCATCTTTAACTTTCTTTTAAACATTCAGGGTCTAACCAGTGCCTCTAATACCCTTTCGCACCAACGCAACGAGGCCCTGATGTCGTATGTCGCCGCCTCTCCGCCGCGAACCAATCGCAAGGTGGCCAGCCATCGCGGCTTCGCCCCGCTGACCGACGGTTTTTTGCCGTTGGCGCGGGATGATGCCGGCCCGGGGGGCGATGAACTCGACCTGCGCCAGTTACGTCATCATACCAAGAACACCCTCCAGCGCATTCTGGGCATGATCGCGGCAGCACCGGGCCTGAGCCAAACACCGGCCGGCGAGAAAATCATTCGGGAGTTGGAACGCCGGATTTGTTTATCCGCCAGCATCTCGGATGCGCTTTTTGGATTGACCGAAGCCCCGGGAGGGATGGCGGAGCGACTGCGCCAGTTGGCGGGTGCGGTGGTCGATTTGATGCGCGATCCCGATCAGATCATCCGGATTGGGGTATCAGTGCGCGGGCAATGCCCGACGCCGTTGCGTGAGGCGGTGATCCGCGGCGCCCATGAATTGATCGGCAATGCGATCAAGCACGGCATGAAGTCCCGCCATTCCGGGCGAATCGCGGTTCGGCTGGTCACGACGGACGAACTCACCGTACTGACCGTGACCGACAACGGCTGGGGATTTCCCGGCATGCCCCGCGACGGCGAGGGTCTTGCGCTTGCCCGCGGCTTTGCCTGCCGCCACGGTGGAATCTTGCATCTGGATGGCGCCGAGGGTACAGTGGCGACCATGGAACTGCCGCATTAAGTCTGGTGCTGCCGAACAGTCCCATCATTTGCCGACCAGACTGGCCCAAGGGATCGTGATTTCGCTGTGATGTTCAATTTTTTCGATAAATTGGTATTTACGTCAAATTGACATCTCATTACCGGGATTTCTCTCGCCTATTTCCCATGTCTCCTCTAGAATGAGCCCATGGATAAAAGCCGGCCATTACCCCGACGCGCGGTCAGCCGATCAGACAGAAGTAACACCTCTGCCATTGCGGCCTTTAGTCTTCTGCTCGTGTCCCGCAACGCAGATTGGTTTGCCGCGGTAACCGGGGCCGCGCAAACGCTTGGCCACGGCGACGTTTCCGCTTGCGACGCCCGCGATGCTCTTACGCGTCTCGCGGGAACCAACACCCATTACTCCCACCTTCTGGTTGACCAGAACGCAGCCGACGGGCTTATGGAAGAACTTGCCGATGTCTCGATCGAAGTGATTTCGCCCGATACCGATATGCTGGTTCTCGGTACCGTCAACACCCGGCACCCGCATATCCGTGTTATATCGACCGCGACACCGCGGTCCGTCCTTGAGGCCTTGATGGCAAAGTCCACCCCGCGTAGCCGGCCCGTCATGGATATCGCCGAACTGCGTGCGGCGCTGAAAGGCGCGATGATCGAAACCCGATATCAGCCGATCGTCCGCATCGCCGACCGCAGGCCCGTCGGCATGGAAGCCCTGGTCCGCCTGAATCATCCCCAAAAAGGCACCCTGCTGCCCGACCTTTTCGTGCCTCAGATCGAAGACGCGGGGCTTGCCGCGGAACTGACCACCGTCGTGTCCGCCCGCGCATTCGCAGACCTCGCCGGGCCGTTCATGGTGGGGCGCGGGCTGTGCGTATCGGTGAATTTCCCGCTCGATGTCCTGCTTATGCCCGCCGCGCTGGACCGGTTGGAAGAACAGCGCCATGCGGCGGGCCTGCCGGCAGACCAGATCGTCATCGAACTGACTGAAAGCCGTCCGGTCGATGATATCCCGATGCTGTGCAACTCGTTGGAACGGCTGCGCGCGCTGGGTTACGGCGCCGCGATCGACGATGTGGGCCCCGCGGTGCCACGCCTGGCGCCGCTTCTGGACCTGCCGTTCACCAGCCTGAAGCTGGATAAGGAACTGGTTCAGAAAGTCCTCCAGTCGCCTGAAATCGAAACATTCCTCGCCGCCACCATCGCACAGGGCAAGGCCCATGGCCTGACCGTGGTCGCCGAGGGTGTGGAAACCGACGCGATCTGGGACCGCATGCGGCAACTGGGCGCCGATCAGGTGCAGGGCTTCCTCGCCGCACGCCCGCTGCCGGTCGCCGCCATACCGGTGTGGTGGGATTCCTGGACCGGCAAGAAGCTGCCGAGCGCCTAGCCCGCCATTGCAACCCGCCTGGAAACAGGGAACGATGGAGCGACACCGAGTCGGGAGGCCAGGATGGCGCGCAATGTGGCGGTCGGAATCGGGATCATGGAATACCCGTTCCAGTCCCATGACGGTTTCTGGCGCTGGGTCGATCTGTGCGAACAGGGCGGTCTGGATTCAATCTGGCAGACCGACCGCATCATCAGCAAAACCCCAATCCTGGAGTCGATGACCGCGCTGGCCGCGATTGCCGGCCGCACCCGGCGCATTAAATTCGGCGTCAACGTGGTGTCGGTCGCCCTGCGCGAGCCCGTGCTGCTGGCGAAACAATGCGCCACCATCGACGTGCTGTCCGGCGGCCGCCTGTTGCCGGGCTTCGGCATCGGCAGCCCGCGCGGCGCCGAATGGACCGCGATGCACATCGATACCACGACTCGCGGCCGCAAAACCGACGAAGCGCTGGAAATCATCGGTCGCCTGTGGGCCGGCGAGGCACTGGATTACAACGGGCGGCACTTCAAGCTGACCAAGGCATCGATCTCCCCGCTGCCGGTTCAGCCCGACCTGCCGATGTGGATCGGCGGCTCCTCGGAGGCAGCGATGAAACGCACCGCCCGCCTGGGGACAGGTTGGCAGGCTGGCGCCGAAACCCCCGAAACGGTGGGAATCGTGATCGCCGGCATCAAGGCGGCACTGATGGAAACCGGCCGGACCATCGACGAAGACCACTACGGAGCCGCGTTCGCATTCCGCTTCGGCGGCCCGGACGATCCCGGGGTGGCCAAGGTGTCGGAGCAATACCGGAACCGCACCGGGCGCGATCCGAAGGACACTTTTGCGATGGGCGATGCGGACGTGATCGTTCAGCGCCTGACTGACTATGTGCGGGCAGGCGCATCGAAATTCATCCTGCGGCCGATCGCCGACGGCGACGCCGACATGCTGTTGCAAACGCAACGCCTGATCGAAGACGTATTACCGCGCGTTGCCGCGCTATGGCCCAAAATGCGGAAGGCCGCTGCTTAGCGGCTGGCGGTAGACTCGGCGAAGTGTTCTGACGGGAACCTCTGAACATCGCGTTTTAATGGCTAACGGCCGTGACTGAGAGTTGCGCCACGAGCACCCGGACACAGAGTGGCGCCGCACGCGGGCGGTGGAAAATCTTAGGCCGAGACAAAGTAAAAGGCGCTTCAAACGAACTAAAAGACCGACCCTGACACGCGTCAGGCACTTGCCGTCAAAATGATCTGTCGCCTACAGCCGTCGCCCAATGGCGGGACTAAACTTCGCCCCGCACTCAGAACTGCGGGCAGGCCCGGCACTCCCTTCACACCAGCTATGGCCACGCCTGGAAAGCCCTCCGCGCCCGTCACGGGGGCTCAAGAGGCGACAACCTCCACTCAGGACTTTTGCAGCACTATGACGTCCTGGAAGAAAGGCAATGCCGGAAACACGTCGCGCACGGTGAGTATCCTTCCCCAAACCCGGCGAATATAGGTCTCGGCATAGAAGACGTGTGCGCTGTAAGAACGTTCCGCGTGCCACCGAAAGACCAGCCGTTCCTTTGGCAGACCAACGCTGGAACGATATCCTGCGTAGTCCGGGTGCGAGGTCAATGAGCCATATAATGGCCAGGTCGGGGCCAGATCGCGCCAAGTCCTTTCCCCGTGAATGGTGAGCCATGCGATGCCGCCGGGCCGCAAGACGCGCCGCAGTTCCATGAGCCACGTCGTGTCGAAGCATTCGATGTGCGTGAAGACAGAGAACGCGGTGATGACGTCGACACTGGCATCCGGCAACGGCAGAGTAGGAACGCTGGTGTTCTGGAATATCTTGATCTCGGGCGGCAGATAGCGTCCAACCCAGTCCACATGCGCGCGATTGATATCGCAGCCGATCACCTCGGAAAATCCGCTGAGACGGTCGGCATTGACGTGACGAATAAGTCGGCCGGAGGCGCAGCCGATGTCCAGCAGGGTGCCCCGAGCCACGTGATTCGGCTCCAACCACTCCAGCAGTTGGCAATAGTCGCGCAGGCCGGAAGCCCAGAAGTTGAAGTGGTTCGGGCCGTAATAGCCTTCGCGCTGCTCGGTCGTCGGCAGCGGGGCGGTGTCCCCATCGAGGGCCCGTTGCAGCGGAATGCGGGCCCGGTCCCATGTGACCTCTCCGTTCTCCTGCTTCAAATAGTCCCGGGCCGGCCCAAGCGCGATGTCGGTAACTTCCGCGCGGGAATTGAGGGAGATCATATCCTCCCAGTTCGTATCGGCCATCAAACGCCTCTTTTCAGTTGAGTATCGGCGGGTCGGCCGGTCCACTCGTAGGACGCCAACGGCGTGATCCAAGGAGCCGCGCTGATGGCGTTGCACTTTGCCATCTGGGAGCCAGGTCGCTTCCGCTTAAAATGCGCTGTCCCGATCGCAGGGCGATGATCGATGCCGGCCACCAGGGTGACACAGTTCCAGTGCCAGTCTTCGTGGCCGAAGCCAAGGCGCAGGTCATTCGCCACGAACGGGAACCGCTGGAACAGCGCACGCGCGGCGAAAGACATTGCGTCCCAGTAGTTGCCTATACGAAGATATGTGGGGTCGAATCCCGGAAGGCGAGAGTCGGCATGCCACCACATGTGCCGTTCCACGCCAAAAACAATATTGACCTCGGAATGGGCGATGACCTTGTCCGGTTCCGCTGCACACAACCGGTAGGCCAATATTATCCAGTTCGACGACCATAGATCGTCGCCGTCCAGGAAGGTGACGAACCGCCCTTCGGCCGCCGCGACACCGGCGTTGCGGGCCTGCCCGGGATCGCCCTCATCGGTCATGATGACACGGAACCGGGGCTCCACGCCGGCGAACTGCGCACGTGTCGAAGCATCGGCGCGGTCGAGCACGATCAGTCCCTCGACGACTAAGCCAGCTTGCCTCGCTTCGGCGATCGCTCGTTCGAAGCTTACCAGTGACGTCGCAGCGAGTTTTCCTTCGGCATGCGCGGTCAGGATGGCGGTGACGTCCGGAGTCCGGCTCATAGCGTCCCTTCCGCCTTCAGCAGCGCGTCCAGCGTCGCATCGTACATTTCTTCCGTATACCGGCTGGCGACAAGGTGTTGCAAGGCCTCGGCCCTGCGCATCGCTTCCTCGGGTGAGTCAAGCGCCGCCCGCAGCGCCGCCACATAGGCCCCGGCATCCGCGTCCGCCGGGATGGGCCAGCCGGTCTCGGGTCGGACGAGTTCTGGAATGCCGCCAACGGAACTCGACACCAAGGCGACACCGCGGACTGCTAACTCTATGATGGTCGTCGGCATGCCTTCCCATAAGGACGTGAACAGCCAGACTCCAGCTTCGGCGAGCGGCAGGTCGTCGAAGCTGCCGAACGACCCCTGCATGCTGATGTTCGCAGGGAGGCGGGACAAATCCGGTGGCTGATCGAGTAACGAGGCGCCCCAACAACGAAACTCGACGTCGGGCATCCGTCTGGCGATGTCCCGCACTAGATCGAAGCGCTTTTGCCGGTCCAGACGTCCAGCCCAGAGTACCAGGCGGCGGCTGCCGGGTGCATTCGCGTTCAGCACGAGGCGAGCGATCGATGGCGATCGCGGTTTGGTTTGCGCTGGCGTGCACATTGGAACGATACGGTCCCGGTCCGCCACCGAGAGGTTGTGGATGGTCACCAGTTCGTCCCGAAGATACGCGGTATCGGTGAGGAACGCGGTCATGCCGTCCAGAGTACTGGCAAAGAATTCCTCGGGGTAGCCAACGCGTTTCCCGGTCGGCGAGAGGTCCCAGCAGAACATATAGGCGTATGAATGCGTCGTCGTGGCCAGATTGCGGCCGAACATACGCTGAGTCGTCCAGCATAGACGGCTGTTCACGTTGATGATTCGCCGGGGTGTGAGACCGCGAAAAATGGAGCGCAACAGGTTCTCCCCTTCAGGAGCCCCCAAGCCGGTCGTCAGATCCGAAATGTCGACGTTATCCGCTTCGGCCGGGATCCAGTTGGCGCGCTCGAAATGGGGGTGGTCAACGCGCAGCAGCAACACTGATTCATCGGGTCGAATGCGCAGAAGCGCCCTCGCGAGCAAGCCGGCGACCAAGTCGGACCCGCCGGTACGGATCCAGGGCACGCAGATGATGCTGTCGTAATGGGATCGCGGAATACGGCGCCTCGCCTCCGCCTGCATCCATCCGGCACGGTCGTGAAATGGGGCTAGGTAAGCGGCGGTCAGGGTGGAGATTTCGCCCACCTCGGGCTCGATCGTTCGGACCTCGGCGAAGATGCGCTCCATCTGATCGGAGTGTATGACCTCCTCCAGACGTTCTTCGTAAACGGCGGGAACCTCGCCAGCAAACGGTGACGCCCGGCCGGGAAAATCCTCTCGGAACCACCGTCGCAACAAGTAGGGCATGCGCGGGGTAGCGTTAGGCGGCGAGATCGTCGCGAAGCTGAAAATGGGCGAGGCG
>JAJZEV010000093.1 GCA_021805665.1 Pseudomonadota bacterium
AGGAACGGCATCAGCGCCGGAATGTCGCGGTGCGCGGCGATCAAATCGTCGTCCATGTCGCGCGGATGAGAGGTTGCGTAACGGATCCTCAGCAGGTCCGGAATCTCCGCCATCTCCCGCAGCAGGCGCCCCAGACCCCACCCTTCGCCGTGCCCACCTTCGCCATGCCCACCTTCGCCGTGCCAAGCGTTGACGTTCTGCCCCAGCAGCGTGATTTCCCGAGTCCCCTGCGACACCAGATGCCGCGCCTCACGCAAAATCGTGGCGGCGGACCGGCTTTGCTCGGCGCCCCTGGTATAGGGCACCACGCAGAAGCTGCAGAACTTGTCGCAGCCTTCCTGAATGGTCAGGAACGCGGTCACGCCCTGCGGCGTGGCGCTCTCCGGCAGATGGTCGAACTTGTCCTCCGGCGGGAAGTCCGTCTCGATCACCGCCCCGCCGGCGCGCGCGGCCCGCGCCACCATCTCCGGCAGGCGATGATAGGTCTGCGGACCCAGAACGATATCGACATACGGCGCCCGGACCAGGATTTCCGCACCCTCGGCCTGCGCCACACAACCAGCTACCGCCAGGATCATCCGCCCGCCGCGGGCTTCCTTCAGCTTGCGCAGCCGGCCGAGTTCGGAAAACACCTTTTCCGCCGCCTTGTCGCGAATGTGGCAGGTGTTCAGGATCACCATATCGGCGTCGTCCGGCTCCGCCGCCGGGCCATATCCCAACGGGGCCAGCACGTCCGCCATCCGGCCGCTGTCATACACGTTCATCTGGCAACCCCAGGTGATCACATGCAGACGCTTGCGCTCGGTTTCGGTCATCGTGGAAGCTCCGCAACACCCGTCCGGACCGTTCCGGTTCGGGGAGCGGGAGGAATGATCGGCTGAACCTTCCAGGTCAAGCCGAACGGCTCGTTTGGGCGCGATTGCGCGTGGCTGCCTCCATCGATAACGACAGTTTGGGGGTACGCGGCCGGTTCGTGTCAAGAACGGTGTGACGTGTCATGCAGGCTTCACGCGCCAGACGCACGTATCCCCCTTGCGGGGCACATCCATCCAAAATACCGGCGAGATCGAATTTATTTCGACGAAACATCTAAAATCCAGAGTCCGATCGCCCGCGATACGAAACGATTTTCCGGCCGATAAATGTCGGTCTCCGCACTGCAATGTGATATGTCCGGTTTACCTGCTTTTATATCCGCGCCTCGGCTGGCAACATCCAGGGACCGGATCATGCCTGAACCCCAAGATGACAAAATGATCGGCACCTTGTTTCGCAGCGTTAAACCCGCACTGTTGGCGACGCTGCTGCTTCTGGCCGGCGGGACGTGGTGGCTCAGCGGCGCCTGGCAGGATTATGAAGTGCGATCAGAGATCAGGCACGCCAAAACCGACTCCCGGGAACGTCTGGCCAGCTTCGCCAACGACGTTCGGCGGTCGCTGGCGTATGCGCGTTCCGTCCCGGTGCTGGTGGCCAACGAACCGGTTGTCCAACAAACCCTTGCCAGCCCTGGCACCGATCCCGCGGCACTGGATGCTTATTTGCGGTTCATCGCCAGGACCATGGATGTCGATCTGGCGTTCGTCATGGATCGAACCGGGCTTTGCATCGCCTCCAGCAACTTCGATCGCGCCGACACCGTGGTTGGCGAACGGCTTCCCGACCGGGAGTATTTCAAAGCCGCACAACGCGATCAGCCCGGCGTCCAATATGCCATGGGACGGCGCACGGACTTGCCGGGCATTTTCTATTCCACCCCGATCCAGGCGAACGGCCGCTTCGATGGGGCCGCGGTGGTCAAGATGAACGTGTCGAACATCACCCGCACCGTGGCCCCCGGGGACGTCTTCGTCGCCGACCGGAACGGCGTTATCGTCATCGCTTCCCAACCCGGCCTGCTGATGCGCGCTCTCCCCGGCAGCCCCGTTTTCGCGATGACCCCGCAAGAGCGGCTGCAGACCTATAAACGCGACACGATCGGCGCGGTTGCCTTGATCCCGGCGGACAACATGCCGTTTTCCCACTGGATAGGGCCGGATCGGGTGCCGGCGATCCTGATCCAGCAACCCTTGCAAACCGAGGGCCTGACCGCCTACGTGGCCGCGCCGGTCGCCGGGCTCGCGTCGCTCGGCGTTCAGCGGTTCATTCTTCTGTTGGCCATCTATGGCGGGCTGTGCGCCATCGTTTGGGGCAGTTTCATCACCGTGCTCATGGCTCGGCGGTCCCGCGCCTACCGAAAAAGCCTGCTGATCGCGCGCGATCAGGCCGAGGCGGGCAGCCGCGCCAAGTCGGAATTCCTGGCAACCATGAGCCACGAAATCCGCACCCCGATGAACGGCATCATTGGCATGACGGACCTGTTGCTGGACACCCTCCTGGACGAGGAGCAACGGTACGCCGCCAACACCGTCCGCATGTCGGCGGAGGCGTTGATGGCGATCATCGACGACATCCTGGACTTCTCCCGCATGGAAGTCGGCCGTTTCAGCCTGATTAGCCAGCCGTTCGAGTTGATCCAGGTCATCGAGGGCGTACTCGACATTCTCGCCCCGCGGCTGACCGAAACGAACATCGACCTCGCCTGCTTTACCGCGCCCGACCTGGCAGGCACGTTCCTGGGCGATTCCGGGCGTATCCGCCAGGTGCTGCTAAACCTCGTGGGCAACGCCATCAAATTCACCGAACACGGCAGCGTCGTCGTGACAGCGGCGCGCGAGCCCGGCCCGGCTGGCGGCGAATGGGTCCGCTTCAAGGTCGCCGATACCGGAATCGGCATACCCGAGCATGTGAAGCCCTATCTGTTCTCGATGTTCACCCAGGCCGACTCGTCGATGACACGACGGTATGGGGGGACGGGTCTGGGCCTCGCCATCTCCCGCCGGATTGTCGAAATCGCGGGCGGTACCATCGGTTTCAAAAGCGAGGCCGGCAAGGGCAGCACATTCTGGTTCGCTATCCCTCTGGAACGGGCGGGTGCTTCGGCGCCGATCGATGGCCCCGCCCCACTCAACGGAATCCGTGTGCTGGCAGTGGACGACAATCCCGCCAGCCTGACGATCGTGCGCGAACAGATCGAAGGCGGGGGTGGCCTGGCCACGACCGCGACCGACGTTGCCGCCGGCATGATTCTGATCCAGCAAGCCGCCGCCGCCGGCAGCCCGTTCGCCGTCGCCGTGCTGGATCATCAGATGCCGGATGAAACCGGCTACGACATGGCGGTGCGGATCCGGGCCAACCCGGCGTTCGCCGCGATGCGGCTGATTTTGGCCACCGCCCATCCATCCGCCAGCCTGCGGGCAGAGGCCGCGGCCGCGGGAATCGACTACATCCTGCCCAAACCGATCCGCCAGCGCATGTTGATCGCCCATATCGCCGCGTTGCTGCAACCCGGGCTGACGCCGAACCCGACCCAACGGCCACGCGTCCGGCCGGCGGAGCAAGGCCTGCACGTGCTGGTGGTGGACGATGTCGCGGTCAACCGGCATTTGGCAGCCGCGATGCTGCAAAAAGCCGGTCATACTTCTGATGTGGCGGACGATGGGCACCACGCCCTGGAGATGCTCCGGCACACCGATTACGACCTTATCCTGATGGATGTGCAGATGCCACGCGTGAACGGAATCACCGCCACCGCCGCGATCCGGAAACTGGGCGGCCAGAAGGGCGCCGTGCCGATCGTGGCGATGACAGCCAACGCAATGGACGGCGACCGGGAAACCCTGCTGGCCGCCGGGATGAACGACTACCTCGCCAAGCCTTTCACCCTGGCGCAACTGACCAGCCTGGTTTCCAGGTGGCACCAACGGCTGGCGGCGGAATAAATACGCGCGGGTTCAGTACCGCTTATAGGGCAGGAACTTCCCCGACAGCGCCATCTTCACCCGATCGCCCTTCTGATCCGGCTGCCGTTCCAGCGTCATATCGAAGTCGATCGCGCTCATGATGCCGTCGCCGAATTCCTCCTGGATCAGTTCCTTCCAGGTGGTCCCGTACACCATCACCAACTCGTAGAACCGATAGATCAGTGGATCGGTCGGCACCTGCCCCGGCAGCGAGCCGCGATACGGGATCGCTTGCAGCAGCTCCGTCTCCGCCTCGTTCAGGCCGAACAGCGTGGCGGCCTTTGCCGCGGTTTCCGGCGTCATCGACATTTGGCCCAGGCACGCCGCACAGGTCCAGGTCGGCGAATAGCCCAGTTTGGCGGCGACCTCGGGCCATGTCAGTTTCAGTTTGGCCTTGATGGCCAGTATTTTGAGACCGAGCGCGGTCTTGGCGTCGTTCATGGGGGCTCCCTGTGGGTGAAGGCGACGCCAGACTGCAAGCAAGACTCACGCCAGCTACATCGCCAAATAGCCGCCATCGACATACAGTTCGGTGCCGGTCACATAGGATGCCTCGTCCGAGGCCAGGAACAGGATGGCATTGGCAACCTCGTCCACCTCGCCATTGCGGCCCATCGGCACGGATTTCAGCATCTTCTCCCGCACCACCGGATCGGCCGTGGCGCCCGATGTGCGCATCGGCGGCATCAGGCCGGGATGCACCGAATTGCAGCGGATATTGTCCTTGCCGAACTGCACCGCCGTCGATTTGGTCATCGTCCGCACAGCGCCCTTGGAGGCATTGTAGCTCATGTGAACCATCGTCTGGCCGACGACGCCGGAAATCGAGGACAGGTTGACGATCGATCCGCCACCGTTCTTCTGCATATGCGGAACGGCGGCCGCGGTGCCCAGGAACACGCCGGTGCTGTTCACCGCCATCACCCGGTACCACAGTTCGCTGTTCAGCATGTCGTTGGTGGCGCTGCCGCTGATCCCGGCGTTGTTCACCAGAATGTCCAGCTTTCCGTAAGCCGCGACCGCGGCGTCCACGGCCTTTTTCCAGCCGGCTTCCTCGGTCACGTCCAGCAGCACGAACATCGCCTTGCCGCCGGCCTTCACGATACTGTCGGCAACCGCCTTGCCCTCGGCTTCCAGCATGTCGGCGACCACGACACTGGCGCCCTCCTTGCCGAACCGCCGCGCGGTGGCAGCCCCCATACCCGATGCGGCGCCAGAGACGATGGCAACCTTACCCGTCAGACGCATGACCGTTTCCTCCTGGTGTTTTTCCAACCTTGCCATCGTCTCTGGCCCTTGGCTACCGGTCGGTATCTGAGGCAAGCTGCTTTTACCCATTTTCTGGAGCGACGACCCATGGCCCATCGCGGCTTGACCTTCGGCATCTTCCTGGCCCCGTTCCACCGCCCGGGGGAGAATCCGACCCTGGCCATCGGACGCGACGTGGAGTTGATCCAGTGGCTGGATCACCTCGGCTACGACGAGGCCTGGATCGGCGAGCATCACTCCGCCGGCTGGGAACTGATCGCCTCGCCGGAGTTGATCATCGCGGCGGCGGCGGAGAAGACGAAGCACATCAAGCTGGGGTCGGGTGTGACCTCCCTGCCCTATCACCATCCGTTCATGGTGGCGCAGCGCTGGGTGCAGTTGGATCACATGACCCGCGGCCGGGCGATGCTGGGCTGCGGGCCGGGCGCGTTGACGTCTGACGCTTACATGCTGGGGATCGAGCCATCCACGCAACGACCGCGCATGTTGCAGTCGATGGACGCGATCATGAAGCTGCTGGAAATGGACGGCAGGGTCACGATCAAGACCGACTGGTTCGAGATGAACGACGCCCGCCTGCATCTGGCCCCCTACAGCGACCCGCATTTCGAGATCGCGGTTGCCAGCACCATCACCCCGTTCGGCATGATCGCGGCCGGCACGCATGGAACGGGCGTGCTGTCGATCGGCGCCGGGTTGCCGGGCGGCCCGGAGGCGCTGGCGACACAGTGGAAGATCGCCGAGGAAACCGCGGCCAAGCACGGTAAAACCGTTAGTCGCAAGAAGTGGCGCGTCGTGGTCAACGCCCATATCGCCGAGGACGACCAGCAGGCGCTGCACGAGGTCCGCAAGGGCGAGCGCAACGAAACCGTTACTTACTTCGAAGACACGCTGGGCCGGCCGCCGGGCCGGTCGGACGATCCATTGAGCGATGGCGTCAAGATGGGCACCACGCTGGTCGGGTCGCCTGAAACAGTGGCGAAGGGCAT
>JAJZEV010000320.1 GCA_021805665.1 Pseudomonadota bacterium
TGGAAGACATCCCGACAGCGGAAGCGCGCGATACCGCGCTGGAGATACGCGGTCATGTCGAAGATCGTCAGGCAGTTGAGTTGCCAAAAGGTTTCGGACGCGACTGACGGCACTCATCGTTGGCGCCATCCCGCCCCATCCGTCACAGTATAGACAAGACAATGCGTGCGAGCCTGAGGGCCGACCACGTGGAAACTTTTGAGCGCTGTTACCTGCAAAATATTCAACGCTGATTGACAATACACGCCGCTCACGAACAAGCGCACTTCCGCGACGCGTGCCCACCGTCGATCCAGATTTGGCATTATGTCGCTCCAGCCTACAACCCGCTGGAACATCTACAGAATCGCGCCGAATCGGAGCTAGACCCCGGCTAATCCAAATGAGGGGATTCGTGAGGGGTACACCTGTTAGCTAAGTCGGTCGACGCCATTCGTAACCTTCTAAGATTTAACAGAAGCGGCAAGTGATCCACAATTGTCCACGTAATCCACAGGTTTCCACGAAACAATAGCGAGTGCTGATGGATGTGGCCAGCTCGTGATTTGAGGTGACCGGGCAAATTCGGACAGGCCGATAAGTCGAATTTCTGCCTGAGAGTGCCGAGAGTGCCGCCTATCAGGACCGATAATGGCAAAACGAACACGTTGGACCCATAGTTCGGCCTTCGAAGCGAAAGTGGCACTGGTCGCGATGGCGCAGCAATATGACGTTCATCCCAATCAGATCACGGCGTGGATGGCTCGGCTGCTTGAGAGTGTCGCTGAGCTGTTCGGCTGCGGAGCGGCTGAGGCGGTTTCGGCGATTGATATGAAGGTGCTGCACGCCAAGATCGGCGGGTTGATGCTGGAGAACGATTTTTAGGCCGGTGCGCTCGGCAATGCGGGCCTGCTAAGCGCAAAGAGATGATCGATCGTGATCACGACCTTTGGCTGGGGCCGCGGGCCGGGCAGCCAGGGCTTAGCCGCAGCACCCTATACTATGAGCTCGCGCCGGTTCCGGCGGACGAGCTTGCGATCATGCGCTGGATCAACGAACTGCATCTGGACTATCCGTTCGCGGGCAGCGGGATGCTGCGCGACCTGTTGCGTGGCGATCGGCCACGAGTTGGTTGCCACGATGATGCGGCGGATGGGGATCGAGGCGATCTACCGCAAGCCAAACACGTCGAAGGCGGCGCAGGGGCACAAAATCTACCCCTATCTACTACGCTGGCTGGCGATTGAGCGGGCAAATCAGGATTGGGCGATGGATATCACCTCCATCCCGATGGCGCGCGGGTTCGTTCATCTTGCTTCTGTGGTCGACTGGTTCAGCCGGTGGTTGCTTTCGTGGCAGCGGTTGATCACCATGGACGTCGATTTTTGCCTCGGAGCTGTGGAAGAGACGCTCGCCAGATATGGGCGAGCCGGAAATTTTCAATACCGATCGAGGTTCGCAGTTCACCCGTGCGGCCTCCAGGGGGCTGCTGCTGGAGAACGCTATCGCCGTGAGCATGGATGGCCGTGGTGCCTGCCGCGACAGCTTTTTTGTCGAGCGCCTTTGGCGGTCGGTAAAATATGAAGAGGTTTATTTGCGAGCCTATGACCGTATTGATGAAGCATGGGCGTTTCCGTATCGTTAATTTAATTTGTACAATACAAGTCGCCCGAATTCAAGTCTCGACGCGCGGACAACCGAGTGTTTTTACTACGACCATCTGCCGTTGGCTGGGGTAGCATAAATTTCGCCGCCGTTGCCGAGGCCGCACTTCGGCAACGGCACAAGATAAGCCAAACAGGCAGAGGATACACTTAGCGGAACCGAAACGCTGTCTCGACGAAGCCGGCCACCTCTAAGCTCGACAGATGGTTACAAACCCTCTCGTTCAGCCCCAGACGTGCCGCCGCCCGGAAGCAGGTGGCCAGATTGACGCGGGATTGCCACACTTCGGGGCTGTCGAGATCGATTTTTCGCATGATGGCATTCATGCAATTCAGGCTTGCAGGAAGCCGTCCTCTGGGCAAGATGCAAACATGACACAGACAAACCAACGTATCGACGGCAAGCGCTTGTGGGACAGCCTGATGGGCTACGCGGGGATCGGCGCCACGGCCAAGGGCGGCGTGCGCCGGCTAACGCTGACCAACGTGGACAAGCGAGCACGCGACCGCTTCCGGTCGGAGTGCGAGGCCATGGGCCTGACCGTCCGGGTCGATGCAATCGGCAACATGTTCGCCCGCCGGCCGGGACGCGACCCGTCGCGGGCGCCGGTTCTCCGTCGCGGGCGCCGGTTCTGTTCGGCAGCCACCTGGACAGCCAGCCCAGCGGCGGTAAGTTCGATGGCGCGCTAGGGGTGATCGCCGGACTGGAGGTCATGTGCAGCCTGAACGACCTGGGCATTGCCACCGAAGCGCCGCTGGAACTGATTAACTGGACTGATGAGGAAGGCAGC
The DNA here is from genome assembly GCA_021805665.1 of Pseudomonadota bacterium. Taxonomy (GTDB): domain Bacteria; phylum Pseudomonadota; class Alphaproteobacteria; order Acetobacterales; family Acetobacteraceae; genus Rhodopila. The sequence goes on from JAJZEV010000320.1 coordinate 2,435, forward strand.
CGCTTCGGCCACAGCCTGATGGGCTCCGGCGTTTGGGCTGGCGTGTTTACCTTGGATAAGGCATTGGGCCTGACCGATATCGAGGGCACCACCGTCGGCGCCGCGCTTGACGATATCGGTTACCGCGGCACGGAAGCCGCCGCACCCTTCCGGGCCGACGCCTATTTCGAAGGCCTGACCGATACCGAGGGCACCACCGTCGGTGCCGCGCTTGACGATATCGGTTACCGCGGCACGGAAGCCGCCGCACCCTTCCGGGCCGACGCCTATTTCGAATTGCACATCGAGCAAGGGCCCTTCCTGGAGCGCGAGTCCAAGCAGATCGGTATCGTCACCGGCGCCCAAGCGCAGGTCTGGTACGACGCGGTAACCATCGGCCAGGACAGCCACGCCGGCACCACGCCACCCTCCACGCGCAAGGACGCCCTGGTCTGCGCCGCCAAGATCATCGACCTGGTGGACCGGACGATGCGTGCGCGCGGCGAGGATGGACGGGGCACGGTCGGGCAGCTTCTGGTGTCACCCAACAGCCGCAATGTCGTCCCGGGCGAGGTCCGCTTCTCTGTCGAGTTCCGCCATCCGTCCGATGCCGAGATCGACATACTGGACGCCGAATTCCCGCCCGCCGCGCAAGCCATCGCAACAGCCGCAATGTCGTCCCGGGCGAGGTCCGCTTCTCCGTCGAGTTCCGCCATCCGTCCGATGCCGAGATCGACATACTGGACGCCGAATTCCCGCCCGCCGCGCAAGCCATCGCGCTGGCCTGCGGTGTGACGTTGGAACTGACGAAGCTGTTCAAAATTCCGGCACAGCCGTTCGAATCAGGGTGCGTCGATCTGGTGCGCCAGGCCGCCACGGGGCGCGGCTATTCGACTCGCGAAATCGTCTCCGGCGCCGCCCATGACGCGGTTTATGTCGCTCGGCATGTGCCGACCGCAATGATCTTCACGCCCTGCAAGGACGGGCTGTCGCATAACGAGGCCGAAAGCATCGAACCGGGAGAAGCCGAGGCCGGTTGTCAGGTTCTGTTCGAGGCGGTAGTCGCACGCGCGAACCGCACCCTTTAGCAGCCGGTCCCTCCGGCTGAGCCACGCTTACCAAGTCATTGCGGAACAGAGGACGACGGGACGACAAACGATAGAGGTCTAAACAGCTTGCGTGTCGGGGTCGGACGCCCCATCTACGGACGGCGGTGTTTCCGTCTTCCATAATCTCGTCCGATTGCGGTGATATCTCTGGCATCGAGTTGCTGTCGATAGCAAAATTGAAATGGCTTCAAAACATTAACCGGTTATGTTCGATGTTGTTATTGAGCCGACTTGGCGGATTGCATTTTCGTGAACGGCGGATTTTGCTTTCCTTTGCCATATTTCCGCCCGCTGGCCGTGTTGATTACGGATAATTTTCAAACGGAGTCGATGCGTGATCAAGAAACTGCGAAAAGCTGTTCTTCCGGTAGCCGGCCTGGGCACGCGCTTCCTGCCGGCCACCAAGGCCACCGCCAAGGAAATGCTGCCGGCTTGGCGGATTGCATTTTCGTGAACGGCGGATTTTGCCTTCCTTTGCCATATTTCCGCCCGCTGGCCGTGTTGATTACGGGTAATTTTCAATCGGAGTCGGTGCGTGATCAAGAAACTGCGTAAAGCTGTTCTTCCGGTAGCCGGCCTGGGCACGCGCTTCCTGCCGGCCACCAAGGCCACCGCCAAGGAAATGCTGCCCGTAGTCGATAAACCATTGATTCAGTATGCGGTTGAGGAAGCCCGTGCTGCCGGGATCGAGCAATTCTGCATGGTCACCGGACGCGGCAAGACCGCCCTGGTAGAGCATTTCGATGTTGCTTACGAACTGGAAGCGACCTTGCGCGAACGCGACAAGCAGGATGCGCTGGCATCGTTGCGCGGCGCACAGAGCGAGCCGGGGTCCATCACCACGGTGCGACAGCAGGTGCCGCTGGGTCTGGGTCATGCGATTTGGTGCGCCCGAGCGTTCGTCGGGGACGACCCGTTCGCGATCCTGCTGCCGGACGATCTGGTGCTGGCCGATAAGCCATGCCTCGCCCAGCTTGCCGATGCTTATTATGAAACAGGCGGCAACGTGGTCGCGGTCACCGAAGTGCCCCGCGAGCAAACCAACCGCTATGGAATCCTGAAGGTAGGCAAGGACGATGGCCGACTGGTCGAAGTGACGGGCCTGGTAGAAAAGCCAGCGCCGAAGGATGCGCCGTCCAACCTGTCGATCATCGGCCGCTACATCCTGATGCCGGAAGTCATCAAATATCTGGCACTGATGGAGCGCGGGGCTGGCAACGAGGTGCAGTTGACCGATGGTATGGCCCGCCTGATCGGCGAACAGCCGTTCCATGGGGTGCGCTACGAGGGGCGCCGCTTCGATTGCGGCGATAAGATCGGGTTTCTGGAAGCGCAGATCGCTTTTGCCCTCAAGCGACCCGAACTGGCCGGCGCCGTGCGTGAATTCCTGAAGAACTACGTCTAGGCGAGAGTGTACCGGCCATGGCTTTTTTCCATAAATTCGATCCGACCGTACTGCGCGAATACGACATTCGCGGCATCGTCGGGCGGACCCTGCACACAGCGGATGCGTTTGCGATTGGCCGGGTGTTCGGCTCGATTGTCGCGCGGGCCGGCGGCACCAAGGTCGCGGTCGGTTACGACGGTCGTCTGACCAGCCCGGAACTGGAACAGGCTTTGGTCAATGGCCTGCGCGCCAGCGGTATGGAGGCGCTGCGGATCGGCTGCGGCCCGACGCCGATGCTGTATTACACCGCCTCCAAGCTGGAGACCGATGGCGCCGTGATGGTGACCGGCTCGCACAATCCGCCGGACTACAATGGCTTCAAGATGATGCTGGGGCGGAAGCCATTCTTCGGTAAGCAGATTCTCGATATCGGCACCCTGGCCGCCGCGGGCGATGTTGTGGCGGAAGCCACGGGAAGCGAGCAGCCCGTGGCGATCGCCGACGACTATATCGCGCGGCTGCTGTCGGATTGGGACGGCGGCGACCGCATGCTGAAGGTCGTCTGGGACAACGGCAATGGGGCCGCGGGCGATGCGCTACAGAAGCTGGTGGCTTCATTGCCGGGCGAACATGTGGTGCTCAACGGCACGATCGACGGACATTTCCCGGCACACCATCCGGACCCGACGGTCCCAGCTAACCTGGTCGAGTTGATTGCCGCGGTACGCACCCGCAAAGCCGATATCGGCATAGCGTTCGACGGCGACGCGGATCGGATCGGCCTCGTGGACGACCAGGGGGAGATTCTGTTCGGCGACCAGATCATGGTGGTGCTGGCCCGCGATGTGCTGAAGACCCTTCCAGGCGCGACGATCATCGCCGATGTGAAGGCCAGTCAGGTTTTGTTCGACGAGATCGCCAAGGCGGGGGGCAAGCCGCTGATGTGGAAGACCGGCCACTCGCTGATCAAATCGAAGATGGCGGAAACCGGCAGCCCGCTGGCCGGCGAGATGTCCGGTCACATCTTCTTCGCGGATCGGTGGTACGGCTTCGACGACGCTCTCTACGCCGCGGTGCGTGTGCTGGGCATCGTCGCGCGGATGGACGGCAAGTTGTCGGCGGTGCGCGAGGCATTGCCGCATGTCGTTAATACGCCAGAGCTGCGGTTCGACTGCGACGACCA
>JAJZEV010000056.1:0-2763 GCA_021805665.1 Pseudomonadota bacterium
GGCACAAAGTTGGTTCTCACCTGACGCTTCCCGCCCCCCAGTTACGCTCCAGGTTGTCGATCAGCGCCGGGCTGAAATGGCAATGGGCCTGCTCTCTCGCATAAACGGCGCAGTAACGCCGGAACGTGTCCAACGGCTCGACGCCGACGCGGAAGGCGCGGCGGTTGCCGATCGCCCCGACCGCGCCGGCGCTGGTCAGCATTGCCACGGTGCTGTCGATTGCCGCGTCCATCCCGGCGGGCGGAACGATCTCGTCGCAGATCAAACGTCCCTCCGCGCTGTCGCATTCCAGGCGGCGTTCGGCCTGAATCAACTGGCGGGCAAGACGGTCGCCGGTGAAGCGCGGCAGGCGCAGGTTGGCCGCACCCGGGATGATGCCTTCCTTCCGAGCGGGCAGGGTCATGAAGGCGTCGCTGGCGGCCAGGACGTAGTCCATCGTCAGCAGTATCTGGCAGTGGCCGCCGATGGCGAAGCCCTCGACCGCCGCGATCCATGGCTTTTCGATCCCGAAACCGTTGACGTCGTCGGGCAGCACCTCCGGCTTGGCGACGCCGCGCAGATACTTGTGAACGAAACCTAGTTCGCGCTGCATATACCAAAGATACGGAATCGTTCCGCGATACAGGTGGGTCAGGTTGATGCCCGCGCCAAAGATGCGGCGGCCTGCGTATTTGGGATGGTCCACCGGGTTGCCGCGCAGCACGGCGATATCGGTGCCCGGGTCGAGGATGGCGGTATCGACGCCGATTTCCATCGCCTCGATGGTTCCCTGGTCTTCGGCATTCAGGTAGCGCGGGTTGGTGCTCAGCAGATGCGCTGCCCGCCCGTGCCGTTCCACGCGAACCGGCCCCAGATCGACGAAGCCCCGGGCATCGAGTGCGGCCAGCGCGGCGGCGGTTTCGCGGCGCGGCAACAGCATCGCATGACACAGATGCGTGCCGCAGCGCGGCTCTGCCAGGATGTGGGCAATTAGCAGGCTTTGGTCGATTTCCAGCCCCAGCTTTGCCTTCAATGGACGCGCGGTCTCGGCGGCGAGTTCTGCCCCGGTCGGCACCAGTCCGGGGTAGGCCTCGGCCGCGCAACGCACCAGTTCTTCCAGCCGCACGAAGCGGGTCATGCCGTCGGTCAGGGTGTGATACACCGCCTGAATATTGTTTCGCAGGAAATGGTCGCGGGAGGCGCGGTCGGTAAATCGGGCGCGCATGATCAGTCCTTCGGCCGCAGATCGATGACTCGCTTGGCTTTGCCCCCGGACCGCTCCAGCGTCCCCGGTTCCACCACTCTGACCTTGGTTGTCACGCCGGCAAAGACCTTAATCAAATGTTCCGCACGCGCTTCCAGCTCCCGCAATTCCCGGCTCCCGAGTTTGCCGGCCAGGGCGGGGCGGGTTTCGACCACGACGTCCAGTTCGTCCAGGCTGGCAGGGCGGCGCAGTTCCAACAGATAATGCGGGGCCAGCCGCTCCTCCTGCTCCAGCACCGCTTCGATGTTGGAGGGAAATACGTTGACGCCACGAATGATCATCATGTCGTCGCTGCGGCCGCTGATCCGGGCGATGCGGCGCATCGGCCGGGTGGTTGGCGGCAGCAGGCAAGTCAGGTCGCGGGTGCGGTAGCGTATCAGCGGCATGCCTTCCTTGGTCAGCGTGGTCAGCACGAGTTCGCCCGCTTCCCCGTCGGGTACAGGCTGACCGGTACCGGGGTCGATGATTTCGGGGTAGAAGTGATCTTCCCAGAGAGTGAGGGCACCGCGCGAGTCCGAGCATTCCTGCGCGATGCCCGGCCCCATGACCTCTGACAGCCCGTAAATGTCCACCGCGTCGATGCCCATGCGGCGTTCCAGTTCGCCGCGCATGCCTTCGCCCCATGGTTCGGCGCCGAAGATTCCCAGTTTCAGGCTGGTGAACAGCGGGTCGATGCCCTGGCGGTCGAACTCGTCGGCGATAGCCAGCATATAGGACGGGGTGACCATGATGATGGTCGGCTTGAAATCGACGATAATTTGCACTTGGCGTTCGGTGAATCCGCCGCTGACGGGAATCACCGCCGCGCCCAGAAATTCGCCGCCGTAGTGCGCGCCCAGTCCGCCGGTGAACAACCCATAGCCATAGGCGACGTGCAGAATGTCGGCCGCACTGCCGCCCGCGGCCCGGATCGAGCGTGCCATCAGCATCGACCACGTTTCGATATCCTTCGCCGTGTAGCCGACGACAGTGGGTTTCCCGGTGGTGCCGCTGGATGCATGGATGCGGACGATCTGCTCCATCGGCACCGCGAACATGCCGTACGGATAATGGTTCCGCAGGTGGGCTTTGGTGGTCAGGGGGAATTTGGCGATATCGGCCAGGGTTCGCAGATCGTCCGGGGTTACCCGCGCGGCGTCGAACGCGGTTCGGTAATGGGGAACGTGTTCGTAGGCCTGCCGGACCGCATCGCGCATGCGGGCAAGCTGCAGGACGCGCAAATCCTCCACGGTGGCGGGTTCGTCGGCGGTCACGGCGCTCTCCCTGCTTTTCGGGCAGGATTGTGGATGACGGCGGGGGCGTCAACGGGGTGTGGGCTGCGCGGCGAGCCTGTCAGCGCTAGTTCAGCCCGAACAGCGCCCGTGCGTTGCCACCTGGTATGGCCACCCGTCCGGGTCGCTGCGCCGGGGCAGGCGGGCGGGTAACCCCGCCATGGACGGTGGCGATTTGCCGTAGCGGACGTCGCCGTGCGGATCCCAAGGGGCCGGTGGATCGCCCTGCGCGCCTGATCGCGGGCATCA
>JAJZEV010000056.1:3342-6069 GCA_021805665.1 Pseudomonadota bacterium
TGTGAAGGGGGAGCGTCGCGAGGGCCGAGTCGGGATCTGGGTCGTTGACCCCATGACTGGCGCCGAAGCGAAAATCGGCGCGATCGGCGTTCGCGTTACGCGATGGGTAAGCTGGCATGGGGTGGCCTTGAACGTCGAACCCAACCTGACCCATTTTGGCGGCATCGTTCCCTGCGGTCTGCCGCAATTCGGCGTCACCAGTCTAGCGGCACTCGGTATCCCCGCGACCATGCACGATGTCGATGTCGCATTGAAATCCGCCTGGGCGGATGTTTTCGAGGCAGACGGAGCCGCGTGTGGATAGACGTGATCGTCATGAGCGCAGTTCCCCCCGCTTAATGGATTTTCTTTGCTGGAAAACGTTCAGCCGCATCGTCGTCCACAATGATGGCGACTGCCCTGTGCGCACGCTTAGGCGCGGCGGATAGTACTGCGCCATTGCGTTGCTCAACTGGCCTGGCTGGAGAGTCCGCGCGATGCGCGGTTCTCAATTTGGATGGACTGGCTTCGGGTGTGCGAAGGTAAGTTCGGCTCAGCACTTTTCGATGGTTCTTGTGGCATGGAGCGTGCCAAAGTCTTGACGTCGAGGGGTTCCTGTCGGGAGCCCGAGACGATATATGCGGTGAGCGCGCAGAATGTTTGGAAGAATCCTGGCGTCTTACCAATTAGTGTCGCGCAACTCCCGGACCCAACGGCCAAGGTGGCAGAGCGGGTGATCCTCGGTCTGCCGGGCGGTCCTGCCCGCGCGGTTGTTGCCAACACCCGTCTGGAATTAGCCAATATCTTAGCGTGCCCTGTAAACGCCTATTTGTGTGCATACCCGGGCCATTTGCATTGGTGTTGATCGGGACCTGAAGGGAACGCGTGCGCTATCGGTTTTGGCGGGCCATCGGGACGCCCTGAATATGGCCGACACCCGGGCGGGCCGGGTCTGGTGAAAAAAGAGTCTGAACTACGCTGTGTGTCCGTTGCCGCGCGAACCCCGGACGCTGGATCATATATATCTTTCGTCGAACCGTTCTAAGGCGAGGAGGAGGCGCCGTGGTGGGCTACAACTCCTTGCAAACCGGGCCGGGTCTCGCATGCAGTTATTGCATACAACGCAGCGAAGCCTTTTTGATCCAGCAGGCGGAAACGGTCGGGCGGCAAACTGGGTAGGGCGTCCGCCTCTGTCATCAGCAGGTAGTCGAAACCGCACAGGTCGGCATTGATCGCCGCCTTTCGATCCCGCGGCAATCCGGTTCGATGTATCAGGGTAGTGAACGGTTCCAGCGTCCTTATCGGCTGCTGGGCTGGAAAATCGAATTCCCCCGGCCAGAAGGCGCGATGTTCAAATAAAACCAAGGCCCCGAGATGGGTATCAGTACGGACCCCATTGGACAGCCGGCGCCAGTTGGGATTGGCCTGCCAGTAGGCCGGCGCATCGTCGGGGCCGGCCGACAGGACATAGACGGTCTGGCCCGGTTGGACCGGTGCCAGCACCGTTCGCAAATCCCGCAGATCGGAGGCATGGGCGGCCCAGACCGTGACCAGCAGCGCCATTCGAGTTGTGAATAACGCCCCCAACACAACGGCGATCACAATCCCGGGCCAGAATGGCATCCGCACGGGCAGGACCCCGGCAAACAGCATGAATGCGATCATCACTGCGAACCGCATGTCCAGGCCAGACGTTCCCTTCCAGGCATAGGGCGCGGCGATATACGCCACCGTCAGCAGTGCCATCGCAATCGCGGCCGGCCCCGGCACGATGCCCCGGTGCAGCAGCACCAGCAGTACCGGCAGCCAGATCGACACAGCGGCCGCGGTCAAATCCAGCCGAAGGTTGTAGTTGACGAAGACCGCCAGGAAATGGCCGGTCTTATCGGCCAAACCGAACAGTGCGTCGCCATGAAGCTGTTCCAGCGCTGAAAGGGCATACAGAATCACCGGGATGCAGAACACCAGCGCCAGGATCGCGCCGCGTTCGGCGGCGGTTCGGATCGCGACGTGCCGGCCGGCTGGGACGGCCCGATAGACGATGAAGAGTTCCGCGCCGCCGATCAACGCGGCGAAGAAGACCAGTCCCATCATGTGGCAGACGAACAGGACAGGCGCGCCAATCGCCGCCGCGATCATGGCCCTGGCCGGCTTGGCCTCCCGCCAGCGGATCCAGCATGCGGCAACCAGCAAGGCGAGACCGAGTGAAATTTCGAAGTTCAGGAAACCGTAAAGCAGGCAGTTGTTGTAGGCGATCAACCCTGCGCCGAACGACCACCATCGACCGCCCAGGGCCGATTGATAGGCGACCGTCCCCAGAACCGGAAGCAGGATGGACGCGGCGATTAAAAGTCGGCCAGCTACGTTGACCGGCAGCAGGTGGAGCAGCGGGGGCCCGACGATATCCAGCGCCAGATTGGGAATTACCGACCAGTGCGGGGCGTAGAAGCGCGCCAGCGCCGTATCCTGTGGGAGTGAGGCGAGCACGAAAATCCGCCCCAAGTGGTTAGGATAGTCCATGAGGGGCGGTATATCTACGACGAACAGCGGCAGAATCAGAAGCCCACACAGAACCGTCAGTGCTGCCCACCAGACGGTCGATAACCTGGCATCGCGCGGGCGCATCGCCAAACCCCATCGCCTACCGAACGATCTCGCAGCCCAACCGAACCAACGCGGCATCCACCCAGGACCGGTCAGAGGTACCGGCCCGGATCGCGGCCATCTGCTGTTCCTCGGCGTCGTTCT
>JAJZEV010000264.1 GCA_021805665.1 Pseudomonadota bacterium
CCGTTGGTATCCTTCCAGAACGTGGCATTCGTGGCCTGGCTGGAAATGCCGTACATCGGCATCGGCACTTGCTGCTGCTGCCACTGCACGGTCGGCTGCACGCCCACATGGCTGATGCCGGTCACGATCACGTCCGGCTTCTCACCCTCGATCTTGTTGAAAATCGGGGTGAAGTCGGTGGTATCCGGCGACAGACGGATATGGTCCAGCACCGTCAGCCCGCTGGCCGGCAGGCATTTCAGGTATTCGGCGTCCAGCGGGATCGTCCAGGCGGCATCCTCGCTCATGATCACGGCGGTCTTCATCTTCAGGTCGTTGACCATCAACGACTTGCCCGCGTCGCACACCACATCGGCAAGCTGGGTCGATGCCAGATACCCGTGGAACACGTATTTCATGTGGTCGTAGTCGTCATGCACCCGCTTGGTGATCTCGTTGCTGGCAGCACCCGGCGTGATCATTGGCATCTTCAGCCGGCCGGCCCAAGGCTCCAGCGCCAGCACGACTTCCGAGATATACGACGCAATCACCGCCGCCACCTTGTCTTGCTGGGCGGCACGCTGGAACGCACGCACCGCGTCGGCGGCGGAGCTGTGGTCGTCGTAATCGACGATTTCGATCATGCGGCCGTTGACGCCGCCCTTTGCATTGATTTCGTCGGCGGCCATCTTGGCGGCATTCGGAATCCCAACGCCGCTGATGGCGGACGTCTCGGCGATCACCCCGATCTTGATCGGGTCGGCCGCCCGGGCGGACGGTACCGCGAGTGCCAGCCCGACAGCGGCGCCGGCGAGGCCAATCTTATGCGAAATCCGCATTGTCCGTTTCCTCATATGTCGCTTCGACTGCCGCGCTGTTTTCGCGGCGACCGTTAAATGCTTGATAGGCTTCGCCAACGCAACCGGTTTGCCCGCGAAATCTCCACCACTGCCAAGTCAACCCCGCGGCCGCACGGCGCTTTCCAAAAGATCGCGATAAATGCCAATAAATCGACTAACGGGACGTCTTCAAAAGCGGCAGCCGGATCGTCTCCTTCAACCGGTCCAAAACGATGGATGACCGCACCCGTCCGACCGTATCGTGCGCCAGCAGAACATCATTGACCAGAATCGACAGGTCTTTCAGATCGCGGACCACCACTTTCAACAAATAATCGGCGTCGCCGGTCAACGCATACGCCTCCTGCACCTCATCGACGCCGGCAATCAGGTCGCGAAATCCCAGGGCATTCCCGCGGCTGTGCGCCGCCAGCGTCACGTTGACGAAAACCAGCAGCCCGAATCCCAGCGCCTCCGCCGCCAGATCGGCCCGATAGCCGCGGATCAGCCCCACAGCCTCCAGCGCCGACCGTCGGCGGGAGCATTGCGACGGCGACAGACCGATCCGGTCCCCGACCTCCTGATTGGTCAGGCGCCCGTTGTCCTGCAACGCGGCCAGCAGCCGCAAATCGAAACCATCGAGGTCTTCTTGCACACACTGCTCCATTTTCACACGAATTGAGCCATTCATAGCCTTCTTCGTCGGAATATGCACAGTCATTGCGGCCAACAGGCGTCATACTGTGCGCTCGCGAGAAAAAGGCAACACCGCATGGGCCCCTTCCCCCACGACGCACCGCGCGCCGGGATCACAGATGAAAACCCGGCCGGAACCGATGGCTTCGGCTTCGTCGAGTTCGCCCACCCCAACCCCGCCGAACTGCATACGCTGTTCAAGATGTTGGGCTTCACGGCTGTCGCCAAACATCGCACCCGGGCGATCACGCTCTACCGCCAGGGCGGCGTCGATTATCTGGTGAACGAGGAACCCGGCAGCCACGCCGCCCGGTTCGCCCAAATCCATGGTCCATGCGCCCCGTCTATGGCGTTCCGCGTAGCCGACGCCCAACAGGCGTTCGATCGCGCGGTCGCCATGGGTGCCGAACCCGCGAACCAGGGCCTGGCGTTGAATATTCCGGCAGTAAAGGGAATCGGCGGCTCATTGCTGTATTTTATCGATCGTTACGGCGAAAATGGCTCCGTTTACGACGCGGACTTCGTCTGGAACGGTCCCCGCGATCCCGGGCCGCCCGGTCAGGGGCTGTATTACCTCGACCATCTGACCCACAATGTCGGACGCGGGCGAATGAACGTCTGGGCGGGGTTTTACGAGCGTATCTTCAACTTCAAGGAGATCCGATATTTCGACATAAAGGGCGAATACACTGGTCTTTTCTCGCGCGCCCTGACCAGCCCGGACGGCAAGATTCGCATCCCGATCAACGAATCCGCCGACGACAACAGCCAGATCGAGGAGTATCTGCACGCTTACAAGGGCGAAGGCATCCAGCACCTGGCCTGCGGCTGCCGCGATATTTACGCCACGGTGGAGGCGCTGCGAGACCGGGGGCTACGGTTCATGCCTGCGCCGCCGGAAACGTATTACGAGCGGGTGGCCGAACGGGTGCCGAACCATGGCGAGGACCTGGTTCGGCTCCGCCGTGATGGGCTGCTGCTGGACGGTTCGGCGGAACAGCAAGGGGCCAAAGTGCTGCTGCAGGTGTTCTCGGCCACCCTCATCGGGCCGATTTTCTTCGAATTCATCCAGCGTAAGGGCGACGAGGGCTTCGGGCATGGTAACTTCCGAGCACTGTTTTTGTCGATCGAGGAGGATCAGGTGCGGCGCGGAGTGCTGGCGCCGGTCGCCGCGACGTAGTTTGATCAGGTTCTGAAGCCACACCAGTCACGGGGGAAACCAGCCAATGAACGACGTCGCCGCGATCTCGTTGACCACCACCGGCTATCAGTCGGGGTTCGGCAACGGGTTTGAGACCGAAGCACTGCCCGGCGCCCTGCCGGTCGGCCGCAACTCCCCGCAGCGCTGCGCGTATGGGCTGTATGCGGAGCAGATCAGCGGATCTCCGTTCACCGCGCCGCGCGCCAGCAACCAACGAAGCTGGCTGTATCGCATCCGCCCCACCGTCGCGCACTGGGGCACATTTCGCCCGGCGAATGCCGGTCTGTGGCGCACCGCGCCGGCAACCGGCGCCCCGACGGCCCCTGCCCCGATGCGCTGGGACCCGATCCCGGTGCCGGAGGAAGCGGTGACCTTCTTGCAGGGCGTCCGCACTATTACCACGGCGGGCGACGCGGGCAGCCAGGCCGGGATGGCGACCCATATCTATGTCGCGACCCGGTCTATGGTGGACGAATACTTCTACAATGCCGACGGCGAGATGCTGTTCGTGCCGCAGCAGGGCACCATCCGCCTGCACACCGAACTGGGTATTATCGACGCCAGCCCTGGCGAGGTAGCCGTTGTCCCGCGCGGCATCAAGTTCAGCGTCGAACTGCCCGCCGGCCCGGTGCGCGGCTATCTGTGCGAGAACTACGGCGGCGCGTTCACCCTGCCGGAACGCGGCCCGATCGGCGCCAACTGCCTGGCGAACCCGCGCGACTTCCTGACCCCTGTCGCCGCTTACCAGGATCGCGACGCTCCGTCCCGTCTGGTCGTGAAATGGGGCGGCGCACTATGGGAGACGGATATCGGCCACTCGCCGCTGGACGTGGTGGCGTGGCACGGCAACTACGCGCCCTACAAATACGATCTGCGCCGCTTCTCCCCGGTTGGTCCAGTGGGATTCGATCATGCCGATCCGTCGATTTTCACCACGCTGACCTCCCCGAGCGAAACGCCCGGGACGGCGAACATCGATTTCGTGATTTTTCCGGAACGCTGGATGGTGGCGGAAAACACCTTCCGCCCGCCCTGGTATCACATGAACATCATGAGCGAGTTCATGGGGCTGATCTTCGGCGTCTACGACGGCAAAACCGGCGGCGGCTTCGTGCCGGGCGGGTTCTCGCTGCACAACACCATGCTGCCGCACGGCCCGGATCGGGACGCGTTCGAAGGGGCCAGTGCCGCCGATCTGAAACCGCACAAGCTGGAGGGCACCCTGGCGTTCATGTTCGAAACCCGGTTTCCGCAGCGCGTGACCGAGTATGCAGCCGGGCTGGTGCAGCCGGCTTACGGCACATATGGTCGTCATTTGGTGAAGCGGTTCGATCCTTCCAGGCGATAAGCGTCCCAAGGCAACGCCAGCAAAGTTGCCCCGCAAAACATGAGCTTCGGATTTGTTCGACGCTACCGCTTGTAGCGGTTGTCGTTGCGCAACGCATAAGCGGGCGATTGGCGGGCACGACGTTTCATCGAGTATTCCACGATGTTGCATGAAAACAGGATTTCTCGCCTCCCGCGGGTTCCAGCCTCGACCGCTCGGGGGTTACACTTCGGGTCCGCTTACCGTTCACCCTCCCCAGCCGAGAATCCAGAATGACCCTTCCCCTGACCCGACGCGCCGCCCTGACGGGAGCGGCCCTGGCCCTGACCGCGCCGGCCCGGGCCGCGGCCCCGGTTCGCATCGGCGTTCTTACCGACGAAAACGGACCCTACGCCGACGCCGCCGGGGCCGGATCGGTCCTCGCCGCCCGCATGGCCGCACGGGATTTCGGCGGCACCGTCCTCGGCCGCCCGATCGAGATTCTCCACGGCGACACGCGGAACAAGCCCGACATCGCCAGTTCGATCGCCCGCGGGTGGTATGACTCCGGGGTGGACGCGATCGTCGATCTGCCAGTTACCCCGATCGCCGCCGCCGTGCAGCAGATCGCCAAGGAAAAGACCCGCACCGTCATGATCGCCGGCGCGGCGATTACCGAGTTCACGTCGAAGCTGTGCTCCCCCACCAGCAGCCACTGGGCCGACGACACCCATGCCCTGACCGCCGGCGTCGCGCGCCTTGCAAATGGCCAGAAGGACAGTAACTGGTTCTTCGTCACGGTCGATTTCAGTTTCGGCGAAGCACTGGAATCGATGACCGCCAAGGCCATCGAGGCAACCGGCGGAAAGGTTGTCGGCGACGCGAAATTCCCTATCGGCAGCACGGAATTTTCCTCGCAAATCCTGGCCGCGCAAAACTCCGGCGCCTCGGTTGTCGGGCTGGCGGCGGTGGGCAACGACCAGGTCAACCTGATCAAGCAGGCCGCCGAATTCGGACTGCGCGAGAATGGCGTCCAACTGGCCGGATTCCTGGTTTATATCACCGACATTCACGCCCTGGGCCTGGCGGTCGCGCAGGGTCTGAGCTTTCCGGCCAGCTTCTACTGGGACCAGAACGAGGCAAGCCGGTCGTTCGCGAAACGCTTCATGGCGGAGCAGAACGCGGCCCCCACCAAGGAACAAGCGCTGAACTACGCGTCCAGCCTGCACTTCCTGAAATCGATGACACAAGCCGGCACAGACGATCCGATCGCCGTGAACAAAGCGATGCGGGCGTTACCGGTGGCGTATTTCGGGCGCCCGGCCACCCTGCGCACGGATGGCCGGCTGCTGACCGACCTGACGTTATATCGCGTCAAGCAGCCCCGGGAGAGCCGTGGCCCGTGGGACTACTATACCGATGTGGGGACGCTGCCCGCTGCCGACGCCTTCTTGCCGATGAGCCCCGCTTGCGCATGACAGTCGGATCGCCTCGACGCACGCGATCGTTGCCTGGCCTGATGGATGCAGTATCCCGAAGAACAGGCGTGCCGGATCTAATCCTGACCAAAATGAACGGCGCCAGATCGTGCCGATTTGCGTTCTGGTGCATTCGTAACGGACGCTGCGGCGGTCGGAGCGGCGATCAGCGTCTTGGTTCGCATTCCGCTACCTGGCCGCGCACCCGTGGCCGCGGGGCAGAGGCAGCCGGTATTCCCCGCAACATACTCCCAACATTACTTCGACAGACTGACAATCAAACAGATCCAGCACGGAGAATTTCGTAACCAATCCTATCCGGATGACCCGCTGTTTCAGGAGGACGGGCACCCAGCCTTGGGCGCAACAGTGATTATCAAATCGCCCCCCCCGCCGGTAGGACAAAATCTATAACTGCCCGTTGAAATAAATTGGACAAAATAAGTAAAGCTGGGTCCGCCAGTATAGGAATATTGAACGGTTCCGGATCCATTGGACGTACTGTAGGAATAGGAGCCTACGATTTTTTGTGGATCAATCGGATCCGTCGGGCCTTTTTT
>JAJZEV010000227.1:0-3845 GCA_021805665.1 Pseudomonadota bacterium
TGCGATGCGGGGTTTTTGGTGCCGGTGGCCGGTGCGGGATATGTGCTGGGGCCTAGATTCATCGAATTCGACCGCAGTATCCGGCTGGCGGACCCTTTGCTGCACATCGTGCCGCCGGTGATGGCGGCGTTGCGGGATGTGGTGAACGGCGGGCAGTTGCTGTGCGCGTTCTATGGACTGCGGGTGCTGACCGTGCTGCAGGACAAGACCGACCCCAATATTACCATGAGCATGGAGCGGGGGCGGCCGTTTCCGCTGTTCCGGGGATCCCCGTCGCGGGTGATTTTGGCGCACCTGCCGACGTATCAGTTGCGGAATCTGGCGTTGAACCATCAGGCGGAGATCGCGGCCGCGGGACTGGGGGAGAATTGGGCCGAATTCCGCGATGGGCTGCGGGCGATCAGGCGGGCGGGGTATTTGTCGGCGAGCGATATCGACAAGACGCTGGTTGGTATTTCGGCGCCGATTTTCCATGCGCCGGGGGCGGTGGCGGCGAGCTTGTGTCTGGTGCGGACGCGGGATGGGCTGACCGCGGCGGATGAGGCTTATCTGGGCGGCGTGGCGGTTGAGGCGTGTCAGCGGATATCGGCCGCGTTGCAGGCGTTCCGGCCCGGGGAAGCAGCGGCGTTTCCGATTTCCCGGGTGCGCTAGGCCCCTTGAACCGCCGTGCTGGCGTTCGTTGCGGTTTCGCTGGCGGGGACGATGTCATCCGCATGCAGCGTTGTGTTCGGCATGACCCAGTCGGCCGGTTCGGGCCGGCGCCCGGTTTTCATCCATAGCGCCAAGGCCGACATCTGATAGGCGATCAGGGGCGGAACCGCGTCGCCGATATGGCGATACCGGTTGCCGATGGCTTTTGCCGGAAATCTGTAGTCGAAGGGAAACCCCTGCAAAACCGCCATTTCTCGGACCGTCAGCAGACGATCCAGGGTCGGGTGCGCATAGCGGCCATTGCCGACATGGGCACATTCCCGCTTGATCGTCGGGGCCGGCCGGTCCCACCACATCCTTCCATATACGTCGGGGTGCGACCCAAGATCGCCGCTTTGCCATCGTGCCAGACATTCCGGGGTGCAGAGCATGCGGGTCGCGGGGTTGCGGGCGACGTCGGCCCAGCCTCCGCCATCGTGCGGCGTTGCTTTCAGCCGGTTCAGAACGGCCGGCCCCATGCCGGGACAGGCATCCCCGTCCGGATCGGCGGGCGCCCGGGATTGCCATGCGGCCAAGCGCGAGAAAGCCGAACGAACCGTGACCGACCGGGGTTTGACGGCCCAGCCTTGCCACAGGTCTTCCAGGGTGCGGGCGGGGCCGATCCGCGACGCGACGACCAGGGCGCGCTCTCGCATTTGCGGCAGCCCGAAGCGATCCAGGATGTGGATTTCACCGCGGACGTCGTATCCCGCCCGCCGCAGGCGGTCCGTCAATGTCCGATGGTGATGCCGGTAGTTCCCCATGATCAGCTCCCGGGCGTTTTCCATGAAGAAAACGTCGGGCAGCAGGTCCAGGGCGAAGTCGCCGCTGCGGCCGATCAGGGTGTTTTCAGGCCGGTCTTCCAGGTGATTGTTCGGGTTGGCGCGCGACAGATGGGTGCATGGCGCACACGATATCATCACGTCCAGACCGCCCGTGGCGATTCCGGTCAACCGAGCGAACTCACGCGGTTCCAGCGTCATCATGTCGCGGTTCAGCGGCGCGACCCCGTGATTGGCCAGGTAGGTCTGGTTGCAGTCCGAGGCGCCTTGGCCACCGCTGGGTTTCGCCAGTTCCAGATCCACCGCGCCGACAATCCGGAAGCCCGGGCGGCGGGCGAATCCCGCGCTTGTGCCGCCGCCGCAACTGAAGAAGTCGGCGACCGTCCAATCCCTGGTTCTGGCGGTATCGCCGATCATTTCCCGGCTTCTGCCACACCGGACAGGATTCGGTCGAGCGCGGTTCGCAGCGTGTCCGGCGTCCGCGCCTCGCATTCCCAGATAACGGCCGGGTGCCATCCCAGGGCGCGGAGGTCCGCCTGGTTCCGTTGGTCCCGGAGGCGGTTTTCCGCCAGCTTGGCGGACCAGAATGCGATGTTGGTTTTTGGCCGGCGCAGGCCGCGGTCGCACATCGTGCAGCCGTGCCAGTAGCAGCCATGCACGAAGATCGCCGCCTTGAACCGCGGCAGCACGATATCGGGGCGTCCGGGCAGATCGCGCCGATGGAGCCGGAATCGCAGTCCAAGGCTGAACAGCGCCCGCCTGACCGCCATCTCCGGCGCGGTGTTCTGTGTTCGCACACGCGCCATTTGGGCGGATTTGGCGCTGCGTTCCATGCTGTTGTTCACCCCGTTGAGACGGATGGCCGATCAATCGCTGCTTGCGTACCGAAGCCGGATCGGGCCGACTCCGGGGGGACAGGAGACCCCCCCGATGCAAACATCCGATCTGGCGAGGCAATTCGACCTTCGGGCGCTGCCGCCGTCGTTCCATGAAGACCCGATTCCGACCTTTCACGCGCTGCGGACGCATGAACCGATCAAGCGCATGCCGGACGGTTCATTATTCCTGACCCGCCACGCCGATCTTGTCACCGTCTATCGCGACGCCAAGACCTTCAGCAGCGCCAAGGAAGCCGAGTTCGGCCCGAAATTTGGCGCCGGCACGCCGCTGTTCGCCCACCACACCACCAGTCTGGTGTTCAACGATCCGCCTCGGCATACCCGCGTCCGCCGCCTGATCGCCGGCGCGCTAACGACCCGGGTGATCGCGGATATGGAACCCGGGCTGATCGCCCTGGTGGATTCTCTGCTGGACCGGATCGCCACGCTCGGCCGTTTCGATCTGATCGCCGATTTTGCCTCGGCCATCCCGATCGACGTGATCGGCAATCTACTGGCCATCCCGCCGGATGCCCGGGCGCCGTTGCGGGACTGGTCGCTGGCGATCCTGGGCGCGCTGGAGCCCGCGCTGACGCCGGAAACACAGGCCGCGGGCAACCGCGCGGTGACGGAGTTCATGGCGTATTTGCAGGTGCTGGTCGCCGACCGCCGCCGGAAGCCGGGCGATCCCGGCCGGGATTTGCTGACCCGGCTGATCCAGGGCGAGGCGGACGGCACCCAACTGGATGAGGCAGAGCTGCTGCAAAACTGCATCTTCATCTTGAACGCGGGGCATGAGACGACGACCAACCTGATCGGCAACACGCTGGTAACGCTGGCGGGCGAACCGGACATCGTTCGCCGCCTGAATACCGAACCGGAGGCGATGAAGCCGGCGATCGAGGAATTCCTGCGCTATGAAAGCCCGGTGCAACTCGGCAACCGCATGACGATGGCCGACACCGAAATCGCCGGCTATCCGGTGCCCGCCGGCACCCCGGTTACGCTGTGTATCGGCGGGGCCAACCGCGATCCGGAGGTCTTCGCCAATCCGGACCGGCTGGAGATCGATCGCTGGCCCAACCGCCAGTTGGCGTTTGCATTCGGTGTCCACCAATGCGCCGGCCTCGCCGTCGCTCGGTTGGAGGGCACGATCGCCATCGGGCGGTTTTTGCAGCGGTTTCCCAATTATCGTTTGAACGGCCAGCCGGTGCGCGGCGGGCGCGCCCGGTTTCGGGGGTTCCTGGCGGTGCCGGCTGCGACCGAAGAATAAGGCTTTGCCGCTAACGTTTCGTTAACCAATATGCTCTTAGCATCGCATCCGAACCGACGAGGCCGCCAAAGGCTGGGTGGCCATCATGTCCGTGAAAAGGGGCGATTATGTTTGCATTCAGGACGACACCGAAGGCGACGGATGCGGACGCCGAACTGGCCGCGATCGATCGGTCGCAGGCGATTATTCAGTTTGCGCTGGACGGTACGATCCTGACGGCCA
>JAJZEV010000227.1:4130-6036 GCA_021805665.1 Pseudomonadota bacterium
ATAAGGCCGGTCAGATCCAGGCAATCCGCCGGTCCCAGGCGGTCATCGAATTCGACCTGAATGGCCGGATATTGGATGCCAACGATATTTTTCTTCAGGTCATGGGCTATACGCTGCCAGAAATCGTGGGCCAGCACCACAGGCTGTTCGTGCCCGCGGCCGATCGCGACACGCCCGCCTATCGGGAGTTCTGGGCGGGCCTGGCGCGCGGGGAATACCACAAGGCGGAATTCAAGCGGATCGCCAAGGGCGGCGGGGAAGTGTGGTTGCTGGCAACGTATAATCCGATCATGACGCCGGACGGCAAACCGTTCAAAGTAGTAAAATTTGCTTCCGACGTGACCGAGGCGCGGATCGAAGCCGCGAATTACATGGGCCAGGTCCAGGCGATCGGCAGATCGCAGGCCATCATCGAATTCGGCCTGGACGGCACGATACTGACCGCGAACCAAAAATTCCTGGACGCGACCGGCTATACGCTCGCTGAAATCGCCGGCCGCCATCACCGGATATTCATGCCTCCGTCAGAGCGCGACAGCGCCGAGTACCGGGCGTTCTGGACGGCGTTGGGCGCGGGCGAGTATCGTGCGGGCGAATATCGGCGGGTTCATAAGGACGGCACCGACGTTTGGCTGCAGGCAACCTATAATGCGATCTACGATCTCAATAACAAACCGTTCAAGGTCGTCAAATTCGCAACCGAGGTGACGTCGCGGGTTTCGGCGCGGCAGCAGTTCGGCGAATTGATCGAAACCGTCGCCGCGGCCGCGCACGAGCTGAGTGCGTCGATCAACGAGATTTCGGGCACGATGGTGCGTTCCCAGGAAACCGCGAGCAGCGCGGTGGATCGGGTCGAGGCGGCCGACCAGTCCGCCCAAAGGCTGAGTGCGGCGGCCCGGGCCATGGGGCGCGTGGTCGATCTGATCAACAATATTGCCGGGCAGATCAATCTGCTGGCGCTGAACGCAACGATCGAAGCCGCCCGGGCGGGGGAGGCCGGCCGGGGGTTCGCCGTGGTCGCGACAGAGGTGAAGAACCTCGCCAACCAGGCCAGGGGCGCGACGGAGGAAATCATTAAGGAAATCGACGGTATCCGCTTGGTCAGCAGGGATGTTGTCGAATCGCTGTCGGCGATCAAACAGGCGATCGATTCGGTCAGCGAATTCGTGACATCGACGACGGCGGCGGTAGAGGAACAGAGCGCGGTGACCGAGACGATTTCCGCCAATATGCAGACGGCGTCGCAACGGGCCGGAAATTTGTGGGCGGCGTGACCCTGTAAAGGGCGGGCGATTACGCTCGCCGCCCGATCGTGGCAGGATAGCGGTATGCAACCCGGTATCCTGCTCGCCCTTTCGTCCGCCGCGCTGTTCGGCGCCAGCACGCCGCTGGCGAAGATCATGCTGGGCGACGCCGATCCATGGCTGATGGCGGGGCTGCTTTACCTTGGGGCCGGGCTTGGCCTCGCGGCGATTCACCTGTCGCGCGGCATCCTGCGCCTGCCGGCGGTCGAGGCACCGTTACGGCGTACGGATCTGCCCTGGCTGGGCGCGGTCATCGCGGCGGGCGGCATCCTGGGGCCGCTGTTCCTGATGTTCGGGTTGTCGCGCACCGATGCCGCCGGGGCGTCGCTGCTGCTGAATCTGGAGGGTCTGGCCACGATGGCCATCGCGTGGCTGGTGTTCCGGGAAAACGTCGATCGCCGCCTGTTGTTCGGCGCGTTCGCCATCCTGTCGGGTGCGGCGCTGTTGTCCTGGCAGGGCAGGGCATCATTGGATTGGGGTTCCGTACTGATCGTGCTGGCCTGCGTGTCGTGGGGCATAGACAATAATCTGACGCGCAAGCTGTCCTCCGCCGATCCGGTGCAGATCGCCATGCTGAAGGGCCTTGTGGCAGGGACGGTCAA
>JAJZEV010000177.1 GCA_021805665.1 Pseudomonadota bacterium
GCATGGGGATCATCCCCGCGGATGCGGCCGAGGCGATCGTCGCGGCGGCGAAGGTCGAAAATCTGCGGGTCGAGGACCTCGCGGCCTCGGCGCGCAATGTCGGCTATCCGGTGGTCGGGCTGGTGGGGGGCCTGTCCAAGGCATCCGGTGCGGCGGGCGGCTGGACCCATTGGGGCGCGACCACGCAGGACATCATGGACAGCGCCACCGTCCTGCAGGTCCGCGACGGGCTGGACCTGATCGAGACGGAACTGCGCGCGATCCTGACGGCGCTGGCCGCACAGGCGGTCAGGCACCGGAACACGGTGATGGCCGGGCGCACGCATTTGCAGCAGGCGCTGCCCGTAACGTTCGGGCTGAAGTGCGCCATCTGGGCGATGCCGTTCCTGTCCCATCTGGAGCGGCTGAAGCAGATCCGTTCCCGCGTTCTGGTCGTGGAATTCTCCGGCGCGGCCGGTACTCTGGCGTCGCTGGGCGACCAGGGTATCGCCGTCATGGAAGCGTTGGCGGCGGAACTGGGGCTGGTTGCTCCGCTGGCGCCATGGCACGTCTGCCGCGATGCCCTGGCCGAGGCGGTGAGCTTCCTGGGGCTGGTGTGCGGCACGCTGGCGAAGATCGCCACCGACACGATCCTGATGGCGCAGACCGAGGTTGGGGAACTGGCCGAACCCTACGTCGCCGGGCGCGGCGCATCTTCCACCATGCCGCAGAAGCGTAACCCGATCGCGTCGGAATACATTCTGGCGGCGTCTCGCATGGTGCATGGGCTGGTGCCGGTGATGCAGGGGGCGATGGCGCAGGATCATGAGCGTGCGACCGGCCCGTGGCAGGCCGAGGCCCTCGCCCTGCCGCAGGCGTTCGTCCTGACGCATGGCGCGCTGATGCATACGCGCTCGATCGCCGAGGGGATGGTGGTCGATGCCGATCGGATGCGGGCGAATTTGAACATCACGCACGGGCTGATCGTGTCCGAAGCGGTGATGATGGGTCTTGCGCCGGTTATTGGCCGGGGCGAGGCGCATCACGTCGTCAAGCGCGCCTGCGATGTGGCGCTGACTGAGAAGGTCTCGTTGGCGGATGCGTTGCAACGCGATCCCGCGGTGTCGTCCCGGTTGGACCGGGCGGCGATCGATAAGATGATCGACCCGTCGAATTACCTTGGCAGCGCGCAGGGGTTCATCGACCGGGTGGTCGCGGCAGCGAACGCGTAGGCCCCGGGCTCTTGCCCGGGAGCGGGTCAAGGCCACCATCTTGAGCAGCGGCCGTGCCGCCGCCTGAACCGGCCTGTTCCCGTGGGGAACAGGCCGAACTCTACTCAGCCGGATGGTGCTTCTTCGCACTGCCCCCAAACCGCCGTTTGGCGCTTTCCCGGATCGATTGGAACACCACGTAAAGCATCGGGATCAGGAATACGCCGATCGTGCTGGCAACGATCATGCCCGCGAACACAGCCGTGCCGACCGCTCGGCGGCTGAGCATGGCCGCACCCGTTGCCCAGACCAGCGGGATCAGCCCGAAGATGAACGCGATCGACGTCATCAGCACCGCCCGAATTCGCATTCGGGCGCCCAGTGCCGCCGCGTCCCTGATCGACAGGCCGGACTCCCGGGCCTCTTTGGCGAATTCGACGATCAGGATGCCGTTTTTGGCGGCCAGTGCGATCAGCACCACCATGCCGATCTGCGCATACAGATCCAGCGACAGGCCCGAGAACTGAAGCCCGAAGAAGGCCCCCAGCACGCCGACGGTCACCGACAGCAGCACCGGGATCGGGATCATCCAGCTTTCGTACAGCGCGACCAGGAACAGATAGGCGAACAGCACCGCCAGCGCCAGGATCGACCCGGTCTGGCCGGACGCCTCGCGTTCCTGATACGCGGTGCCGGTCCATTCGTAGGAGTACCCGGGCGGGAGCGTGGTCTTAGACAGCTCATCCATCGCGACCAGGGCCTCACCCGAGGACACGCCGGGTTTCGGGCTGCCGTTGATCGTCACGCTGCGATAGTTGTTATAGCGGCTGATGACCTGGGGACCGACCTGGATGCGAACATTGGCGATGGAGCGCAGCGGCACCATTTCGCCGCGTTTGTTGCGGACGAATATCTTGTAGATCGCCGATGCATCGCTGCGATCGGCCGCGCCGGCCTGGATGTTGACCTGCCAGGTTCGGCCGTAGAGGTTGAAATCGTTCACGTAGTATCCACCCAGCGAGGCTTGCAGGGCGTTGAATACGTCCGATATCGCAAGCCCCAGTGCCTGGGCCTTGTCCCGGTCGATATCCAGCCAGATCGACGGGTTGGACGCGGTGAAGCTGGAAAACACCCTGGCCAGGCGCGGGTCCTGATTGGCAGCGGCGACCATGCCTTGCATGACGCTGCCCATATCCTCGGGCGGGCGTCCTTCCAGGTTCTCTAGCTGGTACTCGAAGCCCCCGCTGGTGGACAGGCCGATGATCGGCGGCAGGTTGAACGGGAACACGATGGCGGAGCGAATGCCCTGTCCGCCGGCGAATATCTTGCCAATGACCGATCGGACGCCATCCTGCGCGCCCTGGCGGTCGGCGAAGCGCTTCAAGCGGGTGACCAGGAAGGCCGCGTTCGGCTGATTGCCGCCGTCCAGAAGCGAGAAGCCGACGATCGACAGCACGGCATCGACCTGCGGCATCGGCCGGATCAGGCTTTCGACATCCTGCACCACCCTGCGCGTGCGTTCGACGGATGCGCCATCGGGCAGTTGGACGACGGTGAAGATGGCACCCTGGTCTTCTTCGGGCAGGAAGCCGCTGGGGGTGATCTGCCCAAGCATAACGATGCCGGCGCCGGCGGCGGCGATGACGAGAACGGACAGGAATGCCAGCCGCAGCAGACGGGTGACCATGCTGGCATAGCCGTCGCGGACCTTGTCTATACCGGTCAGCATCCAGCCCACCGGCCCCCGCGGGCGATGGCTGTGCTTCAGGAACAGCGCGCACAGGGCCGGCGACAGAGTCAGCGCGATAATCGCCGACAGCAGCATGGAGATGCTGATGGTGACAGCGAACTGGCGGAACAGGGTGCCGGTCAGGCCGGGCAGAAAGGCCACCGGCACGAACACCGACAACAGCACGAGCGAGATGGCGATCACCGGGCCGGTAATCTGATCCATGGCCTTCTTGGTCGCCTCGGCGGGGGACAGGTCCGGCTCCTCGGCCATGACACGTTCGACGTTTTCCACCACCACGATGGCATCGTCCACGACAACGCCGATGCCCAGCACCATCGCCAGCAACGAAATCGTATTGGCCGAGAAACCGAACGCCAGCAGGGCGGCGAAGGTGCCGATCAGGCTGACGGGAATCGCCACCATCGGGATGATGGTCGCGCGCAGGCTGCCCAGGAAGACGAACACCACCCCGACCACCAGGACAAAGGCGATCAGCAGGGTCTTCACGACCTCATCGATCGTTTCCGACACGAAGGTGCTGCTGTCGTAAAACACCCGGGCCTTGATGCTCTCTGGGAACCGGCCCGACATATCGGCCAGGGCCTTGGACACGCGGGCCGAGGTATCGACGGCATTCGCACCGGGGGCGAGGTAAACGCCGATCGACACGGCGGGATTGCCGTTCAGGCGGCTGAGCGTATCGCTGTTGGCGGCGCCAAGTTCGACCCGGGCGATGTCCTCGATACGGAGCACGGAGCCGTCGGGGTTGGCCCGCACCACGATCTTGCCGAATTCCTCGGCCGTGGTGAGGCGGCCTTGGGTTTGCACGCTCAACTGGAACTGGGTGGCATCGCTGGTCGGGCGGGCGCCGATGCGCCCGACCGCGGCCTGCACGTTCTGCGACTGGATGACGGCGATGATGTCGGCCGGCACCAGGTTCAGCGCGGTCAGCCGGTCAACGTCGAACCAGATACGCATGGAATAATCCAGGCGTCCGAACAGGGTCACGTCGCCGACTCCCGGCACGCGGGCCAGGCGGTCGAGGACGTTGATGGTGACATAGTTGCTGATGAACAGCGGCGGCTGCTTGCCGCCTTCGCTGTAGAACTGCAGGAACTCCAGGATCGCGGAGGACTTCTTGCGTACGGTCAGACCGTAGAGCTGAACTTCCGGCGGCAGGCGGGCGAGGGCCTGCTGGACGCGATTATTGACGTTGACGGTGTCGATGTCGGGGTTGGTGCCCAAGGCGAAGCTGACGGTCAGCGAATAGCTGCCATCGTTCGCGCTGTTGGACTTCATGTAGATCATCTTGTCCACGCCGACGATCGCCGCTTCCAGCGGCTGCGCGACGGTTTGCTCCACCACCGCGGCCGAGGCGCCGGTGAACGAGGTGGCCACGGTCACCTGCGGCGGGACGATGTCGGGGAACTGGGAGACGGCAATGCTTTTCAGCGAGAGCGCGCCGGCCAAGGTCAACAGAATGGCGATGACGACCGCGAGGCGCGGCCGGCGGATGAAGACGCCGGAGATCATTCTACGACTTTCCCGAACCGTTGACGCCGGGACCCGGGGACGCCGGGCCGGGAGCCGCGGGGCCCGGGCTGACCTGTATGCCAGGGCGCGCGCGCTGCACACCTTCGGTGACGACCATTTCGCCGTCCTTCAGTCCGCCAGCCACGACCGCGGTTTCCGGAGTCGATTGTCCAAGCTGGATGCGGCGAAGTTCGACCTTATCATCCGCGCCGACGACATAGACATAATCGCCCTGCTGGTCCGACAGCACGGCCTTGCGGGGGATACCCAGCGCCATGACCGGCTGGATGCCTTCCACCACCACGGAGACGAACGCCCCGTCGATCAACGTCCGCTCGATCTGTTGGCCCGCGGCGGCGCCGGCGGATGTCGGATTGGCGATGGTGGCGCGCAGCAGAACGGTATCGGTGGTGGGCGAGACAGTGGGTTCGACGTAGTCGATCTTGCCATCGTGCGGATACAGGGTTCCGTCAGGCATGCGCAGCTTGACCACGACGGCATTGGTACCGCCCTTGTTTTCATAACGCTTGCGCAACTCCGTCAGGCTGCGGGCCGAGATCGGGAACAGAATATACATCGGATCCTGGCTGACGATGGTCGCCAGCACGCCGGAACCGGGCGAAACGACGTTGCCCGAGGTGATGTTGGTCCGGCTGATTTTCCCCGACACGGGCGCGCGGATTTCAGTGTAGTCCAGGTTGATCTGCGCCAGTTGCAACTGGGCCTGAGCCGAGGCCACCTGCGCTGCGAGGGAGCGCTGGTTGGCGATCGCGTCGTCCACGTTGGACCGTTGGCCGGCCGGGGTGGCCAGCAGCGACTGTGCGCGGGCCAGTTGGATATTCGCGTTGGCCAGACGCGCGGTGGCGTCGGCGACCGCTGCCTCCTGCTGGCGCACCGCGGCCTCGAACGGGCCGCGCTCCAGGCGGTACAGCAGGTCGCCCTGCTTGACCTCGGTGCCTTCGGTGAACAGCCTTTGGTCCAGGAATGCGGTCACGCGCGCGGTCAGCGACACACGCTCGATAGATTGCACCCGGCCGACGAATTCGGACGTTTCGGTAATCGCGGTCTGCTGGGCGCGGACAACACCGACCGAGGGCGGGCCACCGGGCATTTGCGCCCGGGCGACGGAGACGGCGGCAAGCAGGAAAACGAGCGAAAGTCCGTTGAAGCGCATCAGGCGGGGTCCCCGTGACCGGCGCCTACCGCGCCGCACCATGGAGATTAAGGGGTTGTAGGAATTCGGCAATAGGACGCTCGTCATATTGCATCGGTTACGCCATCGTCGCCGAGATAGGCGGTGCGGACGCGGCGGCTTGCCCGGATGGACGCGGCGTTGCCTTCCGCGATCAATTCGCCTTTGTCCATCACCAGAATTCGATCCGCGACGCGGAAAACCGTGTCGGTGTCGTGTTCGGTGAAGACCACCGCGCAGCCGTCCCGGCGCGCCATCGCCACCAGCAAATCCATCGCCGTGCGTCGATCTGCCGGGGTCATCCCCGCCGTCGGTTCATCGGCCAGCAGCAGCCGGGGTGTGTTGGAAATGGCCAGCGCCAGTTCCAGACGCTTGAGCTCGCCATAGGC
>JAJZEV010000060.1 GCA_021805665.1 Pseudomonadota bacterium
CCACGGTCGCACCGGCATAGCGGCGCAGAAAGGGCAGGGCCTGCGCCAGGACATGGGCCTGCTGGGTCGCCGCCGCGATGGTGCCGGCGTGGGTTTGATCGTCGCTCATACGGCGCGTTTAGGGCGGTGCGGGCGGGGGGGTCAAGCTAAGGGCGCTTCGTTCGCCGCGGTTATGACGATTTCGTCGAAAAAATCACCGCCGTTAACGGTTCGGTAAGGGTCGGACGCTAACGTCGCTCCGTTGTCAGCGTGGAGACAGACGTGCAGCTTCCTTCGTTACCATATGCACCGGACGGTCTGGCCGGGGGCACCCCGCCGATCGTTCGCCGTACGGCGCGCCTGACCGTGGGGGTGGCCAACGCGTTGCTGATGCAATTGCCGCTGGCGGTGGCGATCCTGGATGCGGGCCTTGCTGTCCACTACTGGAACGAAACAGCGGCCGATCTGTTCGGCCTGCCCCCGGTCATGGCGACCGATACGCCATCGTTGACCGATATCCTGGCCTCGATGCCCCAATTGCTGCCCAACCAGCGCGACCGGGTCGCTGCTTTCGTCAAGGATGCGATGGAAGCCTCCAACCGCGGGGAGCCGGAGAGTTTTTTGCGGGTATCGCTGGGGCGCGACCGCCGTGTAAGCCTTCAGGTCCGCGGCATCGACGCTCGCAAATGGATGCTGGTTGTCGATGACGGGCGGATGTTCGGCGCCTCCGCCCGCATCGCGGGCGGGCATGGCGATGCCTGGCTGGACCCGCTCACCGGGCTCAGCAACCGGCGCCATTTCAACCAGATGCTGCGGGAGATGACGGAATCGTCCAGCAGCCTCGCGTTGCTGACCATCGATCTGGACCGTTTCAAACAGGTGAACGACACGCTGGGTCACGGTGTCGGCGACGCCTTGCTGTGCCTGGTCAGCCAGCGCCTGGTTCGGGAAACCCGGGACGACGACCTTCTGGTGCGCCTGGGCGGGGACGAATTCGCTATCCTGATGTCCGGCGGGGGCAATGCCGAAACCCTCGGCGAGCGGGTGGTGGAGACCTTATCCCGCCCGTATGTCGTCGAAGGCCAGGTGGTTCACATCGGCGCCAGCGTCGGCATTGCCAGGTTTCCCGACCACGGCGAATCGGCGGAAACGATCATGCGCAACGCCGACCTGGCATTGTACGACGCCAAAAGCGCCGGGCGGCGGCTGTGCCGGACGTTTGTGCCGGCCATGGCCGAACAGGCGCAAACCCGCCGCGATCTGGAAACCGACCTGCGCCGGGCGCTCGCGCTGGGCGAACTCAGTCTGGCCTATCAGCCGCAGTTGAACGTCAAGACACAGACGCTGACGGGGTTCGAGGCGCTTTTACGCTGGAATCATCCCAAACGCGGCTCCGTACCGCCCGATGTGTTCATTCCTGTTGCCGAGGAAATCGGCTGCATCGCCGCGCTGGGTGAATGGGTACTGAAAACCGCGTGCAAGGAGGCCGCACGATGGCGCGCACCGTTGTCGGTTGCGGTGAATGTCTCGCCACGGCAGTTGGAAAACAGCGAGCGGCTGATCCGAGCGGTGGATGCCGCGCTGGAGGGGGCTGGTCTCAGCCCGGATCGGTTGGAACTGGAAATTACCGAAACCTCGTTGATGTCGAAAACCGGCGATGTCCTGGCAACGCTGCACCGGTTTCGCGACCGGGGCATTCGCATCGCGATGGACGATTTCGGCACCGGTTACTCCTCGCTGGGCCAGTTGCGATCCTTTCCTTTCGACAAGATCAAGATCGACCGCTCGTTTATCGCCGGCGTGGGCTCCGGGCCCGGCTCCGGTGCCGGGTCTGCCGCGGATGCCACCGCCGTGATCCGGGCTATCGCGGCCATTGGCACGGGATTGGGGATGACCACGACGGCCGAGGGTGTCGAAACCGACGAACAGGCCTCCCTGGTCGGGGCCGACGGATGCACCGACATTCAGGGTTTCCTGATCAGCAAGCCGGTCCCGGCCGCCGAACTCGACGCGCTGATGCGCCGCTATAACCCCGTTGAAGTATGAGAGCGTATTCAACCATGAAAAAGCCGCTGATGGCAGGGACTTTATACCGGCTGATCTACTGCAGCCGGAACATCGTCGCCGATGCCGTGCCCGACGCCCGCACGCCCGAGGGGCTGGAGCGAGAAATACGATCCATCCTGGCCGCGTCGCGGATACGCAATAAAACCGTTGGCATCACCGGCGCGCTGCTGTTTACGTCGCTTGGTTTCGCCCAGGTCCTGGAAGGACGACGCGAAACGGTGGAATCGCTGTTCGAACGGATCGGTGCCGATCCAAGGCACCGCGACGTAACCGTGCTGAGTTTCACCCCCGCGGAGCGGCGCAGTTTCCCCGACTGGTCGATGGGTTTCTGCGGCAAGCTGGACTCCGCCGAGTCCGACCCGCTGGCCTATCTGCTGGCGGATGCCAGCTTCGGGGGCCGGCGGGCCGCCACCGGCAGCGATGTGCTTCGGATGCTGGAAGGCGTCGTCCAGCGGGAGGATGACTGGATCGCGGCGTGACGGACACTTACACCACCATGATCGGCCGCACCGGGGCACCGGTTGCCCCGCGCAGTTTGGTCGCCAGAAGTATGAAGCAGCCGGTGTGAACTCCGGCCGCCTTCAGCTCCTCCAGCGCCAGATTTTCGATCAGATACACGCCGCATTCGGCCAGGGCGAACTGATGTACCGGCATCATCAGGGCCTTGTTGGGATTGGGCAGAACCTCGACCGCCATGTTGTCCGCGCCGATCGCCACGATGCCCTGGTCGATCAGCCATTTCGCCGCCGCGACATCGATCCCCGGCTCCCCGGTTACGTAGCGGGCGTTATCGATGCCGAACAACTGGCCCCAGCCGGTGCGGATCAGGGCGATGTCGCCAGACTCCACACTGAAGCCGCCTCCGTCCGCGGCACGCTTCAGATCGTCGGGCGTGACCGTATGGCCGGGCGCGAGATGCGACGGCCCACCGACATCGAACACGACAGCGCGCGTGATCATCGGCGGTGCATGCTCGATCCCCAGCCGGTCCAGGCCCCAGTCGGTCACCACGTCGGCGGCGGCATTGCCGTTGTACAGCATGTCGCCCTTGGAAAAATGGCCCAGCGCGTCGATATGGGTGCCGACATGGGCGGTCATTTCGATCCGCTCCAAATTCGTTCCGGCATCATTGGTCGCGCCCATCTTCCGGCGGCGCTTGATGGTGTCGCGCCAGGACCCGAAAATCGACATCAGATACGGCGTCTGGTTGGGCGGCATGTACGGTGCGCCCATGCCGATTTCATGACTCACGTCGAAGATGCGGCCCTGCCTGACCGAAGCGAGCGCGGCCAGCCGCTTTTCAACCGTCAGCAGATTGCCCGCGCCGATCTGGTCATCGCGGCCCCATGGCGAGTGACTATGGATCATATCAGCCCCGTTTCCCTGTTTTCCGCAGCGAAGCACTGCCATGGCATATCTGGCAACCGGACGATCCGAACGATATCGATATAAACAGCCCAGTCAGCACACCAGCCATGAAACCGTAAGGGCTGGGCAATACGATCGCCGCCCGACATGGTAGTGCGATGTCCGAGACCAAGCCCCTGACCCAAACCCGCCTGTGGCTGCTGCTGGCCGCCGCTTTCGGCACGTTTTCCATCGGTGCCGGCTTCATGCACTCCTACACCGTCTTTCTGGTGACGTTCATCGAGGCTTTCGGCTGGAGCCGGGCGCAGGTTTCGCTGGCGTATTCGGTGTCGCAGGTGGTGTCGGGGATCAGCTCGCCGCTGGTCGGCTGGCTGGTGGACCGGCTGGGGCCGCCGCGGCTGATCCTGATGGGCGGCGCGCTGCTGACCATCGGGCTGGTGGCAAACTCCTTCGCTACGTCGCTGTGGCAAATCGTCGGGCTGTACGGCGTGGTGATGACGCTGGGCGCGAACTGCCTGGGATTGGTGGTGTTCGTGCCGCTGCTGTCGCGGTATTTCGTCCGCAACCGGGGCATGGCGGTATCGGTCGTGCAATCGGCGAACGGCTTTGCCCGGGCATTCTCCGCCCCGCTGGCGACGCTGATGATTTCGGGCCTGGGCTGGCGCGCGACGTATCTGTGGCAGGGTGGTTTCATGGCGCTGATCGCGATACCGCTGGCATCGCTGTTTCGCGGCATCGCCCAGCCCGGTCATCGCCGGACTCACCAGGGCGAGGGCTGGACCGTCCGCCAGGCCGTCCGCACGCCGCATTTCTGGCTGCTGTTCTCGGTTTACCTGTTCACCGGCCTGGGCAGTTTCCTGGTCGCCCTGCACCAGTTGGCATTCGCCGTCGATATCGGTTTCGACCGGCTGTACGCGGCCGGCGTGCTGGGCATGGGCGCGTTCCTGTCGCTGCCGGGCGTGATCGTCACCGGCACCCTGTCCGACTATGTCGGGCGGGAAGTTTCGGCCGTGGTCACCTACGGAACCTCTATCCTGGGCGTCGTGTTCGCGCTGATGATCACCGCGCCGGATCAGCATGCGCTGCTGTGGCTGCACGCCTGTTTCTTCGGGTTGACCTGGGGTGCGCGCGGTCCCGCCATCACCGCCAAGACCGCCGATTTGTTTCCCGGCCCGAACCTGGGCGCGATCCTGGGAGTCATCACCATCGGAACCGGCCTGGGCGCGGCGGCCGGGGCGTGGCTGGCCGGCTTCGTGTTCGATACCACCGGCAGCTACCGGGTCGCATTCGGGCTGTCGATCGTGTTCTATATAGCCGGCAGCGTGGCGTTCTGGGCCTTGCGCCGCCCGCCCGCCATCCGAACCTAGGGGGAAACCAAGATGCTGTTTCTGGTCATCGGCGAACCGCGGCCGGAGCGCCCATTCACCGTCACCGCCACCAGGCAAGCCGACTGGACCCCGGTCCAGCCGCCTTTCAATGAAGGCGAGGTCCGATCCATTCACGCCAAAGCGGGGCGAGGGGCGGCGGTGCTGTTCGACGTGCCGTCCAACGAACGGCTGCACGCCCATTTGAACGCCGGGATCGTATCCGCCCGGGCCGCCGGGTTCCCGAACAGCCAAGGCACCTGACGTGGCCGTCCTGGACGTCGCGTCCGGATATATCCTGGCCTATCGGCTGTTCGACGTCGCCTACGCGATCGATCTTCACAAAGCCGAGGGCATCTGGGCGCGCACCGTCCGCACCGAAAGCTCCCGCGGGCGGCTGACCACGACGCCGCCCAAGGCCGTGGCGTTCGGGGTGCCGCCGCTGGCAATCGGCCTGGGCGTTCTGTCCCTGCCGCTGCCCGAAGGCCCCTTGCAAGCCGCCGTCACCGCTCGGTTGTACGATTTCGGCGTGGTCAGCATCGCCCTGAGGGTGCCGGTCAGCGATTTGGCATGGACCGCATTTTCCCAACGGGTCAACGCGATCGACCTCGCGGTGGGGCAGGAACCGGCGACGGCGCTGTGGACCGGCCTGCTGGACCGGGTCAGGCAGGGCGTCGGGGACGCACTGGAACGCCCGATTCCGTCAACGCTGGAAGAAGACTACCTCGTCGGCGTTGTCACCAGCTTCAACGAACCAATGACGGCGGAGGCGCTGACCGCCCGGCTGGATCTGGTGCCCCTGCTGTCCGGCGAGCAGCGTCCGCTGTCGGAAGGTGCGCGCCGCGACCTGCTGCGGCACCGCTATTCCTATTACACCGACGATCTGGTGGTGCTGACCTGGGACCGCGCGTTCATCTATGAACCGCGCGGCGATACCGACACGATCGACGTGCTGGAAGTCGCCAACGCCCAGTTGCTGGAGATGCGCTATTACGACGAACTGCTGGATGCCGAACTGCCGCGCATGTACGACCTGGTGGAAGCCACCCGCCGACACATGGCACTGCCCGGCGCCCGGCGTTTCGCCGACCTCGCCCGACGACTTTACACGATGGTCGCCGAAGTCACCGAACTGACCGAAAAAGTCGATAATGCCTTGCAGGTCACCGAGGATGTGTACCTGGCCCGCATCTACACCGCGGCACTGGAGTTGTTCCGGGTGCCGACGGTCAGCGC
>JAJZEV010000176.1:0-3664 GCA_021805665.1 Pseudomonadota bacterium
CAGCCGGGCTCCAGCTTCAAGCCGATCGTCTATCTGACGGCGCTGGAAAAGGGCATCTCGCCGAGCCAGAGATTTCTGGATGCACCCGTCGTGATGGACACGCCGGAGGGCCGGTGGCGGCCGGGCAACTACGAAGGCACGTTTGGCGGTCCGACGCCGCTGCGGGTGGCGCTGGAGGAATCGCTGAACCTGGTCACCCTTCGCGTCGCCCAGCAGGTGGGTATGCAGGCGGTCACGGACAACGCGATCGCGTTCCACATGGCGGATTCGATGCCCCGTGTGCTGCCGGCTGCGCTGGGCGCGGTGGAAACCACCGTGCTGCGGGAGGCTGGGGCCTATGCCTCGTTCGCCGCTGGCGGGCGGGAGGTGGTGCCGACGCTGATCGACAGTGTGCAGGACCCGGACGGACATGTGGTTTTTCGCGCCCCTGGCCTGGATTGCGGCGATTGCGCCGATCCATCCAAGCCGCCGGACCTTGCCGACGGGCGGGCGCAGATCGCTGACCCGGACAGTGTTTTCCAGTTAATCACCATGATGCAGGGTGTCGTGCAGCGCGGTACCGGCGTTGCCGCCGGCAAGGGTTTGAATCGGCCGATCGCCGGCAAGACCGGCACGAGTCAGGAGTTCGCCGACGCCTGGTTCTCCGGCTTCACCCCCGATCTGGTGACCGTGGTGTGGGTCGGCTTCGATTCCCCGACGACGTTGGGCAACAATGAAACCGGCGGCGCGGTCGCGGCCCCCATCTGGCACGACTTCATGGCCAAGGCGCTTGCCGGCCATCCGGTCCTGGCGTTTCCGATGCCGGCGGGCGTGACAATGGCGCAGTGGGACAGCGCGGGCGTGACAATGGCGCAGTGGGACAGCGGTTCGGGCATGGTAACCGACGCATTCAAGGACGGGCAGGTTCCCGGTGCCTCCGCCCCCATCGGTGGCGGGCTCGGTGTGGCCAGCGCTCCGGCCCCCGATGGAACGCCCGCGCCCGCGCCGATCGTGCATGGTGGGGTTGATAACAGCATGGGCGGGTTGTATTGACCGGCCCCTTCGCAAGAGTATTCGTTTAGATATGTCCGCTGAATCCGACGCCCTCAACGACCAGATCAAGCAGTCCGTCGCACTGCTGAGGAGGCATCTTTGACTGGGATGCCGCCGAAGGCCGGCTGGCCGAACTGAACAACCGCGCCGAAGACCCGGCGCTGTGGAACGACGCCGCCGCCGCACAGAAACTGATGCGCGAGCGGAACCAGATCGCCTCGGCGATGGAAGGCGTTCTGAAGCTGGAGGCAGACGTCTCCGACGCGCTGGAACTGATCGCAATGGCGGAGGCGGATGGCGACATCGCCATGGTCGCCGAGGCAATGGGCCAGTTGCGGGCCGCCGCCGATGAAGCCAAACGGCGGGAGATCGAAAGCCTGCTGTCCGGCGAGGCCGATGCCAACGACTGCTATATCGAACTGAACTCCGGCGCCGGCGGGACCGAAGCGCAGGACTGGGCGCAGATGCTGATGCGCATGTACATGCGCTGGGCCGAACAGCACGGCTATAAGGTGCAGTTGCTGGAGGAAAGCGAAGGCGAGCAGGCGGGGATCAAGTCGGCGACGCTGCAGGTCAGCGGTCCGAACGCCTATGGCTGGTTGAAGACGGAAGGCGGGGTGCATCGCCTGGTGCGGATCAGCCCGTTCGATTCGAACGCCCGGCGGCAGACCAGTTTCGCATCGGTCTGGGTGTACCCGGTGGTGGACGATTCGATCGAGATCGAAATCAACGAAAGCGATCTGAAGATCGATACGTATCGCGCATCGGGCGCGGGCGGACAGCATGTGAACAAGACGGAAAGCGCGATCCGTATCACCCATGTTCCCAGCGGCATCATCGTGGCCTGCCAGACCGACCGCTCCCAGCACCGCAACCGCGCGATGGCCATGGATATGCTGAAAGCCCGCATGTACGAAGCGGAGTTGCAGCGGCGCGAGGCGGTGACGGCGGCGCAGGAAAACGCCAAGACCGATATCGGCTGGGGGCACCAGATTCGCAACTACGTGCTGGCGCCCTACCAGTTGGTGAAAGACCTGCGCACGGGCCTGGAAAAGGGTAACCCCGACGCGGTGCTGGACGGCGACCTGGACGACTTCATGGCGGCGGCACTGGCGGCACGATCCGGTGCCACGCGATCCGAGGCCAGCGCCAACGCCCGATAGCCTTGGTTCCCCGCTGAAACCGGCGCCGGTCTGGACCGCGGCGTCAGGTTGTGCGCAGACTTCGATCCGGGAGGTTCAGACCCCCGATAAGACGGCAGCCTAAAGTCAAATCCAAGCGTGCAAAGACACGCATCAGGGAGGATTGCCATGGCTTCGACCTTAATCGCCACCCCGGCGGCGGAGATCACTGCCCGGTTGGATCGGCTACCGATGACGCGCCACATGTGGATGCTGGTGCTGCTGATATCGCTGGGCGGATGGTTCGACACCTATGCCATTTTCCTGACCGGATCGATTGCGCCGGGGATGTTCGCCGACAAGATATTCACCCCAACGACGGTATCGTTATTCGGCTTCACCGGGCTGGCGTCGTTCATCGCGGCGCTGTTTACCGGGCTGTTCATCGGCACGATGTTCTTCACCCGGGCGGCCGATCGTTTCGGACGGCGGACGGTGTTCACCTATTCCCTGGTCTGGTACTGTGTCGCGACCCTGATCATGGCGTTCCAATACACCCCTGGCGGTATCAACCTTTGGCGGATGATCGCGGGCATCGGCATCGGTGTGGAACTGGTCACGGTCGATACGTTTATCTCCGAACTGGTGCCCAAGCGCGCCCGGGGGCGGACCTTCGCTGTGCAGCAGTCGATCGGGTTCATTCCCGTGCCGCTGGTCGCCCTGCTGGCTTGGATCCTGAACCCGACCGCGCCGCTGGGCCTGTCCGGCTGGCGCTGGGTGGTGATCGTCGGGTCCGTCGGCGCGCTGATCGTGTGGTTTGTCCGCCTGAAACTGCCGGAATCGCCGCGCTGGCTGGCGCAGCAGGGCCGTGTGGCGGAGGCTGACAAGGTCATGAGCGCGATCGAGGCTCAGGTTGCCAAGGAATGCGGCGGCACACTACCCATGCCGGATGCCCCGGTGGCGGAGGACCCGCGCAAAGGCACGCTGGCCGAGATCTTCAACCCGACCTACCGCAGCCGGACGATCATGCTGTCGGTAGCCAATTTCTGCCAGACGATCGGATTTTACGGGTTCGCGAACTGGGTGCCGACGTTGCTGATCGCCAAGGGCATCCATGTTTCGCAGACCCTGGAATACTCGTTCATCATCGCGTTCGCCTATCCGCTGTTTCCGCTGGTCAGCACGCTGTTCGCCGACCGGATCGAGCGGAAGTGGCAGGTGTGCCTGTCGTGCATCGGGATTGCCGCATTCGGCATCGCGTTTGCTTTCCAGACCGAGGCGGTGCCGCTGATCATAATCGGCACCTTCCAGACCATGATGAACGCGTGGCTGTCGTTCTCGGCGCATAACTATCAGTCGGAGCTGTTCCCGACGCGGATACGCGCGACGGCGGTCGGGTTCGTGTACTCCTGGAGCCGGTTCAGCACGATTTTCACCGGCTTCTTCATCGCCGCGATCCTGCAACATTTCGGGGTGCCGGGCGTGTTCATGTTCGTGGCCAGCGCGATGGC
>JAJZEV010000176.1:3974-22650 GCA_021805665.1 Pseudomonadota bacterium
GTGTTATCGCGTGCCGGCAAGATTTGGCATGCGGCAAAGGGGCTCGGGTGCAGCGGTTTGGCTTTTTGACTCAGGCGTTCGACCGATCGCGCATACCGGTCGCGGTGCTCAGCGGCTTTTTGGGCAGCGGCAAGACGACGCTGATCAACGCATTGCTGAAGGACCCCCGCATGGCCGGCACGGCCGTCGCGGTGAATGAATTCGGCGCGGTGCCGCTTGATCGCGACCTGATCGACCATGGTGACGACAAGACCGTGGTCCTGGCCAATGGCTGCCTGTGCTGCAACCTGGCCGGCGACATGGAAGATGCCGTCATGCGGTTGTTCAGCCGCCGGCAGGGTGGCGAGGTGCCCCGGTTCGACCGGCTGATCATCGAACCGTCGGGCCTGTCCGACCCGGCACCGATCGCCTTGGCGGTGTTACGCAATCCTGTGATGTCCGGGGTGTTCCGGCTGGAGGCGATCGTCACGACGGTCGATGCGGTGTTCGGCGCCGCCCAGTTGGCGCGCCATCCTGAAACCCGCAAACAGGTGGCCCTGGCGGATCGGCTGGTGCTGACAAAGGGGGACGTTGCCGACGCTGACGCCGTTGGCCGCGCGGTGCGGGACCACAACCCGGGGGCGCCGATCCTGCGGGCGGATCACGGGTCGGTCGATGCCGCCGCGCTGTTCGCGCCGTCGTTCTTCGACCCCGATGCTCCGGCGGTGCCGCGATCGGTGTTGTTCGCCGACGGCGGCGATCCGGATCATGCCGGCCGGTTTGCCTCGGTGTCGCTGAGCGCCGGCCGCGCGCTGCTGTGGCGACCGTTCGAGGCGTGGCTGCGTGGGGTTCGGCTCGGCCATGCGGAACAGTTGCTGCGGGTGAAGGGGATGCTGGACATCGCCGGGTGCGCCGGCCCCGTGGTCGTGCAGGGCGTGCATCATGTGCTGAACGCGCCGGTCGAACTGGATGCATGGCCCGCCGGAGGACGCAATTCCCGGCTTGTCCTGATCGCGGATCGTGCCACCATCGACGCCGCCCGCGAAAGCTGGATAGAAGCGCTGCCGGCCATGACCGCGCCATAACAGGAGGAAACCGCCGTGCGTGCCATCGACGTCCACGTCCATCCGATGAACCCGGCCTATGTGGAGGCCAGCGCGCCGTTCATGCCCGCCGCCCAGCGCATGTTCAAAGGCAAGTTCGCCGCCCGGCCGGACAGCCAGATCGCCGAGGATTTCCGCCGTGACGATGCGCTGGCCATCCCGATCGCCTGGGATGCCGAACATGGCGCCGCGGGCGGCCGTTACTCCAATGAAGACCTGGCCGCGCTGACCCGCGACTATCCGGATGTGTTCCTGCCGGGCTGGGCGATGGTCGATCCCTGGCGCGGCCGCAAGGGGCTGGAGGAGATCGAACACGCGATCAGGCACCTTGGCCTGATGGGGGTGAAGTATCAGCCGCCGGTGCAGGGGTTCTCTCCGAACGACAAGCAGTTCTACCCGATCTGGGATTTGTTGCAGTCATTGGGCGCGCCGGTGCTGATCCATTGCGGCACCACGGCCATCGGGTCCGGGGAGCCGGGTGGCCTGGGCTACAAGCTGGGGCACGCCCGTCCGATCCCGAACATCGACGATGTCGCGGCGGATTTTCCCCGGCTGAATATTGTCGCCGCCCATCCGGGCTGGCCATGGACCGAGGAACTGATCGCGGTCGCCATC
This sequence comes from Pseudomonadota bacterium, assembly GCA_021805665.1. Taxonomy (GTDB): domain Bacteria; phylum Pseudomonadota; class Alphaproteobacteria; order Acetobacterales; family Acetobacteraceae; genus Rhodopila. The sequence goes on from JAJZEV010000176.1 coordinate 5,672, forward strand.
CACAAGGGCAACGTGTCGATCGATATCTCCGGCTGGGGGCCGAAATACATTCCCGCCGCGCTGAAGCACGACATGCAGCGGCGGCTGCAGGACAAGGTGCTGTTCGGATCGGATTACCCGGGCTGGAGCGCGGGCCAGTGCTGCGACGAATGGGAAATGGAGGGGTTCAAGCCGGGTATCGTGGACAAGCTGTTCCACCAGAACGCCATCCGCATCCTGAAGCTGGAAAACGCGGTCGCGCGGGCGGCCGGGGCGAAGGTGTAACCATGCGCACTCAGGTTGGCATCGTCGGCGCTGGCCCCGCCGGACTGTTTTTGTCGCTGCTGCTGCATCGCGCCGGGATCGAATCGATCATCATCGAATCGCGCAGCCGCAAGGATGTGGAGGAGACCGTCCGAGCGGGGGTGCTGGAACACTGGGTCGTGGAGTTGATGCAGGAGCTGGGGCTGGGCGAGCGGATGCTGCGGGAGGGACATTTCCACTCCGGCATCACGCTGCAATGGAACCGGGAACGCCACCACGTCGATATCCAGGGACTGACCGGCGGCAAGGGCGTGACCGTGTATCCGCAGCATGAGGTGCTGAAGGACCTGATCGCCGCGCGGCTGGCGCAGGGCGGACAGATCGTGTTCGGGATCGGCGGGGCGGCGTTCCGGGATATCGATAGCGACCATCCGTCGATCGTCTTCACCCGCGACGGCGTGCCGGAGGTCATCGCGTGCGACTACGTGGTTGGCGCCGACGGGTTTCATGGTCCGGGCCGGCAGGCGGTACCGGCGTCGCTGCGGACGGAATACCAGAAAGTCTATCCGTTCGGCTGGCTGGGCATCCTGACCAACGCACCGCTGTCGTGGCCCGAGTTGATCTACACCAACCAGCAGGACGGTTTCGCGCTGCTGAGCACCCGCTCGCCGGAAGTGCAGCGGATGTATATCCAGTGCGATCCGGCCGACGACATCGCTAACTGGTCCGATGCCCGGATCTGGGACCAGTTGCGGATCCGGCTGGGCACCGACGATGGCTGGTCGTTGACCGAGGGGCCGATCTTCCAGAAGGGCATCATCCCGCTGCGGTCTTTTGTCTGCGAGCCGATGCAATACGGGCGGCTGTTCCTGGCCGGCGATTCCGCCCATATCGTGCCGCCAACCGGGGCGAAGGGGCTGAATCTGGCGGTGGCCGACGTGCTGGTGCTGTCGCGGGCGATGGAGGCCCAATACGGGCAAAGCCGCCGGGATTTACTGGATCGTTATAGTGCGACGTGTCTGCGTCGGGTTTGGAAGGCCGAACGGTTTTCCTGGTATATGACCACGATGCTGCACAAAAACCTGCACGAGACCGATTTCGAGCAGCGGATTCACTTCGCCGACCTCGATCTGGTCCGCACGTCGGAGGCGTCGGCCCGCTCGCTGGCGGAAAACTACGTCGGCCTGCCGTTCGACTGACGCAGCGCGAAGTCCAAAACCGAACGGACATGCGGCTGCCAGCGGGTTGGTTGCCAACGCGGCATCCGGCCCTGCTGCGCCGTGCGGCGGACGGACGGTTCGGCGGCGTAGTCCATGACGGCGGCTTCCCAGGCGGGTGTGTCCAGCGGATCCAGGTACTCCGGCACGTCGCCGCCGGCCTCACGCAAGGCCGGCAAGTCGCTGCACAGCACGGGGGTCTGGCAGGCCAGGGCCTCGGTCACCGGCAGGCCGAAGCCCTCGGCGAATCTGGCAGGCCAGGGCCTCGGTCACCGGCAGGCCGAATCCCTCGGCGAAACTGGGCATCAGCAGCGCCCTGGCCCCGGACATCAGGCGTTCCATGGTGTCGTCGTGGACGGCGCCACATTCCATCACATGGCCGCGCAGGGCTTCGCAGCGGTCCAGCAGGTCCACGACGTTTTCATTTTCCCACCCGCGGCGGCCGACGATCATCAAGCGCGGCGCGCGATCCCCGTGGCGCGCGATCAGCCGCCGCCACAAATGCAGCAGCAGCAGGTGGTTTTTGCGCGGCTCGATCGTGCCGACGACCAGGAAATACGGGCGGTCGTTGTCCGGTGCTTCGGCCGGCGCGGCATCCGCCTTTGCCTCGACGCCAAGCGGTGCCACCAGCACCGGCCGGTCTTTGGGAAGATAGGGTGCCAGCGCGGCCCCGGTCGCCGCCGAGTTTGCCACGACGGCGGTCGCCAGTGTCGCCGCCGAGTTGACCACGACGCCGTCGGCCAGTTGGCAGACCGTGGCGATGCGGCGGCGATGGCGCTCTGCCTCGCCCGGCCGGCCGTATTCGGGGAATTCCAGTGGGATCAGGTCGTGGATCAGCGGAACGAACGCCGCACCCGACCGTCGCAACGCCGTTTGCAGCGCCGCCTGACGATGCAAATGGCGGTGGGATACCAGCAGATACACCGCGTCCGGATCGGCGGGCGGCAGCGAGAACGCCGCGCGGCCCATCAATCGCAGGGCCCGCGCGCGGCAGGGGCGGATATCCCCGTCGTTCCATGCCTGGCGCACGTCTGCCAGGAAGCGCCGCACCCCGCGCTCCGGCAGGGCTGAAAACCGGCTGGACCAGCGGTTCAGCGTGACGAACCGTATCCGGCCGGGGGCGAGGGTCAGCAGATGGTCGGCATAGGCCAGTTCGACACGGTCGATGCCGGTGAAGGATCCGGCAACGGCCCGGTCCAGCAACCGGGCGATATCGAGCCAGATGGCGTTCATGCCCTGGCGGCGGTCCGGGCGGCGGTCTGGGCGGCGGTCTGGGCGGCGAGCGTGTCGATCCGCGCCTTGGCATCGTGGGCGGCTTCGATCCGCCCGACCGCGCCGGCGACACCCCTGGCAATCCCGTCGGCGGTGAAGAAATCGCCTTCCAGCAGGCACGCATGGGTCAGGACGCGGCGGAAGGCATCGAACAGGGCGGAATCGGGCGGGGTTGGCGCGGTCCAGAACGTTTCCAGCGGGCCTTGGTGGGTCAGGCCCGGCAAATCGTAAACCGAACGGCCCAGCGCGACGACGGGAACCCCGCCGGCGAGCGCGAAAGTGGCCGATGTGCTGTTCACCGTGACCATGCCCAGCGTGCTGTCCAGCAGGGGTTGCAGATCGCATTGCTCCGCCAGAACCACCCGGCCGGGCACGCCGGCATCGCGCGCCGCCGCCCGGGTGACTGCCCGCCAGTCGATCACGCCGTTGTCCAGCGGATGTTCTTTGACCACCAGCACGGTATCGGGCGGGGCATGGCGGGCGAACGAGGCCACCACCAGGCGGATTGCGTGCATCATGCCGCCGATTTCGGAATGGCAGAGGATTTGGGAGTCGTTATCCATCTGTATCGGCAGGATATAGTAGCCGCCGCGGGCGGCGGCGGCCGTCCGGATGGCGGCCGTGCCGCGCCGCCGGGCGAACGGCGTGCGCAGGCAGCGCTTCAGCCACCCGGCGGCCTCATGCGTCAGTGGCCAACCGCGATGGGTCGTGTAACGCGGAAACAAGGGGCGCAAGGCCACGCATGCGACGCCATAGGCGATGCAGTCGCGCGCCCGGGTACGAACCGAAGGGGCGGCGTGCGGCCGAACCGGCCGCGGCGGCAGCATGTCCGCCGCGGCTCGGTAAGTCTCGACGCCGCGCGGCAGGCGGGAATGGCCGTTGACGCCGCCGACCTCCAGCGTGATCCAATCCGGCCGCAGATAGCCTTCCTCGAATACATGCACGGCGATGCCGCGGCGGTTCGCCAGTTCGATCGCCACGCGGTGCATCGGGCGGCAGTCGCCGTGCAGGATAATATCGGTGGGATTTGCATCCAGCATCAGCCGTTGGAGGAACGCCGGCCACTCCGCCGGGCGGCCGCGAAAGTCGGCGAACGGCAGTCCGTGCCAGTTCAGCTTGTCGCCGCCGTTGAAATTCACCCGCAGGACGCCGTGGCCGCGATCGGAGAGTGCCCGCCCGAGCATCAGCATGAAAGGGCCGGGGACGCCTTGGAGGAAGAGGAAGCGCCGCCGCGGAAATGTTCTCACGACCGAATGAAGCGATCCGATACGCCCGGCCGAACCGCGGGCGGTGGCTTCGGATGAAGCAGCTTTCATGGGGTCATGTTCCAGATATTGCCTCGAATACCGGGCGGGGCGGATGCCCGTCCGGCGCCAATTTCCGCAAAGATAAGAGAAACAGGTTAACAAAATCTTATTTTTGGGCGGTAACACATACAAAGCGGCCGGATATTTTTTCTGCCTTGCTCGCCGAGCGTTAACGATTGGTAAAGGATTGGGCCGGTACAAACGCAGTCACCGCATCGCTTGGCATGTCCATTGGTGGACTACCGGGCGTTCGCAAGGGACAGGAGGTCTCGTTTGTTCGATGGAGCCACCGCGCCGCGATCTGGCGCGCTTCGCCTGGCGATCGTCAGCACGTACGACGAAATGTGCGGCATCGCCGGCTACACCCGCGCGCTGGAGCAGCAGCTTCGCCCGCATGTCGAGGTGACGGTTTTCGATCTGGACCAGTATCTGTTGCGCAGCCAGCACACGAGGGTGCAGCGGCTGGCGGACCTGCACATCAAAAGCATCGCGGCACGGCTGCGCGAATTCGACAGCGTCAATATTCAACTGGAATACGGCACGCTGGGGAGGACCGAGACCCAGATCAACCGCCGCCTGCGCCGACTGGTCAATGCGGCGCCCGCCGTTTCGGTTACGTTTCATACCGTATTGGGCCACGAACCGCTGGACTGGACGGCGATCGGGCGGAACCTGCTGACGGGCCGTTGGACCCGCGCGGCGGAAAACGTCAGGACGTTCCGACGCGGGCGGGGCCTGGGCGCACGGACCTACAAGCTGCTGCAGACCCGGCAGAAGTCTCATCCGGTCAACATCATCGTCCATACAAAGCGCGATGCGCGCCTGCTGGGCGATGTGTTCCGGCTGCAAAACGTCGATCATCATCCGCTGAGTTATGTCTCCCCGGAACAGGCGCAGAGGATCCGCCAGGCGGCGACGCGCGAACAGTTCCCGCTGCTGGCGACGTTGCCGCCCGACGCCAGGCTGGTCGGATCGTTCGGCTTTCTGTCGCGTTACAAGGGGTTCGAAACCGCCCTGCATGCGCTGCGGTATCTGCCCGAGGACCATCATCTGCTGATTTTCGGCGGCATCCATCCGCAGACGATCAAGCGGGAACAGGCGGTGGACCCGTATATCCAGACCCTGCTGGACGCAAGCCATATCGGGCGCACGATCCTGGATACGGTCAGCGAAAAGGCGACGCCGATGACGCTGAACCTGGATGCGTCGTCGAAGGATCTGCTGGCCCGCCATCCGGAGGATATGCAGCACCGGGTTCACTTCCTGGGCGTGCATGACGATGAGACGTTCCTGCGCGCCATGGCGCTGTGCGACACGGTGGTGCTGCCGTATCTGGAGGTTGGTCAGTCCAGCTCCGGCCCGATCGCGATGGCGTTGGAAATGGGGTGCCGCGTGCTGGCATCGCGCACCTTGGCGTTCCTGCAGTACGCGCGGTATCACCCGAATCAGGTGGAATTCTTCGATATCGGCAACTATGCCGAACTGGCCGATCTGATTCGGGCCGGAACGCCGGCGCCCGCGGCGGGGCGGCAGCTTAGCGTTAATACAGAAACGAATGTGGCCCTGTATTTGAAGGCCAACCAGCCGCGCCGCGGGGTGTTCAGCGCCAAACGGGCGGAGCCGGTGGCATGATCCGGCGAGCCCATCGTCTTGGTTCGGTGTCGCTGCTGGCGGCTTGGCTGGCCTTGGCCGGATGTTCCAGCATCCCCGGCAGCGGGCCGCGCACGTCCGATATCGAACAGGGCGACGGGTCTTACGCGCTGATCGATCTGAACACGGTCAACGTCCGGTCCATCGCCGCCGCCGCGGCCCCGCCCGCACCGGCAGGGGAACTGCCGCCGGGGCGGGTCAATGGGCTGATCGGGGAAGGCGACCTGCTGAAAATCGCTATCTGGGAACCCAACCCGGCGGGAACGTCGCTGACCGCGGACAAAACCGGGATCGAGGTGACGACCCGGGTCGGGACCGATGGCACGATCGGCGTGCCCTATGTCGGGCGGGTGCGTGCCGCCGGAACCACCCCCGCGCGGATGGAACAGACGATCGAGGGCCGGCTGGCTTCGGTTTCGCCGGGCGCCCAGGTGGCGGTTCTGGTGACCGAGGACCTGACCAACGCGGTGATCGTGCAGGGCGATGTGGGCCGGCCCGGCCGCTATCCGGTGGTGCCGGGGTCCAGCGGCGTAATGGATATCCTGGCCATGGCGGGCGGCGTGCATACGACGAACCGCCAGGGGTTGGTACGCATCACCCGGGGCGGCAAGACCGTGACCAGGACACTGTCGCAGTTGATCGCAGACCGGGCGCTGGAGGCCGATCTGACGCCGGGGGACCGGATCCTGGTGACGCCGCGCGATGCTTCCTATTATGCGTTCGGGGCCGTCAACCGGCCGGGCGAGCAGCCGTTCGACGCCGACTCGCTGAACCTGTCCAACGTGCTGGCGCGCCTCGCGGGGCTGGCCGACGACCGCGCGGACCCGGCCGCGGTGTTCGTTTACCGGCAGGGGGGCGCGGTGCCGGCGATCTACCGGCTGAACCTGCGCGACCCGGGCGGGTTCTTCATCGCCCAAGCTTTCCCGGTTCTGCCCAACGACACGATCTATGTCAGCAACTCCCCGGTTGCCGAGGCCGGCAAGGTGTTTCAACTGCTGATCGGCGTCACCTATGTCGGGGCGATGCCGCGCAGCGTGGGGGCGCCGTATTGACCCCGGGAGCGGAGCCGGACACGGATCGCTTGCTGCACGCCGCGGAGCAGGCGTTGCAGGCCGGCGATCTTGACCGGGCCACGGACCTTGCGCGGCAGGCAGCGGCGGGCGAACCGGAAAGCGGGCGGGCTGCCCGTGTGCTGAGCGGTTTCCTGGATGCCGGCGGTGCCCGGGGCGAGGCGATCCAGTGGGCGGAGGCGGCGATCCGGCTGCTGCCAGGGGATGCCGAATTCAGGCTGCATCTGGGTGGCCTGCTGGCCGCCAGCCGGCGATGGCGGGAGGCATCGGAGCATTTGGCGGCCCATGTGGCGCTGCCCGGCGCCAGCGCACAGGGATGGCGGCTGCTGTCGTCGGTCCTGCATCAGTCCGGCGATACCGAACGCGCCGCCGAAGCCGCCCGGCGGGCCGCGGCGGCCGATCCCGCGGCGATCGAATACCGGCTGCACCTGGCGGCGATGCTGTCGGAGCGGGCGTTGTTCGATGAGGCGGTCGAGGTGCTGAGCGATGGCCCGGACGACGCCCGGGTCTGGCGGGCGCGCGCTTGTGCGCTGGCCGCATCCGGCCATCCGGGGGAAGCGCTGGAAGCCGCGCGCCGGGCCGTGCATCTGGCGCCGGACGATCCCGGCTGTCAGGCCGATCTGGATCATATCGCGGGCCTGTGCGGCCTGCCGCTGACGATCGGGCAGGGCGACTGGACGGTCCAGCCGCGCCGCCCGGCGGTTCGGGAACCCGTGCGCCGGCCGAGCAGTGCGCTCGCGGTTCGCTGGCGCGTGGTCTATGCCATCGTGCTGCGCGACATCCGGACGCGCTTCGGCCACACCAGGCTGGGCTATCTGTGGGCGATCCTGGAGCCGGTTTCCCACCTGATGACGCTGGGGACGGTGTTCTTTCTGCTGAACACCGCGCCGCCGCCGGTCGGCGACAACCTGTTTCTGTTCTACATCACCGGATTGCTGCCGTTCCTGATGTTCGCCCATGTCTCGCAAGAACTGATGGGGGCCTCGGCGTCCAGCACCATGTTGTTCATGCTGCCGGCGGTGCGGCGAACCGATGCGATGGCCGCGCAGGCGCTACGCCAACTGGGCACCGAACTGTGCGTGGAACTGCTGATTTTCGGCGCCGCCGGACTGGGCGGATTGCAGGCGATGCCGGCGGATTTGCTGACCTGCATGACCGCGCTGCTGGCGCTGTGGCTGCTGGCGGTCGGCGTCGGTTCGATCAATATGGTCGTGGTCGGGCTGTTTCCGTCCTATGCCACGTTCTACGACGCTGTTATCCGGCTGCTGTATTTCGGGTCGGGGATTTATTACTCGCCGATCGCGATGCCGGACTGGGTGCGGGCCTATCTGGTGTGGAACCCCGTGTTGCAGGCCATCGAGTATTTCCGCAGCGGCTTCTTTCCCCAGTACCAGCCGCACTGGCTGGATGTGAACTATCTGGCGCTGTGGATTCTGTCGTCGGTCGGGATCGGCCTGGCGATGGAACGCGCACTGCGCGGGCGGATGGAGGTGCCGACGTGATCGTGCTGGACCGCATCCACAAGGGCTACCGCACCGCACTTGGCCGCCGCATCGTGCTGAACGATGTCAGCGTGCGCCTGCCAGAAGGCCAGGGACTGGGCGTGCTGGGGGCCAACGGGTCGGGCAAATCGACCCTGATCCGGCTTTTGGCCGGGACCGAACGGCCGGATTCCGGGCGGATTTCGCGCGGCGGCCGGAACGTCAGTTTTCCGCTGGGTTTCGGCGGCACGCTGCATCCGGCGCTCAGCGGGCGGGAAAATGTCGCCTTCCTTGCCCGGTTGCATGGCGTGCCCCAACGCCAGGCGGTGGATTTCGTCGCCGATTTCGCCGAACTGGGGCCGTATTACACCTTGCCGGTGGGCACCTATTCTTCGGGCATGCGCGCGAAGCTGGCGTTCGGCGCCTGCCTGGCGATCCAGTTCGACGTGTATCTGATCGACGAAATCACCGCGGTCGGCGATGCCCGCTTCCGCGTGCGTTGCCTGGATGCGTTCCGCCAGCGGATGGCGCGGGCGGACGTGATCATGGCGTCGCACGATTATGAAACGATGCGGGCCTATTGCGATACCGGCGCGGTTCTGGCGGGGGGACGGCTGATGCTGTTCGATTCTCTGGAAGACGCCATTCGCCAGCATGAACGGATCGTCCGCAACAGCCACACCGCCACGATGGAGATGACATGAGCACCACGGTCGTCGTTTCACCCGGGCTGATGCCGCTGGGTCCGCGGGCGGGGCGGTCCCGGCGCTGGCTGTCGCTGCTGAGCGCGGTCGTGCTGCCGGCCGCGGCGATGGGGGCGTATCTGTATGGCGTTGCCGACGATCAGTACGTCACCGAATTCCGCTTCAGCGTTCGCCATCAGGCCCCGCTGCGGATGGAGGCAGCGGCGTCCTCCGCGCTGGGTGGCCCGCTGAGCGGGGCCGGGTCCGCGATGGCGGTGATCAATGACTCGCAGATCGTGATACAATACCTGAAAAGCCGCCAGATTATCGACGACATCGCCGCGACGGGCATCGACCTGGATGCGATTTACGGCAGCGGTGGCAACGATATCGTAGCGCACCTGCCGCAAGGCGCACCGGCCGAGGAACGGTTGCGCTACTGGCGCCGTATGGTCGATCCGTTCTTCGATATGTCCACCGGGATCGTTTCGGTGGAAGTGCGCGCGTTCCGTCCGGAAGACGCCCGGCTTGTGGCGGCACGCACCCTGGCGCTGGCGGAAAAGCTGGTCAACGACATCTCCGACCGGTCGCATCGCGATGTGCTGGCCTATGCCTTGAAGGAAGCAGCCGACAGCGGGGACAAGCTGAAGGCGGCGCAGGCGGCATTATCGGCTTACCGCAACGAACACGCGGTGCTGTTCCCCGAGATGCAGGCGACGGAAAGCACCACGGTGGGCGGGCTGGTGGAGCAAAGCCTGATCGAGGCCAGGACGGCGTTCAGCACCCAACTGGCGCAGGGGGTTGCCCGGGATTCGATGCAGATGCGTATCCTGGCGAACCGCATCGCGGCGATGGAGGCAGCGCTGCACGGCGTCAACGGACGGATGGCGCAGTCCGACGGGGCTGCCTCGCTGGCGTCGGTCATGTCCGAATACAGTATTCTAAAGGTCAGCGAGGAAATCGCCGCCCGGGTTTACGAGCGGGCGCTGATGTCGTTGCAGGACGCGCGCAATGCCGCCAGCGAGCAGGGCGTGTACCTGACGGCGTTCGTGCGCCCGGCCTTGCCGCAGGATTCGATGTATCCGGTGCGCTGGCGCGTCATGCTGGAAACCGCGCTGGTGGGCTTCGCGGCGTGGTGCCTGCTGCAACTGATCTACCACGGCATCCGCGATCATCTGGACTGATGGCCAGATCGGACATTCCCGAACCAGCCCCGGCAGCGGTGCCGCCGATGGCCCGCCTATTCCGCCTCCGACCGCAAGGGACTGCCATCCATGCTTCCGGGACCGTATTCCAGAATTTACCACTATCACCTGAAGAAATGCGGCGGATCCTCGTTGAACCGCTGGCTGGATACACTGACCTTCGACGACCGGACGTTCGATCCGGCGTGGCATGCGTCCTGGATGCTGGGCGACTGGCAGACCGAAATGAACCTTCCCACGTCCGCCGCCGACATGGCAACGAAACGCGCACTGTTTCATTGGGCCGACGTCGTGCATTCCCATGCGGCGCTGCGCCGGTTCGTGCCCGCCGGCACATTGTCGTTTACGATGCTGCGCGATCCGGTGGACAGGCTTGCCTCCCAGATCGCTGACTGGCGGCGGCTGGTGCCGGCGGACACCGTGGCGGAGCCGGACTCGATGCGGACTCTGATCGCCGATACCACGCGGCTGCCGATGCGCGCGCTGCTGGAACGGTACGGCCACGGCGAGGGCCGGATACAGATGGACAACTATATCACCCGCTCGTTGGCGGCCGGGCGGATCGGACGCAAGGTTTTGCGGGTGGAGAATGCCGAAACCCTGCTGGAAACCGCCCTGGATGCCCTGGAGCATGACTACGATCTGACCGGGTTGCTGGAGGCATTCGATATCAGCCGCAATGCATTGTGCGCGATGGCCGGATTGCCTCCGGCGCGCCCGATCGCGACGCTGAACGTGTCCCGTCCCGACCGCGGCGACGCCGCCGAAATCGCGGAGGCGGATGAAATCCTGCACGATCTGACCCGGGTGGACCGCATCGTCTATCAGCGCGCCCGGGCGCTGTTCGAAGATCGTCACCGGGCGTTGGGGGAGGCTTATGGGGCGGCGGATTTCGAACGGGAGCATGCCGCACGCCTGCTAGGCCATCTGAAGGGCCGGCGTTGCGATGGCGCAACCCGCTATTCGGTGCGCTCGCCCCTGGCCGGTGCGGGCCTTCACGGCCGCGACTGCGCCGGGGAACCGATCTGCGCGGTCTGGACCGGCCCGGAAACCACCGCGACACTTTATATTCCAACCCCGCGCGACATGCAGGCGTCGCTGCTGGTGTGGATACGCGGCTATGCCGCTGAACGCCAGCGGGAGCAACTGCGGGTCAAGACCGATGGCCGTCCGGCAGTGCATCACCTGACGCCCTGCGACGGCTATGCCGACCTTCTGTCGGTCGATGTTTGTTCGACCAACGATTTCGTTCGGCTGGAGATCGAACTGGACGAAACGCTGGATGCGATGGATGCCGGCTGCGAAAGTCTCGATGACCGCAAACGCGGCCTGTCGTTCGACAGTTACGGGTGGCGGCCGCTGCGCCCGGCCGGCGGCGCGAACGGTTTCGCCTGATCGTTGGTTGGTTTCCGCCGGGATTTCGCTCATCCGGGGGGGCTTAGCCCGTGGCCTCCCCGCAGCCGGCCGGCCTCCGGATACAGCAGAACGGTCAGGCTCTGGCTGTACATACGCAACTGCTTCGTGTTGGAAGCCAGGCATCCTTGCCAGATCGGCGCCCCGAAGCAACTGACGCAATATCTGCCCGGCATGGAAGCCCCAACCCGCGGCGTTCACGATTTCAGCCGAGCCCGGGGGGTGCTGATGTTGGTCGCCCGCGATGAGGCGGAGGGCTACGCCAGGGCACTGCCAACGGATCACGGCTGGCCACCGTTTATCCTGGTCTGCGACATTGGTCGCGCGATCGAGACCTATGCCGACTTCTTCCACCAGGGCAAGAATTACGCCCAGTTCCCGGATGGCCAGTCGTTCCACATCTACCTGGAATACTTACGCAGCCCCGAAAAACGCGAACGGCCGGACCAAATCTGGACCGCCCCCCGCACCTCGACCCCGCACGCCATACCGCTCGGGTGACAAGGGCGGTTTCAGAACATCTTGCCTCGGTATCGAAGGCGCTGGCCAAGACGGAACGGCGGCCGATGGGCGTGCATCACATGCCCCGGGCCTTTGTGGAACGGCTGGTCGTCGCGACGGCGCATTTTATATGTGACTGAGAGTCAAGGCAGGATGCATCGATCTGCGGGAAAGCGCCGATGCTAGCCCGCAGGCCGGCTAGGTCTCCGGTCTCACATTCCCAGATCATCAGAATTTCACAACCAGCGGCGGACAATTCAGCCCTCTCCAGGTAATCCCGTAATACATTTCGAGAAAATTTCGGTTCCCAATAGTCGAGATTGGTCCGCGGACGGTGGCCATCCTTACACCCGGCATGCTGGTGTCAAAAGCCCCCGTGAACAAAAATGACCTTTCTACGTGGGCCAAATACGAGGTCAGGCTTCCCTGGTAATCATTTTGCATGAAGCCTGTATCGGTAACCCATAGCATGAATAAACCTGCGAACCGTCATCACCGGGGTTGTGTCAATACTGCGGATTGCCTGCATACTTGTCCGGCGTATCGCCGGACTCACATGATCTGCCAATCTAATATCCTGATACCCTACTCGGCTGCTTGGAGTGCCTCGTGCAAAATAGTCTTCTCTTTTGCCCTCAGAACAGCCGTTAGTCTTCGTCCAACCCACTCGGCTACCGGCGGTGTCACGGCATTCCCCACGGCATGATAACGTAGGCTGTCGATTCTATCTACCTGACGGTCATCGAAGTGCCTGGGGAGGGTCCAGTTATGGGGAAAGCCTTGAACCCGCTCAATTTCATTGGGGGTAAACCTTCGTACCCTGCCTTCTGGATACCAGACATAATTTCTCGACCAGTCGGTTCCTGTATGTCTGGCTGACTCCGCGTAAATACAATGAGCAATACTCTTTACAAGGGGTCCTTTTGCAGTATCTCCAAGGATTGTCTGAAAGAGGGAGGCAGATTTCTCCCCATTCTGTCGGTCCGCCTTAGTATTCCAGTCGCAGCATTCGGGCTCAAAAAGTACTTGTCCGGCACTTCCCGGGTCTCGATGCATGGCAACAATGTAGATGCGACGGCGTTGTTGGGGGACTCCGAAGTCCTTGCTGTTAAGCACACGCCACGCCACGCCATACCCGAGTTCGTCCAGCGCCTTGAGTACGATGGTGAAGTCTCGTCCTCCGTGGCTAGACAGAAGCCCGTGGACGTTTTCGAGGATAATGGCTTTTGGAAGGCGTACTCTAACGAGGCGCATAAAGTCGTGAAAGAGTCCAGATTGGACTCCTCTAAGCCCAGATCGCGGCCCCATGCGCGCAAGGGAGAGGTCCTGGCAGGGGAACCCTGCTGCCCAAACGTCAGTTCGAGGGATTTTTGCGTCATCGAGCTTCCTGATGTCTGTGTCGAGAGGCAGGTCGGGCCAATGTTGTTGAAGGATATCCCGGCAAAACGGCTTTACCTCGCATTGAAAGCGCACGTCGAACCCGGCTCGCTCCAACCCTAGGTCGAGCCCTCCGATCCCTGAGAAAAACGAGGCGACCGTATAGGCCAGGGTCGTACTCCAAGCGTGAGAATAAACAGCGAACGTGATTTTTTCACGCTATAGGCGACAGGGATCGATTCCGTCAAGGCGGGAAGGTGCCGGCAGTCTACAAGTTGTGCCGGTACCTCGCATCTTGTCCATATATGCCCACAATGGTATGTGGGTTTGGCAAGCGAGCAATCTTTCCGCGGTAACAATCGACAAAAATTTACTGAAGGCAAATCTATGCCGACCTGTGATGTGCGTTGGAGGCCGTCAGGGGGACGGGGCGAGTTCGAGTACGTTCCGGCCGAAGCCTTGAATGACCGGACGATCGATGTGCTATTCGATCCATTGAACCTGACCATTCCAGCCGAGGTCATGGGCCTGAAGGTGCAGGGAAAGCCCCGGCTCAGAAAGGCCGAAAAAAACAACCGCCAAAAATTTCACTTACCGCAGCTCGTGATGGCGGTAGCCAGATTACCCGAACCAGCGAGGGAGGATAAGGCCCATGCGGTTGTTTTCCCTCTGGAAAACAAATCGTTTGTCATGGATATTATGCGCTTCGAGATTATCGGGGACGACGGGCTAACCGCAACCCTCGAACCGCTTTGGGTTTCGATCCGAAACACCGACGTGCAAATCGATCTACGGGACAGGTTTGTCGGGATAGCCAAGGATATCCAGCACGTTGCCCAGATAGCTGAAAAGCATCCTGGACTTGCCGACGCGATACGGGCGCATAGCGATGAAATATTCAAAGGCGTCAACTCGACGGCGATCCGGACGGCGGCCGATAGGATCGTAAAAATCCAGACGCTTATCTTTGGTGCAACGAATGTCGGATCGGCTGCCATTCTCGAAGAATATAGTGCTAAACCCGAAACTGAACCCGAAGCTGAAATCGTAGGCAAAGAGGGCAGGCTTTTAACCAGAATCCACGTTTACAAAGAGCGGGATAAGAATTTCGCCGTGATGGCAAAAAAATACTATAAAGATAAGAATGGCGGTAGATTGGCCTGCCAAGCCTGCGGTCTGGATCCGCTTAAGCTCTATGGCGCTGATGGCGAAAGATGCATCGAGGCTCATCACACGATACCGATCGAAGAACTGCAGCCGGACAGCGAAACCCGTGTGCATGATATGGCGATGGTCTGCGCGAGTTGCCATCGAATCATCCACAAGCAGAAGCCATGCCTGCTGGTCACGGAGGTTGTCTCTACAGCCGGATAAAGTATCCCTGGCTTCGTTGAGGCATCCGCGTCCCCGCCGACAAGCTCGACGCCCACCGCAAGCGGGTGCCGGCCGAGCATCCGCACCTGATACTGACGGGCCAGTATAATGTGCTGGAAAAACTTCGCGCCAGCACCGCGCCCGATGCGCTGGACCCCGCCGACCGCTGCATTGACGACTTGGATACCGCCGTCGCCGTTGCCTATGGCTGGCCGGCCGATCTGTCCGACAACGACATCCTCGCGCGCCTCGTGGCCCTAAACCAGGAACGCGCGAAAGAGGAAGCCGCCGGGCAGGTCCGCTGGCTGCGCCCCGACTATAAGATCCCCCGCTTCGGCGGCGCCAAGGACAAGCTGGCACTGACCGGCAGCGCGATGAACCAGAGACGGGATTACCGTCACTGGCCGGGGAGGAGGCCGGTGCCGCCTCGGAGGACATGCATGCTCAACGCCCCGGCGCCTACGCTATGCGCCCGAACGAACGCGCAGGTATCAGGTACGTTCAGCGGCCTTGACGCGCTGCCAGCCGGCCTCCATCTGCTGCAACGTCAATTCCCGCAAGCTGTGTGCCCCGGCTTCGGCATCGGCTTCCATAGCATTGAATCTACGTGAGAATTTTTCATTTGCATGGCGCAGGCACTGCTCGGGATCCAATTTCAGCTTCCGCGCCAGATTGGCCAGTACGAACAGCAGGTCGCCAACCTCATCGGTCAAGCGAACTGGATCGGCGCCTGAGAGTTCTGCTCTAAGTTCCTGAATTTCCTCGTCCAGCTTATCCAAAACCTGTCCGACATCCGGCCAATCGAAACCAACCCGCGCCGCCCGGTTGGTCAGCTTCAGCGCCCGGGTCAGGGCAGGGAGCCCAACCGGCACCCCGGCCAGCGCCCCGGTCTGCTGCCGGGCGGCCCGTTCGGTGGATTTCTGTGCCTCCCATGCCGAGGTTTGCGCCGCTGCATCGCGCGCCGCCGCATCGCCGAACACATGAGGATGGCGGCGTATCATCTTGTCGCTGATGGATTTCGCGATGTCGGCGAAACCGAACAGGC
Source organism: Pseudomonadota bacterium (assembly GCA_021805665.1). GTDB lineage: Bacteria > Pseudomonadota > Alphaproteobacteria > Acetobacterales > Acetobacteraceae > Rhodopila. The sequence goes on from JAJZEV010000176.1 coordinate 21,510, forward strand.
CTTGCTCCTCGGCCATGCGTGCGTGATAGACCACCTGGAACAGCAGGTCGCCAAGCTCATCGGGCAGGGCGGTGAAGTCGCGCTGGGCGATGGCGTCGGCGACCTCATAGGCTTCCTCGATGGTATAGGGCGCGATCGTCGCGAAGTCCTGCACCTTGTCCCACGGGCAGCCGGTGGCGGGGTCGCGCAAGGCGGCCATGATGTCCAGCAGGCGGCGGAGTTCGGCTTCGGCCGAGGGAGCGTGATCGGGCATACCGCGCGGATACGGGACCAACCGGCGGGATGCAAGCGCCGTCCTGGCGTGGTATCGGGTTGACGATGGACGACGATGAAGACGATGGCCCGCCCAAGCTGCCCGGCGGCAAGTTCTACATGACTCCACACGGGGCGGACCGGTTGCGCGCCGAGTTGGCGAGCCAGCGCACCGAACGGCACCGGGTGGTGGAGATTGTCTCCTGGGCCGCGGGCAACGGCGACCGCAGCGAGAACGCCGACTACAAGGAAGGCAAGCGCCGGCTGCGAGAAATCGACCGGCGGTTGCGCTTCCTGACCAAGCGGCTGGCCTATGCCGAGATCGTCGATCCCGCTGCCCAGACTCAGCGCGACCGCGTGTTCTTCGGTGCGACCGTGACGTATGCGAACGAACGCGACGAGGAGGTTACGGTGTCCATCGTCGGCGTTGACGAAGCGGATATGACCGCCGGCAAGATCAGCATCGGGTCGCCGGTGGCCCTGGCGCTGCTGCGAACCCGGGTCGGCGATGAGGTCACGGTGCGAACCCCGCGGGGGCCGGAGGTGATCGAGGTGGTGCGGATCGCGTATCCCGAAGGTGGTGGCCGGTGAGCGCGGCTGGGATTTCGGATGGATCAAGACCGGATAATGGATATTATGTAAAGTAAAAGCCGCTTGCGTCTAAACGCCCATTCATGGCAACCGCCCGGTGCAACACCGTGGCTGAACCCTCATGGCCGACCGCTTCGTCATCGCCGCCACCGTCGATCGCCTGATCTACGACAACGAGACAAGCTTCAACCTGGACGACGCCCGCGTTCTGTTGGACGCTTTGCCGCGCAAGCCATCGCCGTGGATCCAACTCGGCATCGCCGGCAAATTCTCCGGCGGTTCGACCAAGGGCTTCGCC
>JAJZEV010000064.1 GCA_021805665.1 Pseudomonadota bacterium
GCTATCTCGCTGCGTATCAGTCCGGTTATTTCGCCGCATATTCTTGGGGTTCCGCCCCGTACCAACTTTATGCCTCCCACTCCGGACCCGCATGGACACCCCGGCCCAAACGCCCCCCCCTCCCGCCGGGTTACGGCGATCCCGCCGCCAGGACCGCATCGATCAGCGCGCCGTCGTCGGGCCGCCGCAATGGGTCGCGCGGCTCCAGCCTATGCCGCAGTACCAGCTTCGCCAGCGCCAGACGGTGCGGCAGGGCGGCCAGCCTGGCCTCGCGTGCCAGTCCGGCGGCGGTGACAGCATGATACAGGGCCGAGGCCGCCTGACGCGCCAGATCGTCCTCCCCCGCCGCAACAACCTCCCCGGCATACGCAAACGCCCGGGCAAACGCCGCGTCGAACGGGCGCCGCTCGGTTTCGGACAGCCCTGCCTCATCCAGCAGCGCGCCCACAAGGGTCCGCAGGGCCGGCAGCGCATCCTCCCGCCGGATCGCGCGCATCACGTCCAGCGCCACGATGTTGGACGTGCCCTCCCAGATCGAGCCCAGATGGGCATCCCGCAGCAGACGCGGCTCGCTCCATTCCTCGATATAGCCACAGCCGCCGCGCACCTCCATCCCGTCGCCAGTCACCCGCCTTGCATCCCGGCATGCCCGGAATTTGATCAGCGGAGTCATGATCCGGGCCAGACGCTGGCCTTGAGGGTCGCCGCCATTGGCCTGACGCAGCGCCTCGCCGGTCAGGAACAGCATGGTGCGCGCCTGCTCTGCCCAGACCTGCATTTTCACCAACTGCCGCCGCATCAGCGGCAAATCCAGCAGCCGCTGGCCGAACGCGCGACGGTTGGCGGCTACATACATTGCCTCCGTGACCGCCCGCCGCATCAGCCCCGCGGCCCGCACGCCGTTCGACAAGCGGGAGTTGTTGACCATGTCCGCCATCTGCTTGAAGCCACGCCCGGCCTCGCCGACCAGATAAGCCTCCGCCCCGTCCAACCGCACCTCGCCGCTGGCCATCGACCGTGTGCCCAGCTTGTCCTTCAGCCGCAACACGCGAAAATCGTTCGGTTGCCCGTCCAGGCGCATTTTGGGCAGCAGGAACAAAGAGATTCCACGGTGCCCCGGCTCCGGCCCGCTGCGCGCCAGCACCATCGCCAAGTCGGCACCGGGGTTGGAACAGAACCATTTGTCGCCGTACAGGCGCCACGTCCCGTCCCCCCGCGGTTCGGCGGTGGTCACGGTGGCGGCGATGTCGGACCCGGCGTCCTGCTCCGTCATGAACATCGCACCCTGCGCCAGTTCGTCGAAATCCAAGGAGGTCAGCCGTCCGATGAACCGTTCCACCAGCGCCGGATCGCCGAAACGGCGCAGCGTGCGGGTCAGCGAATCGGTCATGCTGACGGGGCACAGCAGGCCGAATTCTGCCTGGGCGAACAGGTAGGTGATGGCATATTTGGCGGCGGGGGGCATCGGCTCCGGCCAGCCCAGCACGCCTTCGGTATGGGACATGGCGGCAAGGCCGAATTCGGAGAAAGCGATCCGCTCCATCTCCACATAGGCCGGGTGCTTGTCCACGGCCGTCATGTCCTGTCCGGTGCGCCCGCGTGTTCGCAGCGTCGGCGGGTTGCGGTCGGCGGTGCCGGCCAGTTCGTCCAGGCGCCCGCCGGCCAGCAGGCCAAGCCGGTCGAAATGCGGCTGTAAGTGATCGAACAGCGCGTCGCGCAGGTAAAGCCTAAACAGCGGGGCTGCATCGGGGTCCAGGCGGAACAGGTTCTGCCCGCGCATATCCGGGATGTTGGCACCCGATGCGGGCACACTGCCCGGGGCCTGGCGAACCGTTGCAGCGACGTTGCCGATGACAGTCATGGCGATGTCCTCCGTTTCATTGGGACGGACCATGCAGCGGACGATCGATATCGTCCAATACCGTTTGGAAAAGGATCGATTTGCCGAAGCTATCGATTCCGGGCATGAAAGCGGTATGGACCTGAAGCTTTTGCGCTACTTCGCGGTGCTGGCCGAGGAGCAGCATTTCGGCCGAGCGGCCAAGCGACTGGCGTTGTCGCAGCCGCCGCTGAGTCTGGCGATCCGCCGGCTGGAAGCGGAACTGGGCACCAGCTTGTTCGTGCGCACCAGTCGCCGGGTGTCGCTGACCCGGGCCGGTGAAGTGTTGCAACGGGAAGCGCAAGCGATCCTGAATCGAACCGAAAACGCGAAAACCCTGGTCCGGGACGTGGCGCAAGGATCGCGGGGCCGGCTGCTGGCGGGGTTCAGCGGGTCGATGATCTATCGCGGCCTGCCTCAGCTTGTCGCGGCGCTGCGGGGGCGGCTGGCGAATGTCGATCTGGACCTGCGCGAGATGAACTCCGCCGAACAGGCCGAGGCGTTACGGCTGGGGGAGCTGGGTGTCGGGTTCATCAATGGACAGGGTGTGCCGGCCGGTCTGAACGGGTTCCGCTACCACGACGAACCGTTTGTCGTATGCACGCCGGCCGCGCATCCGGCGGCGGCGTGGCAGCGGGTCGATGCGGCGGATCTTCTGCGGTTGCAGGATGAACCGTTCCTGCTGTTCTCCCGTCAGGTATCGCCCGACTATTATGAATCGGTGATCGCCATCTGCCTGGAAGCCGGGTTTCTGCCGAAGGTCCGCTTCGAACTGCGCCAGTGGCTGACGGTGGTTGCGATGGTCGGCAGCGGCAGCGGGGTTGCGTTGGTGCCGGCCTGCCTCGCCCGCTCTGGACTGCCAGGGGTTGCATTTCGGCCGTTGCTGCCGTTCAGCAAGATACGGTCTGAAACCTGGTGCGTATGGAACGCCGGTAGCGAGGACGCCTTGCGCGACAGATTCGTAGCGGCGGCGCGGGAAGCGGCGGTGTCGAACGCCGCCGGGGCCTGACAGGTTCCGTGCGGCCCGTTTAGTCAGCGTTTTCGGCGATATCGCGGAAATACGGCTCGACCGTCCCGGTCGCCTTCAGCGTCAGCGGATTGCCGCGCCGGTCCAACGTCTTGCCCACGGCGACGCGGACCCAGCCCTCGCTGACGCAGTATTCCTCGACATTGGTCTTTTCGACCCCCTTGAAGCGGATGCCGACGCCGCGGCGCAGGGCGGCCTCGTCATAGAACGGGCTGGCCGGGTTGTTGGACAGGTGGTCGGGCGGAACGTCGGACATGCGTGGCACCTTCAGGCGATCTGGTGGCTGCCGGATACCGGGTTGCGGGCCGCGTGTCCATTCACTGAGCGGGAAGGTGTTCCCGGTACCAGGACAGTGTGGGCTCGATGACCTGGCGGAACGCCTCGCCGGTATAGACCTCATAATGGCCCCAGCCCTTCAGGGTAATCAGTTTCTTGGGCTGGCCGGCCTTGGCATACAGGGCTTCGCTTTCGTCGGGCGGCACCAGCCGGTCGTCGTCGCTGGTGATGAACAGCACCGGGCGCGGGCTGATTTTATCGACGATCCATTCCGGATGAAAACCAAGCGTGTCGTCGATGTACTCAAGGGGGATTTCGCCGACTGCATTGGGGTTGTTCTTGCGTGCGGCGGTTGCCAGTTCCAGGGACTGCCGATCCGGTAGCAGCACCGAATTGCGATCTACATACTCCGATTTCCCGGTCAGCACCCGCTGAATACGGTCTTGTTCCGAACGGGTGAGGAGGTCGGCGAATTCGTCGGGATGGCGGACGCTGCGCATCCAGCGGCGGCCGTTGCCGATACCAACCACGGAAACCACCACCTTCGCCCGCGGATCGACCGCCGCCGTCCAGACCACGGTCGCGCCGCCATAACTGGTTCCGTATATGCCCAACCTGTCGGCATCGACCATGGATTGCGCGCCCAGGAATGTCAGTGCTGCCTGGGAGTCCAGCACGCGGCCATAAGGCGACAAACGGGCCTTGGGGCCGTCGCTGTCGCCCCAGCCCTTATAATCGAAGGTCAGCACGACATAGCCGGCGTCGGTCAGCGCCTTGGCGGTATCGGGCAGATACAGGTTCCGCACGCCGGTGTAGCCGTGGCACAGCAGGATGCCGGCGCGCTGCTCCCGGGGGTTCAAATCGTCGGGCAGGAACAGGTCGCCGGAAAGCCGGGTGCCCTCGCTGTAGAAACTGACTGCCTGGCTCGCCATGGCGTTTCCCCGTTTGCTGTGCTGATGTTGTGTCCAGAATGAAGGGGGGACGGCCAAAATGGCAACCTATGTGCTGCTGCACGGCGCCTATCAGGGCGGCTGGATCTGGAACCGGGTCACACCGCATCTGCGCGCCGCCGGCCATACCGTGTTTACGCCCACGCTGGACGGTTGCGCCGAACGCCGCCACGCCCTGCGGCCGGGGATCGACACCGAATCCCAGGCGGCCGAAATCGCGGAGATGCTGTTCTTCGAGGACCTGCGCGACATCGTCCTGGTCGGAACAAGCTGCGGCGGCATGGTCGCCGCCCGCGTCGCCGAAACCTCGCGGGATCGCATCGGGCGTATCGTGATGGCCGATGCGCTGGCGCTGTTCGACGGTGAATCCGTCGCTGACCACGTCAAGCGGCCCGGCGCGGTGACGGACGCGATCGGCACCGGACCGACGCGGGACGACGCGGCGAACCGCATGTTCATTTCGCTTGACGGTCCGACCAAGGAATGGGCGCTGGAGCGCTACACCCCGCACCCGGTCGCGGCGATGGCGGCCCCGGTGAAGCTGGACAGCTTCTGGCGGGAAAGCTGGAACGCCTCGGTGATCTGGTGTCGCCAGAGCGTCAATCCGCCCGTGGCCCATCAGAAGCGCACGGCCGAGACGCTGAAGGCTCGGTGGTACGAACTCGATACCGGCCACTATCCGATGCTGACGGAACCCCGGGCCCTGGCTGGTCTGATGATGGCGGAATAACCCGGGCGCGCCTCGCGTTCCCGCCCACGATCCGTTAAAGTGTTGCCAGACCGAACCCCACGGGAGGGACCCACATGACCGAAGCCTGCATCGTCGGCTGGGCGCATACGCCCTTTGGCAAGCTTGAAGACCCCGATATCGAGTCGCTGATCGGCCGCGTCGCCGGCGCCGCCATCGCCGATGCCGGCATCGCGCCGCACGATATCGAGGGCACCTTCGTCAGCCTGTTCAACAACGGGTTCTCCACCCAGGATTTCCCGGCATCCTTGGTGCTGCAGCATGTCCCGGAACTGCGGTTCAAGCCGATCACGCGGTATGAGAACGCTTGCGCATCCGGCTCCGCCGCGGTGCATGGCGCGCGCGACTTCCTGCTGTCCGGCCGAGGCCGATTCGCCCTGGTGATCGGCGTCGAGAAAATGACCGCCACGTCGGGGAAGGAGGTCGGTGACATCCTGCTGAAAGCCAGCTACCAGAAGGAAGAAGCCGATATCCCCGCCGGGTTCGCCGGCGTGTTCGGCCGCATCGCGGAGACCTATTTCCAGCGCTACGGCGACCAGTCCGACGCGCTGGCGGCGATCGCGGCGAAGAACCACAAGAACGGTGTGGACAATCCCTATGCGCAGATGCGCAAGGATCTGGGGTTCGATTTCTGCCGCAATGTCAGCGAACGGAACCCATACGTCGCCCCGCCGCTGAAGCGCACCGATTGCTCTTTGGTGTCCGACGGCGCGGCCGCCTTGGTGCTGGCCGATGAGGATACCGCCCGGGCCATGGGCAAGGCCGTGCGCTTCCGGGCGGCCGTGCAGGTCAACGATTTCCTGCCGATCAGCAAACGCGACATCACCCAGTTCGAGGGCGCGGCCAGGGCATGGGCGGATGCACTGCGGTCATCCGACACCAAGCTGTCTGACCTGTCGTTCGTGGAATCGCATGACTGCTTCACTATCGCCGAACTGCTGGAATACGAAGCGATGGGCCTGACCGCCCCCGGCCAAGGCAAGCGTGCGATCCTGGAGGGATGGACGCAAAAGGATGGTCGCCTGCCGATCAACGCCTCGGGCGGGTTGAAGGCCAAAGGCCACCCGATCGGTGCCACCGGGGTGTCGATGCATGCCATCACCGCGATGCAGCTCACCGGGCAGGCGCCCGCCGGCATGCAGTTGCCGAAAGCCGACCTGGGCGCGGTGTTCAACATGGGCGGCGCGGCCGTCGCCAACTACGTCTCGATCCTGGAGCCACTCCGCTGATTCCCACCGCCAACCTGGCCTCTCTGCTGTTCCAAACCGCTCGGCGGTTTCCCGACCGCCCGGCCATCGTCTGGCGCGACACCGTCTGGACCTGGGAGTCGTTTCGCGACCGGGTCCAGGCCGCCGCCGCCGCGCTGGCCGACCGCGGCGTGCGACATGGCGACCGCGTGCTGCTGCATGCCCGCAATTCCAACGCGGTGATGGAGACGATGTTCGCCTGCTGGACGATCGGCGCCACCTGGGTGCCGACCAACTTTCGGCTGACCCCGCCCGAGGCCGCGTATCTGGCACAATCGTCCGGTGCGTCGGTGCATATTTTCGATACCGCGTTTCCCGAACATGCGGCGGTCGCACGGGCGGAAAATCCAGCCTGCCGTCTGGAGATTTCCATCGGCGGCGAAGGCCGGGACGATTGGGAGGCGTATGCCGGTTTCGCGTCGAAACTGACCCTTCCGGCCGATGTCGATCGGGATCATCCGGCGTGGTTCTTCTACACGTCGGGCACCACTGGACGGCCGAAAGCGGGCGTGTTGACGCACGGGCAACTGGATTATGTCGTCTGCAACCATCTGTGCGACCTGATGCCGGCCACGACCGAACAGGATGCGTCCTTGTGCGTGGCACCGCTGTCGCACGGCGCCGGCGTCCACGCGCTGCCGCAGGTCGCCCGGGGGGCTGCGACCATTCTACTGTCGGGCGAACGGCTGGACTGCGAGGAAGCGTGGCGCCTGATCGAGCAGCACCGCGTGACCAACATGTTTACCGTGCCGACAATCCTGACGATGCTGACGCGACATGAATCGGTCGATCGTTACGATCATTCGTCGCTGCGCTATGTGATCTATGCCGGGGCGCCGATGTATCGCGCCGACCAGGCCCACGCCCTGCGCAAGCTGGGCAGAGTCCTGGTGCAATATTTCGGCATGGGCGAAGTCACCGGCAATATCACCGTGCTGCCCCCTGCCCTGCACAGCGAAACCGACAGCGACATGCCGGTTGGAAGCTGCGGCTTTCCGCGCACCGGCATGGACGTGGCGATCCTGGACGACAGCGGCCGGGCGTTGGGGCCCGGCGAGTCGGGCGAAATCTGCGTGCGCGGACCCGGGGTTTTCGCCGGCTATCACGACAACCCCGAAGCAACCGCGAAGGCCACCGCCCATGGCTGGTTCCATACCGGCGATCTGGGCCACATGGACGCGCGCGGGTTCGTCTATATCACCGGGCGCGCGTCGGACATGTACATTTCCGGCGGGTCCAACGTGTATCCGCGGGAAATCGAGGAAGCCCTGCTGCTGCACCCCGCGGTTGCCGAAGCCTGCGTCGTGGGGATGCCGCACGAAAAATGGGGCGAGAGCGGGACGGCCGTGCTGGTGCTGGAACCGGGCGCGAACGCAACGGCCGATGAGTTGCTGGCCCACCTGGACGGAAGGCTGGCGAAATACAAATGGCCGCGGGAGTTCGTTTTCTGGCCGGAATTACCGAAATCCGGCTATGGCAAGGTGACCAAGCGCGACGTCAAACATCTGTTGCAAAAGGACGTGTAATGCCAGCAGACCCCGCCCGGATTGTCGATTACCACATGCACGTCTATTACGATCCCGAATCCCGCGACCGCGCCGCCCAATTGCGTGCGGGGGTCGAGGAACGGTTCACCGTTCGCATGGGCCGCTGGCACGATGTCCCGGTCGGCCCGCATCCATCGGCGATGTATCAGATTCAGTTCATGCCGGATCAGTTTCCCGCGTTGGTACCGTTCGTGATGATGAACCGCCAGGGCCTGACCGTTCTGTTGCATCCGGAGTCGGGCCGGCCGCGGGACGACCACACGCTGAATGCCGTCTGGATGGGTGAAATCCTGCCGTTGAAGACCGAGATGCTGCCCGAGACGGACTGACTGTCGGATGAACCCGGGGCCACGCCACTCCGCGGTAGCAGTTCATTCCGGCCTTCGGCGGATGGGCACTGCCCGGGTTCGGGCGGTGCCCCGCCCCTTAGGCCATTGAAATCTGCGTGAAATCGATAAACCAGCTCTGCACCGGCACGAATCCCTGAACCTTCTTCGACATCGCCCTCGGGTTCAGGTCGTGGACGATGAACAGCCACGCCGCGTCGTCGACAATCCGAGCATGCGCCTTGGCCAGGACGCTGGTTTGTTCCGCGACATCGAAGCTGGCCTGTGCCGCCTTCAGCATCGAGGTAACCTCGGCGTTATCGTAATGGCCCCAGTTATAGTTGGTCGGTGAGAAACTATCCTTCGCGTAATACCGGAACATGGTGGAAGGATCGACCGAACTCAGGCTGATGTTGATCCCCTGAACACCGTGCGACTGGGTCGCCCCGGGATCGCTGCGAATGGCGACCAGCATCGTGCCCCATTCCACCACGTCGAAATCGACCTCCATGCCAACGGCGGCAAAATTCTGTTGCAGGAACTCATTCATCGGGATCGGCAGCATCTGACCCGACCCCGAGGTAGAGATCATGATCTTGGCTTTCGCCGGCTTGCCGGGACCGTAGCCGGCCTCGGCCAGCAGTGCTTTCGCCTTGGCGGGATCGTAACCGTATTGCTGCGTCGGATTGCCAAAGAACGGATGACCGGGCGGATAAAGCCCCACCGCCGGCTTCGCAATTCCATTCAGCAACTGGCAAAGTCCCGCTCGGTCGATGGCATAGTTGGCGGCCTGCCGCACCCGCACATCGCTGAACGCCGATCCAGGTTCCGTGTTCAGCACGTAAGGCCAGGTATGCGGATACGGCCAAAGCGTAACGTTGAAACCAGCCTGTTTCAGCGAGGGAATGGAATCCGGCGCCGGAACCTCGATCCAATCCACCTGGCCGGAGCGCAGCGCCGCGATCCGCGTGGTTGCTTCCGCCATCGGGCTGACGATCAGCTTCTCCAGCTTCGGGATACGCTCCTTGTCCCAGTAGTCTTCGTTCCGCACCATCTCGATATACTGGCCGGGCACCACCCGCGTGATCTTGAACGGTCCGGTGCCGGACGGGTTCTTCCCGAACGCCGCCCACGTCTTGCCCACGGCGTCGAACTGCGCCGGACTGACCATCAGCACACGGGTTAGCAGATACGGCAGGAAACTGAATGGATACTTGGTCGTCATCGCGATGGTGGTGTCATCGACCTTTTGATAAGTATCGACCATCGACACGGCGGCTTTGACGATCGGCGCGGCGGGCGCGTCATAGTGCGGGGACTTGTCGTCGTAGATCCGTTGCAGATTCCAGATCACCGCATCGGCGCCGAAGTCCGATCCGTCGTGGAATTTCACGCCTTGGCGTACGGTGAACAGCCAGCGCAGCGGGTTGGCCGGGTCGATCTTCCAGGCGGTAAACAGGCCGGGGGCGATGTCCGCCGGCTTGTCCGGATTATGCCGCAAATCCCAGTTCACCAGCCCATCGTATGGGGCATAACCCAGGAAACGGTATCCCTCGAAACCATTATTCGGAATCCCGTGTGCGCTGGGCAGATCCGCCGCGGTCATTGCGATCCGCAGGGTCCCGCCGGCGGCCGCGACGGCAGGAAACGCGGGAAGGGCTGCGCTGACCGCGATGCCGGCGAGTAATTCACGTCTAAGCATACCGATGATAGCCTCTCATGCCATACTGATCTGGGTGAAATCCTGGTACCAGCTCTGTGCTGGCCTGAACCCGGTGACTTTCTTCGACATCGCCCGCGGGTTCAGGTCGTGAACAATGAACAGCCACGGCGCCCCATCGACGACCATCGCATGAGCCCGCGCCAGAAGCTTGTCCTGTTCGGTCTTGTCGAACGTCGCCTGCGCCGTCTTTAATAAATCCGTCGCCGGCTGGCTGTCCCAGTGCCCCCAGTTGTAGTTGACCGGGGAATAACTGTCCTTGGCATAGTAACGAAACATCGAGGACGGGTCGGTGAAGCTCAGGCTGATGTTGACCCCGTCATCGCCATGCGACGGCGGGGCGTGCGGATCGCTGCGTACGGCGACCAGCATCGTTCCCCATTCGACCACATCGAAATCGATATCCATGCCGACGGCTTTGAAATTTTGCTGCATGAACTCGTTCATCGGAATTGGCACCATCTGCCCCGACCCCGAGGTTGAGATCATGATCTTGGCCTTCACCGGATTGTCAGGGCCATATCCGGCCTGTTTCAGCAGCGCCTTCGCCTTCTCCGGATCGTATTTGTAATGGTTCGCCGGAGTGCCGAACAGCGGATCTTCCGGCGGATACAACCCCGAGGCGGGTTTGGCCGTGCCGTTCAACAAGGCGCACAGGCCTTCGCGATCCACCGCGTAGTTGATCGCCTGCCGCACCCGCTCATCCTTGAACGGCGATGCGTCGGTGCAGTTCAACACGTAAGGATACGTGTGTGGATACGGCCACAGGCTGATCCGCAAACCGGCTTCCTTCAGCGAGGGAATGGAATCCGGCGGCGGCACCTCGATCCAATCCACCTGTCCGGAACGAAGCGCCGCTACCCGCGTAGTCGCTTCCGGCATCGGATAGACGATCATCTTGTCCAGTTTGGGGATGCGCGCTTTGTCCCAGTATGCTTCGTTCCGGGACATCTCGGCGTATTGCCCGGGCACCACCTTGGTGATTTTGAACGGTCCGGTGCCCGAGGGATTTTTCGCGAACGACGCCCAGTTCCTACCCGTCGCCTCCCACTGTGCCGGGCTGACGATCAGGATACGGGGCAACAGGTATGGCAGAAAGCTGAACGGGTATTTCGTCGTGATGACGATGGTCTTGTCGTCGGCCTTGGCATAAGAATCGATCATCGACACGGTTGCGCGCACGATCGGCGCGGCCGGCGCATCGTATTGTGGCGACTTGTCGTCGAATATCCGCCCGAAATTGAAGATGACCGCATCGGCGTCGAAGTCCGACCCGTCATGGAATTTCACCCCCTGCCGGACGTCGCAAATCCAGCGCAACGGGTTGCCTTCATCGATCCGCCAGCCCGTGAACAGCCCCGGCGCGATGCCGGCCAGTGTGTCGGTATGGGTGAAATCCCAGTTCACGACGGAATCGTAGGCGGGGTATCCCAGGAACCGGAATCCCTCGCCGCCATTGTTCGGAATACCGTGCGTGGTCGGCAAATCGGCCGCGGTCATGCCGATTCGTAACACCTGAGGACTGGCCGCTGTCGCCAGCCCGCCCGGAAACGCAGCGGCACTGGTTGCGGCGGCGAGGAGACCGCGCCTCGAAACTGTCATGCCGTGTCCTTCATCGATGGAGACGGCCTCTTCGCTGCAAGGCCTATGCCACGGCCATCTGGTCCTGGTGGATCAGCTCGATCAGGGCATCGGTTTCGATGACGTCGCGGAATGTGTAGGCCATCGCCGACAGGGTGGAGTTATGCTCCTCGTCGGTGAAGGTGGAATCACCGTCAGCGACAAAAAGCACTTTTTAGTTCAGCATCATGGCATCCGGAGCGGTGAACTCGCAGCAAACCCGGGACGCGGTTCCGGTGATGATGAGTGTATCGATGTCGCGTGCCCGCAGGATGTCATGCAGATCGGGTGCGTCCGGCGCGAACGCCCCGAAGCGGCGCTTCTGAACTTTCAGGTCCCGCGGCAGAACCTCCAGCCCCGGCCAGATCGCATGCCCTTCAGACCCCGGCGGGAACGCCTCGATCATCATCTGCCGCCGGGCGGGGGAGCAAAAATGGTCGAAGAACGTGGACCAGGTGCGGATCGCAACGTCGTCGACGGTATTTTGGATATAAACCACTAGCCCGCCCGCATCGCGAACCGCCTGGCTGATCCGGTTCACCGTGGGGACGATCACGCGCGCCTCGGCGATTTCCGCGACCGCACCCGGGGCCATGAAACCATCCTGCAAATCGACCACGATATGAGCAGTCCGCTTAGAATCAAGGCGGCTGAATACCAGGATACCGCCCCTTCTCTGCCCAACACGCTCCATGACCGCCGGAAGGATGGAATTGCGATGCAATTCGATCTCCATAACTGCCTAAATATTCGTCTAAAAGACACCGGAACGCTATGGTGGCGTCCGATTTAATGCAATAGCATATAAATCGCTCAAATAGCCCTGGACAGCAATTCCCGCTGTGCTACGACTCACATCGATTGTTGCATCGCAGCATATGTCCGTACCGTCGCGACGCGGCGCAACCCCAGCATCTGGAGCTTTCGATCCGCATGCTTCTCTTCGCCATCCGCCGCCTGTTCCAGGCGATCCCGATCCTGCTCGGTGTCTCTCTCGTCGTCTTCGGGCTGGTGCATATCGTGCCGGGAAACCCGATCGACATGCTGATGCCGCCCGAGGCCTCGCCAGAGGTCATCGCCCAGATGAAGGCTGCCTTCGGCTTCGATAAGCCGCTGTACATGCAATACCTGCTGTGGCTGCTGCGCGCCGTGCAGGGCGATTTCGGCCTGTCGGTGTTCAACGCCACGCCGGTTTGGGGCCAACTGAGCGCGGCGCTGCGGAACACCTTCGTGCTGGCCATCCTCGGCGCGGCGCTCGGGTTTTCGATGGGAATTCTCTGCGGCATGGTGTCCGCGCTGTATCATGGGCGCTGGCCGGACAAGGTGTTCTCCGCCATCGCCACGGTCGGCGTGTCCCTGCCCCATTACTGGTGCGCCATCGTGCTGGTGCTGTTCTGCGCGGTGCTGCACGACTGGATGCCGGCGCAGGGCATGGGGGACGACTCGCTGCCGCTGTACGACCGGCTGCAATACCTTGTCCTGCCGGTCATCACCCTGTCGCTGATTCCGATGGGTGTCATCGGCCGGCTGGTCCGCGCGACGGTGCTGGACATATTGGGGCAGGACTTCGTCGGCGCGCTGTCGGCGAAGGGACTGACCCGCTGGCCGGTGATCCGCCACATCGCCAAGAACGCCGCCCCGCCGGTTCTGGCACTGATGGGCCTGCAATTCGGCTACCTGCTGGGCGGGTCCATCCTGGTGGAAACCGTGTTCAACTGGCCGGGGTCCGGCAACCTGTTGAACCTGGCGATCTTCCGCCGCGACATCCCGGTCTTGCAGGCCACGATCCTGGTGCTGGCGACCTTCTTCGTCATGCTCAACCTGCTGGTCGATATCGCCCAGGCGGCGATTGACCCCAGAATCCGTCGTTGAACATCCGTCGTTGAACATCCGTCGTTGAACATCCGTCGTTGAACAAGGGACACGACATGTCCGATCTCACGCTGGAGACGCCGCTCGTCTCCCGGCCCGATGCGCCCGCCGCCCCGGCGCCCGGCTACTGGAAATCCGTCGGGCAGAGGCTGCTGGCCGATAAGACCACCATGGCGGTTTCGCTGGTGCTGCTGGGCATCCTGTTCATCACGCTGGGCGCGCCGCTGGTTACCCACTACGACCCGTACCACGGCAGCGTGCTCGGCCGCCTGAAGCCCATCGGCGCCCCTGGCCATTGGCTGGGCACCGACGAAACCGGCCGCGATCTGTGGACCAGGCTGTGCTACGGCGGGCGCCTGTCGCTGCTGGCCGCGATCATGCCGGTCACGATCTCCCTGATCGTCGGCGGCTTCCTGGGCATCCTGGCTGGATACGCCGGCGGCATCGTCGGCACGCTGATCATGCGTACCATGGACGTGTTCTACGCCTTCCCATCCATCTTGCTGGCCATCGCCATCTGCGGCCTGCTGGGCAACGGCCTGTCGAACTCCATCATCGCCCTGGCCGTGGTGTTCATTCCGCCCATGGTGCGGGTGTCGGAGACGGTGACGGCCCAGTCCCGCAACCTGGACTTCGTGGAGGCCGCACGCGCATCCGGCACCACCACGATGCAGATCATCCGCTACCATGTGCTGGCGAACGTCCTGGGGCCGATCATGGTCTATGCCACCAGCCTGATCAGCGTCTCCATCATCCTGTCCGCCGGCCTGTCGTTCCTGGGCCTGGGTGTCACCCCGCCGCGGGCCGAATGGGGACTGATGCTGAACTCCCTGCGTCAGGCGATCTATGTGCAGCCTTATGTGGCCGCCCTGCCCGGCCTGATGATCTTCGCCACCTCGATGTGTTTCAACCTGATGAGCGACGGGTTCCGCAGCGCCATGGATATAAGGTTGAACAAATGAGCGCGTCCTTGGAACAAGATCCGCGTGACCGCGGCGGCCCGGCCCAGCCGCTGCTGATCGTCGATAACCTGCGCAAGCATTTCCCGGTTCGCGGCGGGCTGCTGAACCGTCAGGTCGCCACCGTGCAGGCCGTCGATGACGTGTCGTTCTCCGTCCGCAAGGGAGAGACCCTGGGCATCGTCGGTGAATCCGGCTGCGGCAAGTCCACCACCGCACGGTTGCTCATGCGCCTGATGGAGCCGGACGCCGGATCCGTGATATTCGACGGCGACCCGGTCGGCGACAGGCGCGGCATTTCCGTCAGCGACATGCGCCGGCAGATGCAGATGGTGTTCCAGGACAGTTACACATCCCTGAACCCGCGCATGACCATGGCCGAGAGCATCGCCTATGCCCCGCGCATGCATGGGCTCGGAAGGAAGGAAGCGTACGACCGAGCGGAGGATCTGCTGTCGCGGGTGGGGCTGAACCCGCGGCAGTATGCGCGGCGTTACCCGCACGAACTGTCCGGCGGCCAGCGCCAGCGGGTCAACATCGCCCGCGCGCTGGCGCTGGAGCCGCGCCTGGTGATCCTGGACGAAGCCGTCGCCGCACTGGACAAATCGGTCGAGGCACAGGTGCTGAACCTTCTGACCGACCTGAAACAGTCGCTGAACCTGACCTATCTGTTCATCAGCCACGACCTGAACGTGGTGGAGTATATGAGCGACCGGGTCATGGTCATGTATCTCGGCCGTGTGGTCGAGGCCGGGCCGGTGGATGCGATCTACCGCCGCCCCCGCCATCCCTATACCAGGGCGCTGTTCGCCTCGAAGCCAACCCTGGACCCGGATCGGCGCACCACCCAAATGCCGCTGACAGGGGATCCGCCGAACCCGATCGATCCGCCATCCGGCTGCCGCTTCCGCACTCGCTGCGCGTTCGCCCAGCCGCGCTGTTCGGAGAGTCTGCCGCCGCTCGCGGCCCCGTTCGACGGCGATACCGACGCCAGCCACGTCGTCGCGTGTCACATCCCCGAGGCGCAATCGGCGATGGCGGTGCATCATGGCTGACACCGCATCCACACCGGTTCTGCGGGTCGAGGACCTGACGGTTCGCTTCACCCGCCGCAACACCGATGTCGCCGCCGTCAATGGCGTCGATTTCTCGCTGAAGGCCGGCGAAACCCTGACCATCCTGGGCGAATCAGGCTCCGGCAAGAGTGTCAGCCTGAAGGCCCTGATGGGGCTGCTGCCCGCCTATGCCGGCATCTCCGGCAAGGTCTGGCTGAACGGGCAGGAAATCCTTGGGCTGCCCGCCGCTGCCCTGGCGAAACTGCGCGGCGGTGCGGTCTCCATGATCTTTCAGGAGCCTATGGCCGCGTTGGACCCGGTGTACACGATCGGCGAGCAGATCGCGGAGACCATCGTCCAGCACGAGGGCTGCGACAACCGCACCGCGATGAAACGGGCGCTGGGCTTGCTGGAGCAGGTGAAGATCCCCTCGGCCGAACGCCGGTTGAAGAACTTCCCGCACGAAATGTCCGGCGGCATGCGCCAGCGCGCCATGATCGCCCTGGCGCTGGCCTGTAAGCCCGGCGTTCTGCTGGCGGACGAACCCACCACGGCGCTGGACGTCACGGTGCAGATCCAAATCCTGCTGCTGCTGCGCCAGTTGCAGGAGGAACTGGGCATGGCGATCGTGTTCGTGACGCACGACGTGGGCGCCGCCGCCGAAATCTCTGACCGGATCGCCGTGATGTATGCCGGCCGGTTCGTGGAAACCGGCACGACGCGGCAGGTGATGCGCCAGCCGATGCATCCCTATACCCGGGGCTTGCTGTCTTCGACGGTGCATGGTGGCATGCGCGGACGTGCGTTGGAGACGATTCCGGGCAGCCCGCCGAATCTGGCCGAACTGCCACCCGGATGCGCCTTCGCGCCGCGATGCCGGTATGCGGCCGATGCCTGCCGGCGGGACATTCCGGTGGTTACAACGGAAACTGGTGCGATGGCCCGGTGTGTACGGGCCGCTGAATTGATGCCGGCTTAGCCGGCACAGGCCGAACAGGGGCAGAGACATGAACGAAACCGACTTCGGCACGCTGGTCGATCAGACCGGCCTGACACTGACAAACGACCAGAAACTGGTCCTGTTCGAAGCCTATCCGCTGTTCCAGGCTATGATCACGCGGGCGACACCACCGATGCCGCGGGAAACCGAACCTTCCGTCATATTCACGCCGGAGGTGAAGTAATGGACTCGTTTCTCACGATCGCCGAGGCTGGCAAGCTGATCGCGGCGAAGAAACTGTCGCCCGTCGAACTGACCCGGACTTGCTTCGACCGGATCGCGAAGCTGGACCCCACCCTGCACAGTTTCCTGCTGCCGACCGAAGACCGCGCCATGGCGGATGCGAAGGCGTCCGAGGCCAGACAGATGGCCGGCACGCTGAAGGGCGGGCTGGACGGCATCCCGATCGGCCACAAGGACATCTACAACACCGCCGGCATCCGCACGACCGCGCACTCCAAGCTGCTGGAACACAATGTCCCGGCCGAGGACTCCGTTGTCGTCGCCAAGTGGGCCGAGGCCGGGACCGTGATGATGGGCAAGCTGGCGACGCATGAGTTCGCCATTGGCGGCCCGTCGTTCGACCTGCCCTGGCCGCCGGCGCGCAACCCCTGGAACCCGGACCATTTCACCGCCGGGTCGTCCTCCGGCACCGGGGCCGCCGTCGCGGCGGGTCTGGTCATGGGCGGCACCGGGTCCGACACGGGGGGCTCGATCCGCGGCCCGTCGGCGTTGTGCGGTATCGCCGGGATCAAGCCGACCTATGGCCTGTCGAGCCGGCGCGGCGTGCTGCCGCTGTCGCAGACCCTGGACCATACCGGCCCGATGGCCTGGACGGTGGAGGACTGCGCGCTGCTGCTGCAAGGCATGGCCGGATACGATCCGCTCGATCCCGCCAGCGCCAACCGGCCCGTTGCTAACTTTACCGCCGATTTGGGTCAAACCGCCCGCGGCCTGCGGATCGGCGTCATCCGACACTTTCACGAGGTCGATCACCCGGTCAGCGCCGCGACCCGGAAGGGTGTCGACGACGCGCTGGCCGTGTTCCGCGACCAGGGGGCCGAAATCCGCGACGTGACGCTGTCGCCGATGATGGACTACAACGCCCCGGGCTGGGTAATCCTGACCGCCGAGGCCTATGCCGTGCATGAGCCATGGCTGAAGGAGCGCTTCAACGACTACGGCGCGCTGATGCGCGACCGCCTGGCGTTCGGTGCCGTGCTGCGCGCGGCCGACTACATCCAAGCCGTCCGCCGCCGCCGCGTGCTGTGCGAGGAGATGCGCGACGCGATGGCCGACCTGGACATCCTGATCACCGCCTCCGCCCCCGGGGAGGCGCCGAGGATCGACGAGGTGCCGAAATGGGCGATGCTGGAGAAGCCCAACTTCACCATGCCGTTCAACGTCACCGGCCTGCCGGCGCTGAGCGTCTGCACCGGCTACGGCCAGGGCGGGCTGCCGGTCAGCATGCAGATCGTCGGCAAACCGTTCGCCGAAGCCACGATGTTCCGGGCAGGGCACGCCTATGAGATGGCAACGTCCTGGCGGGCCAGGCGCCCGCCGCTCACCGCGTAATGGAAGCACCGCCATGAGCGATATCAAGTTCGAGGCCCGGGTCCGGGCGATCGGCCTGCGACCAGAGCCCGGCGATCTTCCCCTGCTGGAGGCGCTGGTGAGAGACCTGGACCGAGCGGCGGCGATGCTGCGCGGACCCAGGCCGTTCGCGGAGGAACCGTTGATCGCGTTCCGTTTGAAGCCCGCCTGAGAAGACCGCTCCCTAAGCGGCGGTGCCCAGGTAGGCCTTGATCACCTCGGGGTTCTGGCGGACATCGTCCGGCTTGCCATCGGCGATCTTGCGGCCGAAATTCACCACGACGACCTTGTCGGAGACGGACATCACCAGGCTCATGTGATGTTCGACCAGCAGGACGGTGACGCCTTGCAGGTCGCGGACGCGGCGGATCTGGCCTTCCAGGGTGTGGACTTCCTCGTGGTTCAGGCCGGCCGCCGGTTCGTCCAGCAGCAGCAGCTTCGGTTCGGCGGCCAGCGCCCGGGCTAGTTCCACCCGCTTGCGAATCGGAAACGGCAGGCCGGCCGAGATGCGGTTGGTGAAGTCCCCCAGGTTCATGAAGTCGATCAGTTCAAGGGAGCGTTTGCGGATCGCCGTTTCCTCCCGCCCGACCGAGGGCAGCCGCAGGGCGCTTTCGACGAATCCGGCGCCGGTACGGCTGTGACGGCCCACCATGACGTTTTCAAGCACCGTCAGATGGTCGAACAGAGCAACGTTCTGGAAGGTTCGGCCGATGCCGATCTCGGAGATCCGGTGGCGCGGTACTTCCAGGACGGACTGACCCTGGAAACTGATTTCCCCGGCATTCGGCTGGTAAAGCCGGCTGAGGCAGTTGAACAGCGTGGTCTTGCCGGCGCCGTTCGGGCCAATCAGCCCGGCGATCTGGCCCGGCATGACGTCGAATGACACGCTATCCAGCGCGATGACGCCACCGAAGCGCAGCGTGACACCTTTGACAGACAACAGCGGTGTCGAGTGATCGGACATTGTATGGACGCTTCCTTCCCGGCAAGGGTCTGTGCCGCTGGGCCGGCACTTGGTACCCCAACACGCTCTACACTGCGCAATGATGCCGGCCGGCGCAAGCACCCGATCGCGAACCGCCCGGGCGGCTTGCCGGACAGCGGGAACGGCCGCTAACGTCGGGCCATGTCCATAGTCCGTTTCGACCACATCCATCTGCGAAGCTCCGATCCCGAAGCGACCGCGCGGTTCTTCGAGACCATGTTCGGCGCGGAGGCGACACGCGGGGTCTATCCTCCCGGCACGCTGTACCCCGGCCAGGTGCGGATCATGCTGCGCGTGGGCGGGCAGAAGGTGCTGATCGCGCCGGCCCATCCGCACGATCCGATGACCCCTGCCCCGGCGTTTCCCTATTACGGGCTGGAGCATTTCGGCTTCACCGTCGAGGATTTGGACGCAACGATCGCGGAGCTGGGATCCAAGGGCGCCGAGATCGCGGTGGGGCCAGTGACCCGGGATGCCGGGGTGTATCTGGCGTTCGTGCGCGGGCCGGACGGGATCATGGTGGAGCTGGTGCAAAAGCGATCCGCCGCCTGACTGTAAGAGAGGATAACACCATGCAAAAACAACCGTTCGGATCGCTGTTCCCGGTCTCCACCCTGACCCTGGGCGGCGGCGGCCTGGGCATGCTGTGGGGGGAGACGACGTTCGACGAATGCGTGGCGACGGTGCATGCGGCGGTGGCGGCGGGGATCAACCTGCTGGACCTGGCGCCCCGCTATGGCGACGGCAAGGCCGAAACCGTGGTCGGTGCGGCGTTCGGCGGGCGCATCCCCGAGGGGCTGCGGATCACCAGCAAGTGCAACCTGGGCAATCCGGCGCCCGACCGTGTCTATGGCATCCTGCGGACATCGTTGGAGACGAGCCTGCGGCTGATCCAGCGGGACCGGCTGGATATCTTCTTCCTGCACTCCAACCTGGTGCCGGACGGGCATGCGATGTGGAACGCGCCGGATGTCAGCCGGCTGACTCCGCTGCCTTTGTTCCGGTCCCGGGTTCGGCCGGCGTTCGAGAAGCTGAAGCAGGAAGGCCTGATCGCTGCCTGGGGGTTGACCGGGATCGGGCATCCGGATGCGATCATCGAGGTCCTGAACGAGGATCCGAAGCCGGCGGCGGTGCAGTGCATCGCCAACATGCTGGACTCGCCGGGCGGGCTGAAGTTCTTCCAGGGGCCGTCGAAGCCGCGCGACGTCATGGCCGCCGCCCGGGCGAACGGCGTCGGGATCATGGGAATCCGAGCGGTTCAGGCAGGGGCGCTGACGGCGGCGATAGACCGCGATCTGCCTGCGGATCATCCGGAGGTGCGGGATTATGCCCTCGCCGCCGGGTTCCGGGCGTTGTGTGCGGAGATCGGGGAAGACCCGGCCATCGTGGCACACCGGTATGCGCTGGGGCTGGACATCGACACGCTGGTGCTGGGGGTGAAGAACCGCGCCGAACTGGCCGGGTGTATCGCCGCGGCCGAGGCTGGACCGCTGCCCGCCGATCTTATGGCGCGGATCGACGCGACGGTGGCGCCCGACCGATAGGTCCGCCGTCCCGGGCGGGTTTGCCCCTGACGGCGGACAGTCGGCTTAACCCATTGTTTGCGCGGCGGCCGGCGTGATTTCGTAGATCACCCGTTCTTCCTTGGGGTTGTGCCAGGGATATACGTCTTTACCGAGGTACTTCTTTGCCAGGCTGTCGATATGGGCGATGGCGCCTTCGGTGGTTTCCTTGGTCACGGTGCCGCGAATCTGGATGTAGCGATAGGCGTTGTCCGGATCGACGATCGACAGCGCGACCTTCGAGCCTTCCGACATATTCCGAGCCTTGATGCGGCCCTTGGCGGTGTTCACGCGGACTTTGCCGTTGGTGTAGTCGAACCATACCGGCGTCACCTGGGGGGAGCCGTCGGGCTGCAGCGTGGCGATATGCGCCAGGGCTTTCTTTTCAGTCAGCAGGTCCAGGAACGCAGCGGGGATTTCAGCAGCCATGGAGGGATCCTTATTGAACGTCGGATATCTGGAGAGGTTGGGATGCGCCAGCCATTCGGCAAGAAGCGGCCGTGTGTTATCGCCCGACCGTTAAAGCAGGGCGCGTTTCGCCACGCCTGCCAGATAGCGGGCGGCGGCGGGCAGAATCGCATCGTTGAAATCGTAGTTGGCGTTGTGCAGGTCGCGCCCGCCGTCGGCCGGACCGTTGCCGATCCAGACGAAGGCGCCGGGCCGGTGATCGAGAAACCAGCAGAAATCCTCGCCGGTCATGGCGGGTGCCAGGTCGCGGCTTACTGGCAGGCCGGCAGCGGCGGCGGCCTCCGCGGCGATGTCACGTTCGGCCGGGGTGTTGGCGGTGACGGTGTTGCCGGGTGGGATTTCCACCTGAATGGCGACGTCGAAACTGTGTGCGACGCCGGCGGCGATGCGGCGGATGGTTTGCTGCATCGCGTCGCGGGTGGTGTTGTTCAGGGCGCGCATGGTGCCGCGCATGATCGCCCGGTCGGAAATCTGGTTAGCGGCCGACCCGGCCTGCATCGTGCCGATGGTGACGACGGCGCTGTCCAGCGGATTGACCGACCGGGAGACGACGGATTGCAGCGCCAACAGCAAATGGGCGGCGGCGACCATCGGATCGCGTGTCAGGTGCGGCAGGGCGGCGTGGCCGGAATGGCCGGCGATGGTGAAATACAGCCGGTTGCCGGCTGCCATGACGGCGTGGTCGTGGACGGCGACGGTGCCGGCGGCCAGCCCGGGCCAGTTGTGGTAGCCGAAAATGCGTTCCATCGGGAAGCGGTCGAACAGCCCGTCGGCGATCATGCTTTTGGCGCCGCCGCCGCCTTCCTCGGCTGGTTGGAAGACCAGTTGCACGGTGCCGGACCAGTCCGGGTCCCGGGCCAGCAGGGCGGCGGCGCCGAGGAGAGAGACGGTGTGGCCGTCGTGGCCGCAGGCGTGCATGACGCCCGGGTTGTTGGAGGCATGCTGCACACCGCTGGTTTCTTGGATCGGCAGGGCGTCCATGTCGGCGCGCAGGCCGACGGAGCGGTTGGACTGACCCCGGGCGATGGTGGCGACGACGCCGTGGCCGCCGATGTTGGCGGTGAACGGGATGCCGAGTTCGGTCAGACGTTGCTGGACGAAGGCGGCGGTGTTGGCCTCATGCAGGGTGAGTTCGGGGTTGGCGTGAAGGTGGCGCCGCCAGCCGGTCAGCCTGTCGTGCAGGGGTTTATCCATGTTCGCTCCGGCTTGGCTGGGTTGGGACGATGGTATCGTACGACACGGGTGGTGAGGAGGGACGATCGGTCTGGCTTCTGGTGTCTAATGGGTGTCTCGTTGGGCGTTCTACGATACGACATGATGATCTTTGGTTCATTTGTCGTTTTTTGATCCGACTGTTCTGCTGGCCGCCGCTATTGGACCCCTTCACTCCAGAAGCCGGGCTGCCCGATCTGCTGGGGGGTCTGGACGAACTTCACGAACGCATTCCTGTCGTAGCCGAGTGCCGCGAACCGAGCGATCAGCGCTTGGTAGTCGGCGTCGGGAATGGTTGGCGTGCGGGCGTAGATCCAGCCGAGTTTGCGGTTTTGCTCGCCGAACAGGACATAGCGATAGTCTGGATCGGTGTAGAGAACCAGGAACGGAAGGTCGATCGGCCACATGAGTTGAACGCGCCAATGGGCGTTGTTGGTGCCCGGACGCACCCAGTCATGCACGGTGAAATGGCGCAGAGGGGCCTGGAAACTGCCGGTCCTTTCGTAGAAGTCCTCCTGAATGTCGCCGTCCGGGCGCTTGGAATAGACGTCGTA
>JAJZEV010000117.1 GCA_021805665.1 Pseudomonadota bacterium
GCCGTATCCTATTCCGCCGCCTTGGCCAGATCGGTCGTTCGGGTGCGGGTACGCAGGGTCACGAACTCCTCCGCCGCCGTGGGGTGAATACCGATGGTGCGATCGAAATCCGCCTTTGTCGCACCCATGACGACGGCGATGGCGATGCCCTGGATGATTTCGGCGGCGTCCTCGCCCATCATGTGCGCGCCGACCACTTTCTGGGTCGCCTTGTCCACCACCAGCTTCATCGTTGTCTTGCGGCCGCGGCCAGACAGGGTGTGACGCATCGGGGTGAACTTGGTCAGGTAAATGTCCACCGGGCTCATCGCGCACGCCTGTTCCTCGGTCAGTCCGACGGAGGCGACCGGCGGCGTGGTGAAGACCGCCGACGGAATGTTCCGCAGCGAGACGTTGCGTGGACTATTGCCGAACAGCGTATCCGCCAGGGCGTGCCCCTCGGCGGTGGCGACGGGCGTCAGGTTTATCCGATCCGTCACGTCGCCCATGGCGTAGATATGCGGGACGGTGGTGCGCAATCCGTCATCGACCTTGATCGCGTCCTTGGCGTTCAGTTCCACGCCTACCTTGTCAAGCCCAAGGCCGGCCACGTTGGCCTTTCGCCCGGTCGCGAAGAATACCAGGTCGGCGTGCAGCGTCCGGCCGTCGGTCAGCGTCAGGATACGCATGTCGCCGTCGGCTTCCAGCTTTGCCGGCGTGCTGTTCGGATGCAGGACGATACCTTGCGCCTCCAGCGCTTCCTGCATCGACTCGCGGATATCGTGGTCGAACCCGCGCAGGGGCAGCGGTTGGCGATAGACCAGATCGACCTCGGCCCCCAGCGCCTTGAAGATGCCGGCGAACTCCACCGCGATGTAACCCGACCCAACCATGATCACCCGTCGCGGCATGGTCTTCAGGTAGAACGCGTCGTCGGAGATAATGCCCAGTTCGGCGCCGGGAATGGTTGGACGCTCCGGATTGCCGCCCGTCGCGATGACGATGTTCCTGGCGGTGTAGCGTTCGCCGTTCACCTCGACCGTATGGGCATCGACCAGGGTGGCCCGTCCGTCGAAAATCCTGGCCCCGGCGGCGTTCAGCAGCTTGCGGTAGATGCCCTCCAGCCGGGTGATTTCCCGGTCCTTGGCGGCGATCAGCTTGCCCCAGTCGTGCGAACCCTTTGTCATCGTCCAGCCGAAGCCGGCCGCGTCCTCCGCCCAGCCGCCGTATTCGCCGGCCTGCACCAGCAGCTTCTTCGGCACGCAGCCAATGTTGACGCAGGTGCCGCCCCAATGGCGCTCCTCCGCAACGCCGACACGGGCGCCATGGCCAGCGGAAATGCGGGCGCACCGCACGCCGGCCGAACCGCCACCGATGACAAACAGGTCGAAATCCATGGGAGTGTCCCCTTTTCGTGCTGGTGTTCAATGTGTGGCGCTGGCGGCGAACGTGCAATCGGGCATTTGCCGCAACCGCGGTGCGTTAGACGTCAGACCGCCCGCGCCTGCGCGGCGACCGAGGACATGCGGCGGCGCGACGTCCATTCGCTGGCTACCGCCATGATCGAGGTCAGCGCCATGAACAGCACCGACGAGAAGAACACCCAGCGCGGCAGGTTATGGTCCATGATAAAGCCGCCGATCAGCGGGCCGATCGTGCCGCCGATGTTAAAGCCGGTGGTGACGATGCCGAACACCCGCCCGAATGCGCCGGGCGGCGAGGCGGCCCGCACCAGCATGTCTCGGGACGGGGAGATCATGCCGGACAGGAACCCGGCCAGGCCCATCGCCCCGATGGTCAGGGCCGAACCGATGTTCGTTGTCCCAATCAGCAGCACCAGCGCCGCCGCGCCGCCATAACCGAACGCGGCGACATCGCCATGCCGCTTGGTTCGATCGGCGATAAAACCGCCCGCCAGCACCCCGATCGCGGAGCTGAACAGAAACGATGACAGCGCCAGATTGGCCGCCGACAGCGAAAACCCATAGACGGTGACCAGCGCCACGGCGGAGTAGTTGGTCAGGGCGCCGCTGCTAAGGCTCAACAGCGCGAAGAACCCGACGAGTCCAACGACCGCCGGGGTCAGTAATGCGCGCATGGGGATATGGACCGACGATGCCACGGGGGCGTTCACGGCGGCGGCGCTGTCCAGCCACCCGGCCAGCATCAGCGGCACCGCGACCAGCAGGCCCATCGCGCCGGCGGCGATGATGGCCGCCTGAAAGCCGAACCGGTCCGCACCCCGCATCAGAATCGGCGCGATAGCGCCCCCAATGAACCCCGCGAACGTATGGATCGAAAACGCTCGGCCGAGATGGCTTGGCTCGATGACGGACCCCAGGATCGCGTAATCCGCCGGGTGATAGACCGCATTGGCCACGCCGATCAGCGCGGAGGCCACCAGTATCCATGGGTAGAACGGGAACAAGCCGATGGAGATATACGACAGCCCGCCCAGCATCAGCCCGGCGATCAGGACTCGCCGAGCGCCGAAACGGTCCACGGCGTAGCCCATCGGGGCCTGGACCAGCCCGCTTACGACATTGAAGACCGTCAGGGCGACACCGAGTTCCACGTAGCCGATGCCCAGCCGATCCTTGAGGATCGGAAACAGCGGCACCAGGACAAGGTAATAGAAATGGCTAACGAGATGTGCCGAACCGATCAGCGCCAGCGCCTTTGGCTCATGCGGTCTGGAGGGGGCTGCGATGTTCATTCCTGGCCGTTCTTGTTCCCTGGCTCTTCAGGATAACAGGGAAGCGGCGGGCCGTCATCGGGGGCGCGTTTCCGGCGCGGCCCCGAGAGCGGGGATCGCTACCGGTTGCTCAACCGAGCCTCGGCGATCCGAGCCAGAAGGGAGGCGCCGATCGGGATGATGCTGTCGTCGAACTTGTAGCCGGGATTGTGGAGATTGCCGCCTCCGGACTGCCCAACCATCAGGTAGGCGCCAGGAACCCGCGCCAGCATGAAGGCGAAGTCTTCGCTGCCGGTCAGTGGCGCGATCGCGGCGTCCACATTCTGCGGGCCGACGATTTCGGCGGCCACGCGACAGGCCGCCGCAACATGATCGGCGCTGTTGATCAGCGTCGGATAGCCGGGGTTGATCGCAACGGTCGCGGTGGCCCCGAAGGCCGCCGCAACGCCCTCGGCGATTTCTTTCATCCGGCGGGCGATCAGCGCTTCCACGGCCGGGTCGAAGGTGCGGATCGTACCGCGCAGCACCGCACCGTCGGGGATGACGTTGTAGGCCGAGCCGGCGTGAAGTTCGGTGATGGACAGGATCGCGGTCTGCTGCGGCCCGACGTTGCGGCTGACAATGGTCTGGAACGCCTGCGCGAGTGTGACGGCGACCATCACCGGGTCGATCGCTTGCTGCGGCATGGCGCCGTGTGCGCCGCGGCCGGTAATGGCGACATCGAAACTGCTCGACGCGGCCATGGCGACGCCGGGCGTGGTGCCGATCCAGCCGGTTCGGGCATTGGGCCAGTTGTGGATGCCGTAGATTTCCTGGCAGGGAAACCTTTCGAACAGTCCATCGGCCATCATTGCCGGGGCGCCGCCCAAACCTTCCTCGGCGGGCTGAAAGATCACATGCACGCGGCCGGAAAAGTCGCGGGTCGCGGCCAAATACCGCGCCGCCCCCAGCAGCATTGCCGTGTGACCGTCATGGCCGCAGCCGTGGAACACGCCGGGATTGACCGAACTGTAGGCAAGGCCTGTTTCCTCCTGCATCGGCAGCGCGTCCATGTCGGCGCGCAGGCCGATGGCCGGTCCGTCGCCCCGCCCTTCGATCACGCCGACGACCCCGGTGCGGCCGATGCCGGTTTCCACCCGGTCCACGCCCCATCGCCGCAGGCAGTCGGCGACCAGAGCCGCGGTGCGGGTTTCCTGGAATCCGATCTCCGGATGGGCATGGATGTCGCGGCGGATCGCGGTCAGTTCGTCGGCGTGGTTCAGAATTTGCTCGATCGGTTGCATCGGTGCGGGTCCTTGCGTGATGACGACGGTGTTCAGATTAGCGTCCGGCCGCGCATTTCCGGGATAGCCATCAGCGAAAGGATCGTGGCCAGCGCGCAGGCCATGACATACCAGGCGGGGGCAATCGGGCTTCCGGTGGCCTGAATCAGCCATGTCACGATGAACTGGCCGAATCCGCCGAAAATCGCAACACCCAGCGCATAAACCAGCGACATACCGGTGGCGCGGATTTCGGCCGGGAAGATTTCGGCGAGGGTGACGATCGCGGTCGCCCCGCCGGTCGCGTTCAGCATGGCGAGCGCCGCGACGGCCGTCAGCAGCGTGCCTTGGTCCGGACGGGCGTTGAGTATCAGGAAGGCGGGATAGATCAGCACCAGGATCAGCACATAGGACACCAGCATCACCGGCCGGCGTCCCACCCGATCCGACAATACGCCGCCGATCGGCGCCGCGATCAGCGTGACGATTCCGGCCGTAATGCCAGCCAGCAGACCCGTCGCCGGGGGCAGGTGAAGCTGGGTCACCGCATAGGTGGCCATATACAGCACGATCACCGCATTGGCCGCCGTCCCGCCGATTATCAGGCCGACCCCCGCCAGGATGCGCGCCGGAAAATGCCGCAGGGCGATGCTGAGCGAGGACACCGAGCGGGTCCGTTCGTCATCCTCGTTGGCGTGGCTTTCTTCCAATGCGCTGCGCAGCCACAGGCCGACGGGCACGATCAGGATTCCCGCGAGAAACGGCAACCGCCAGCCGCCGTCGGCTATTTCGGCCGGCGAGAAGGCCCTTGCGATAGAAAACGCGGCGCCGGCGGCCACCAGCACCGCAAGGCCCTGGCTGGCCAACTGCCATGCGCCGAAAAACCCCCGGCGATCCTTCGGCGCCAGCTCGGCCAGCAGGGTGGTGGAGGCGCCGACTTCCCCGCCGGCCGAAAACCCTTGCAGCAGACGGCCCGCCAGGACGACCAGCGCGCCGAACATCCCGGCGGTTGCATAGATC
The DNA here is from genome assembly GCA_021805665.1 of Pseudomonadota bacterium. Classification (GTDB taxonomy): domain Bacteria; phylum Pseudomonadota; class Alphaproteobacteria; order Acetobacterales; family Acetobacteraceae; genus Rhodopila. Next base: position 4,957 of record JAJZEV010000117.1, read on the forward strand.
GGTGCGAGGCCGACCATGACGGTGCCGGCGGCCATGAGCATCAGCGTCACGACGGTTGCCTTCTTGCGGCCCTTCCGGTCGGCATAGGCCCCGAGCACAACGCTGCCGAGCGGGCGCAGGAAGAAGCCGACGCCGTAGGTGGCGAAAGACAGCAGCAACTGCGCCGCCGGGTTCTGCGCGGGGAAGAACAACGCGCCGATGGTGCGGGCGAAGAAGCTGAACACCACGAAATCGTAGAACTCCAGCGCGTTGCCGATGGTGCAGGCGGCAATCAGCCTGGGGTGGGAGATGGCGTGCGTGCCGCTGGCGGGCGGTGTGCCGGTGGACATGGGTGTCTCCTGATCATGCGCCTTGGCCCGATGCCCGCGATGCGTTGTCGGCTACTTACCAGTATGTTGTTGAATTCTGCAACTGTTGTAATTGACAATTTTATAGATTATGGCTTCTGACGATAAGATGGGTCAGATGACCGATGTTGAAGCAAAGTCTCACTTACGCCCTCGCTTCCATCGCGGAGGAGGGGATAGGAAACGCCGATCGGCTGTTTCGGCAGCGGTTTGGCTGGGATGTGCGGGAATTGCGTGTGCTGCGGCTGGTTCGGGACACGCCCGGCATCACCTTCACCGCCCTGGCCAGGTTGACGCGGTTCGAGCGTTCGCTCACGTCCCGCATTCTGACCCGGATGATTAAGGCTGGCCTGATCGAGCGCATCGGCGTCGAGGGCGACGGGCGGCAATATACCTTTGTTATGACCCCGGCCGGTGAGCGCCTGTGTGCGGAAGCCGATCCGCTGAGTTTAGAGATGGAGGAGATGATGCTGGCGCCGCTGACGGCGGAGCAAAGGGAAAGCCTGGCCGCGATGATGGACGCGGTGTTGGGGTGGGTGACGGGCGGATATCGCGAGAGGATATTGGAGCGCTTTCCGGAGGCGGGGGCGCCGAAGGTGCGGCGGGGGCGGGCGGTGGT
>JAJZEV010000234.1:0-9534 GCA_021805665.1 Pseudomonadota bacterium
ACCGCCAGCAGCAGGATCGACACCAGGAAGGGGATGCGCCAGCCATAGGCCTTGAAATCGGCCGCGCTCATCATCGCCTGAACCGACAGAATCACCAGCAGCGAAACGAACAGGCCCAGCGTTGCCGTGGTTTGGATCCAACTGGTGTAAAACCCGCGCCGGCCGGCCGGCGCATGTTCGGCGACATAGGTCGCGGCACCGCCATACTCGCCGCCGATCGCCAGACCTTGCAGGATGCGCAGGGTAATCAGGATGATCGCCGCTGAAATGCCGATACTGTCGGATGTCGGCAGAACGCCCACGATGAACGTGGACGAACCCATGATAAGGATGGTGATGAGAAAGGTATATTTACGTCCGACCAGATCGCCGAGGCGCCCGAACACGAGCGCGCCGAACGGGCGCACCAGAAAGCCCGCTGCGAACGCAAGTAAGGCGAAGATGTTTCGCGTGGTTTCATCGAACTGGCCAAAGAACTTGGCCCCGATAATAACGGCGAGCGAACCGTATAGATAGAAGTCGTACCACTCGAAGACAGTACCGAGCGACGATGCGAGGATAATTTTCTTTTCATCCGATGTCATCGGACGATTGGCTGCGGCAATATCGGCCGCCCGAGCCGCGCTTACGCTCATTGTTTTATCGCCTTCCCCTTAACGTTCCTTTGTAGGGTCCGAATCGCCATTCTATGGGCAAAACCGAACCGTACACCCCCCCGACCACACGGCGGGCGATCCGATTATTAACTGATATCAAGGAAGTCCGACAGTAGGAAAAATACGTAGCGAATCCCAATGCGAAACGCATGGCGACAAAAGTAGACTCGTCCCTCTCCGGCGGCGCTCCGATCGGACGCGCGACGGACATTGTCGCGGCCAGGCCCAGCGGGCCGAGATAGCGGTGGCGGCGGGGCACGCAACGGCATATCGATTGGAAACGGCGCGGAACGGTTCGCCGGGCAGGGGGATAAGTCATGGAAGGGGTACGGCATCTAAGCCGGGAGGAGCGGTTTGCCGAACTGATCGCCAGGGTGGGCAAACCCCGGCTGGACATTCAGCGCCAGCGCAGCCCGTATGAGGCGCTGGTTCGTGCCATCGCGCATCAGCAACTGCACGGCAAGGCGGCGGAAGCCATCCTGGGGCGGTTTTCGGCGCTGTTTCCCGATGGCGTTTTCCCCGAACCCGCGGCCGTGCTGGCCACGGCGGATACGGCACTGCGGGGCTGCGGCTTTTCCGCCGGCAAGATCGCGGCGGTGCGGGATATCTGCGCCAAGACGCTGGACGGCACGGTGCCGACGCGGCACCAGTCATACCGCCTGACCGATGCGGCGCTGATCGAACGCCTGACCACGATCCGCGGCGTTGGACGCTGGACGGTGGAAATGCTGCTGATCTTCACGCTGGGCAGGCCCGATGTGCTGCCGGTGGACGACTTCGGGGTCCGGGAGGGCTACCGGGTGCTGCACGGCCTGGCGGAGCAGCCAAAACCGAAGAACCTTGCCCAGATCGGTCTGGCATGGGCGCCGCACCGGTCCCTCGCCACCTGGTATCTCTACCGAGCGGCCGAGGAGGCTCGCAAACAGGGGGCAGCGAGCAGGGCGTAGCGCGCGGTCATTAACAATGCGTTAAAATGTAACGCGCTTGTTCGGGAACGACTTCTCATACCTCCGAGGTTGCCATATTGAGGCTCTATCTTCGGGTGGGGCATGTTGAACATACGCGTGAACGGCATTCTCAGATCGATCGAACAGTGGGCCTCCGCGAGCGACGACAACATGCGACTTGCGATCACCCTGGTTTTAGCCGGTATCGGTCTGATTGTCGTCATCGCGCTTCTGGCCGTCGCGTGGATTACGCTCCCCCCCAGCCTGAAATTGCTATAATCGATCGGTTCGGCTACTGCGCCTGTGCCACGTCGTACAATGCGTCGCCCACGCATAGTTTCATATCGTTGGGACCACGCGCGAACAAATAGGCTTGCGGCAGACTGGCCTCCTGCATGTCGGTTTCCTTGCAGCGTACCCCGGTGTTGTCGGTAAACACCAGGACCCGGTCGGGATTGCAGCCGGTGAACCCCTTTACCCGCTTGCCATCCTCGATATAGGCATCCACCACCTTGGAAAATACGAGCGTATAGCCGACCACGCGGCCCAAATCGCATCCGGCGCGTGCGGCGGGCGCCGAGGCGGCGATTGCCAGGGTGGCGGCCAAACAGGACGCGACAAACCGGCGCATCATACCGGCTTCCAGGAACGGTCCACTTCCACATCGATCAGGACGGGTCCATCCGCGGCCAGTGCGGCTTCCATCAGGTCGCCCAGGTCGGACAGTGTGGTTGCTTTGTGCGCGGTAAGACCGAGCCCGCGGGCGACGGAGACGAAATCGACACGAGGTTTGTCGAGGTCCATCGCTACATAGTTGTCATGCTGGGCGGCGAACCCTTTCATTGCGTTAGTGCGCTGCTTTAGTATGCGGTAAGAATAGTTGTTGATGATAATGAACACCATCTTCAGGTTCTCGCGTGCCGCGGTCCACAACCCCTGGATGGTGTACATCGCCGACCCATCGCCGATCAGCGCAACCACCGGCCGGTTCGGCAGCGCCAGCTTCACCCCGATCGCCGCCGGCAGCCCCCAGCCGATGCCGCCGCCGCGCAGCCCGAAGAAGCTTTGCGCGTCATCGCTTTTCAGGAACCGGCGCAATCCGGTTCCTGACGAAACGGTCTCGTCGATCACCACCGCGTCGGCGGGCAGCCGCCGACCGATCGTCTGCATCAGCGCCAGCGGGTGGATCGGATGGCGTTCCGCCAGTGCGTCGGCCATCGCGTTCAACTTGTGCAGGCTGGCGATACCCTCGGCCTTGGCATGATCCAGGCGCTTGACCGCGCCTTCGGCCTCGGCGAAGGAGCGGGCCTTGCGCAGCGCCTCGGTCAGTTCCGGCAGCGTGACCTTGGGCTCGCCCAGGATGGAGACCTGTTCGGGGTAGTTCTTCCCAAGCTCCCACGGGTTTGTATCCAGGTGGATCACGGGGTAATCTTCCGGCATCGGCTCCACATCGCCGGGCAGCGACAGGGTGAACAGATCGCCGCCGACCGACACCAGCAGGTCGTGCTGCATCAACATGCCGCGGATCGCCGCCGGCAGCCTGACGATCGCCCCGCGATACAGCGGATGCGACGACGGGAACATGGCCCGGCTGGCCATGCCTTCGTCATAGACCGGGGCACCCATGGCCTCCGCAAAGTCCACCAGTTCTTGCAGCGCGTTGCCCTGCGGCACGGCATCGCCGGCGATGATGACCGGGCTTTTCGCCCTGGCGACGATCGCCGCCGCCCGCGCGATCGCCGAGCTGTCGCCGCGCATGGCGGGCGCCACGCGACTAGGCGCGCCCAGGTCGATATCGGCGCTGTCGGTCAGGATGTCGCCGGGCAGCGACAGGAACACCGGCCCCATCGGCGGCGCCAGCGCGGTTTTCACTGCTCGGTGGATCGCCCGCGGCAGGTCTTCCAGCCGGCGGACCTCGTCGGACCATTTGACAAACGGGCGCGCGATGGTGGGCAGATCGCCCATCAGCAGCGGTTCGGTGAAGTTGAAGCGCTGTTCGTGCTGGCCAGCCGTCACCAGGATCGGCGAGCCTGCTTTCTGTGCGTCGTACAGCATGCCCAGTGCATTACCAAGGCCGGGCGCCGCGTGCAGGTTCAACATGGCGCACTCGCCAGAGGCCTGACAGTAGCCGTCCGCCATGGATGTCGCCGGGGCTTCCTGCAAGGCCAGAATATAGCGGAGTTGTTGCTCCGCCGCCAAGGCATCCATAAGGGGCAGTTCGGTGGTCCCGGGATTGCCAAAGATCATGCGCACGCCCTCTTGCCTTAACAATTCAAGAAGCGCGGTCTTTCCCGACATCATCGGCATGGATTTTTTCCCCCAAAGGCGGCAAACGGTGCTGATGCGCTACAAGGCGTAGCGCCGTGAATCAAGCATCGGCGCGTCCAAACAGGGTAGGAGAAGAAAATATATGTCCAGTGTATCGCGTCGCGTGTTGATTGGCGGGCTGGTGGCCGCGCCGTTGGCAATGCCGGGGATCGTCCGGGCGCAGAGCAGTTCGAAACCTGTGAAGATCGGACTGCTGTCGGATATGAGCGGTCCGTACCGCGATGTCGGCGGCCCCGGCAACCATGTCGCGACGGAACTGGCGATCGCCGATTTCGGCGGGTCGGTGCTTGGGCGCCCGATCGAAATCCTGCAGGCCGACGACCAGAACAAACCCGACGTTTCCACCTCCCTCGCCCGGCAGTGGATCGACGATACCGGGGTGGATGTGCTGGCGGACGGCGCGGCAAGCTCCTCGGGGCTGGCGATCCAGCAGGTGTGCCGGGAGAAGAAACGAATTTACCTGATCACCGGGCCGGCCACATCGGCGATGACGGGCAAGGAATGTTCCCCGTACGGCATCCACTTTTCCTACGACACCTATGCCCTGGCGCACGGCACCGGCACCGCGCTGACCAAATCCGGCGGCGACACCTGGTTCTTCATCACCGCCGACTATGCGTTCGGCTATGCGTTGGAGCAGGACACGATGAACGCCGTCAAGGCGGCCGGCGGCAAGGTGCTGGGATCGGTTCGTGCGCCGCTGGGGACGGCGGATTTCTCGTCGTATCTGGTGCAGGCGCAAGCATCGGGCGCCAAGGTGATCGGCTTCGCCAACGCCGGGACCGACACGCAGAACTGCGTCAAGCAGGCCGCCGAATTCGGGGTGACCAAAAGTGGGACACGGATCGCGACCCTGCTGATGCAGATCAGCGACGTGAACTCGCTGGGTCAGAAGGTGTGCGCCGGCCTGAACTATACCGACTCGTTCTACTGGGACATGACCGAGGCCTCCGCGGCCTGGTCGAAGCGCTGGAGCGCCAAGATGAACGGCATGGTGCCGGGCGTGCTGCATGCCGGCAGCTATTGCGCGGCGACGCACTGGCTGAAAGCGGTCCAGGCGGTTGGATCGACCGACGCCGATGCGGTCGTGGCGAAGATGAAGGCAATGCCGGTCAACGATTTCTATAACGACAACGTCCAGATCCGGCAGGATGGGCGGGTGATGCATACGATGTATCTGTGGCAGGTGAAGACGCCGGAAGAAGCCAAATTCCCGCACGATTTCTGCGGGAAGGTCGCGACCATCGCCCCGGCGGATGCCTGGCGCCCGCTGTCCGAGGGCGGCTGTCCGCTGGTCAAGGCCTGACCGGTTGCCACCGCTGCCGTGACCCCGTGCCGCTTCCGTTTCGGACGAACCGGCACGGAAGCGGCGGGGTCCTCGGGGCCAAACGGCAAGCGCCCTGACCGGAGATTTACGCCGCGCGCCAGAGTTCGCCTTCGCGAATGGCCGTACCCTCGGCTTGCATTTTCAGCAGATGCGCCAGCACGTTACGTTCCGCCGCCTTGCGCAGGCGCGGGTCCAACTGCGAATACAGCGCGTCCATGATGGTATAGGTGTCGAACGATCCCTCGCCCAGTTTCCGGGCAATGGCCTGTTCGCGGATGATGCGGTGGGTGAGCATCGCCCGCACGAGATTACGCGGATCGCGCAGCAGCGGCCCATGACCGGGCAGATAGACGTCGTCGTCGCGTTGCAGCAGCAGGTTCAGACTGGCGAAATAAGCCCGCATATCGCCGCCGGGCGGGCTGACGATGCTGGTGGACCAGGACATGACATGGTCGGCGCTGAACAGCACCTTTTCGCCGCCCGCCGGCAGCGCGAAGCACAGGTGGTCAGACGCATGGCCGGGGGTATGAAGCGCGAGCATCCCGGCCAGACTGTCCCCGTGGCCCAGCTTGATGTCCGGATCGAAAGTGGCGATGGCGCTGGTCTGAAAACCGACCGTTGGCGCGCCGCAGGATTCCTGCAAGGCGGGCACCGCGCCGACATGGTCATGATGGGTGTGGCTGACCGCTATATAGGCGATCTGGCCGCCGGTGTGGCGCAGGATCGCATCCACATGGTCCGGATGGTCCTCCGGGCCGGGGTCAAGCACGACGACTCCCGCCGGTGTGTCGATCAGATAGGTGTTGGTGCCGAAATAAGTCATCGGGCCGGGGTTGTTCGCGACAATCCGGGTGATACCGGGCATCACCGGCAGGTTGGCGCCGCGTTCGGGCTCCGGTTCGGTCAGAAAGGACATGCGGCGTCTCCGTGAACAGTTCGGACTTGCATGCCGCAATCCGCCCGGGCTGGCAATGTTGCCGGATCTCGCTCAGGAACCCGACAGGCGCGTCTTCATGCTTCGCAGCGGCCGGGTGATGCGCCACGAAGTCGATGACCGCAGTGCCGCCGCCTCGGCTTCCAGCATGGCGATCCTGGCCTTCAGCCCCTCGGCCTCGGCGCGCAGCCGGCCGGCATCCAGGGCCGCATCGCCGGACGGACCGGGTGCCTCCATGGCACGAAGCCGCCGGACGAAACTGTCCATGGCCTCGGCTTTCGCCGCCGCGGAATCGTCGCCGAGGCGTTCCAGCATCAGAAACATCTCGATCGATCCGGGTTCGGTGACGCGAAAGCCGGCACAGCGATAAGACAGCAGATCCAGGTTGATCAATTCGATCATGGTCCGGAACAGCGATTCCGGCGTGAACACCCAGCAATGCGTATCGTGATAGATGCCTGCGTAGGATTCCCGGGCGAGGCGCAACGCGGATTTGGGGTCGGTGTAATGGGCAAGATTGTTCCGCTCCAGCGGCCCGCTCCAGGCGGCGGCGGCATCGACGACGACCGAGTTCGCCGCGAAATCATAGACACATCCGGGCGAAGGGCGCCGGTTGCGCCGGATCCAGGCATCTATCAGGTCACCTGCCCCTGACTCCTGGCGCAGATAATCGAAAGTGAAGCGGCGGTCGGGAATTGCCAGACTCAGCCGCCCGCCCGGCCGCAGCACCTCGGCGATTTCCTCCAGCCAGCCGATCATGTCCGGCACATGCTCGATGACGTGAGAGGCCAGGACGTAGCCGAAGCCGGTCTCGCCACCGAGACTGTCCTTCAGCGAGCGATCGCCCCAGATGCCATCGACCGGAACGATTTTGTCCACGTTCACGTTTGAATCACCGGCATATTTCGCCTTCAGCGCCTGCTGATCGGCCCAATCGACATAGCGGATGTCGGATTCGGCCTTGGTCACGATCGGTGCCGCCAGTGCGCCGATTTCGATTCCGCGTTCCAGGTTCAGATCGATCCCCTCCAGCATGTATTCGCGTTTCGCCATCCGTTGCACCATCCGGGTTTCGGGATCGTATCTAAGATGCGGACAGGCTTGCCCGCCATGGTCTTGCGCTTCACAATCGATTGACGATCCACGCTGGCAAGGCGGGACGAAAGGGAGGTATCGGATGGCCAAAGCCATGCTGTTCTTGGGGGATGCATTTCAAGGCCCGGCACGGGTTCGTCGGCGGCATCCCCGGCGTAGCGGCCGCGGTGCGGTCATCCGTCAGTCATCCGCCCGCACCGCGAACGAAAACAGCGTGACGCCATGACCAGATTTTCCCGCCGGACGATGCTGACGCTGGCAGGATCGGCGCTCGCGGCCCCGGCCATCGCACAAACGAAACAGGCGCCGGGCGTGACCGCCACGGAACTGCTGATCGGCCAGACCATGCCCTATTCCGGACCGGCATCGAGCTACGCCCCGATCGGCAGGGTGGAGGTCGCTTATATCGACATGATCAACAAAAAGGGGGGTATCAACGGTCGTCAGATCAGGCTGCTGTCGGTGGATGACGGTTACAGCCCGCCGAAAACCGTGGAACAGACCCGCAAACTGGTGGAGGAAGACGGCGTTGCCTGCATCTTCCAGCAGCTGGGCACGCCCTGCGGGATGGCGACGCGGAAATACCTTAACGCCAGGAAGGTGCCGCAAATTTTCGTGGCATCCGGCGCCACGCAATTCGCCGATCCGGAACACTACCCTTGGACCATCGGCTGGCAGGTCAGCTACCAGATCGAGGGCCGAGTCTACGCCAAGCATATCCTGCAAACCAAACCGACTGCGAAAATGGCCGTGCTGTACCAAAACGACGATTCCGGCCGCGACTTCCTGAAGGGCTTCAAGGACGGTCTCGGCGACAAGATCGGCCAGTTGGCGGCCACCACCAGCTATGAACCGACGGACCCGACGGTGGATTCGCAGGTGGTGGAACTGCATGCCTCTGGCGCGGATGCATTGTTCGTTGGCGGCATCCCCAAGTTCAACGCGATGGCATTGCGAAAAGTGCGCGATCTGGACTGGAACCCGATATACCTGATCGCGTCGGTGGGGTCCTCGGTCTCCTCGGGCCTGGCGCCGGCGGGGCTGGATAAGGCGGTCGGGCTGATCACGGGTGCGTATATGAAGGATCCGTCCGATCCGCAGTGGAAGACCGATCCGGGATACCGTGACTGGCTGGCGTTCATGAACGAACACATGCCGGGGTCCGATCTGTCGGATATCAACAACGTCTATGGTTACTGTGCCGCACAGACCGGGGTGCAGGTATTTACCCAGTGCGGCAACGACCTGTCGCGGGAGAACATCATGCGGCAGGCGGCGAATCTGGATGTCCAGCTGCCGATGTTCCAGAATGGAATTCGCTACCATACCACCGCGACGGATTTTCTCGGCATCAAACGGTTGCGGCTGCAACGATTCGACGGCAAGGCCTGGGTGCCGTTCGGCGAACCGGTCGCGGCGTAAGCGGCCGGTCGCCATGCCCCGTTTTCGGTGACATGGCGACCAGGCCTTACAGCGCGATCTGCCGGCCGATTTCCAGAAATTTGTCGGCCGGCAGTTCGAACCGGTCGGGGGTACGCACCGCGTTGCGGTACATCGCCGCGAACAGTATCCGCCGCCACGCCGGCAGCCGCGGCCACCCCGCCTCGCGCACCACGTCGTCGCGGGCGGCGAAATAAACCGCGTCGTCCAGGTTCGCCGGACACCCTTTTTCCCGGGCGCTGGCCAGCGCCGCGACGACGTTGGGCACCTCCACGAAACCGAAACGGACGGTTACATGCCAGAAGCCCTCGGCGATCTGTTCGACCTCGGCACGCTGGTCCAGCGGAACCCGTGGATAATCCTCGAACCGCACCGTCAGGCTGATCACAGTTTCCTGCAACGCCTTCATCTGCGCGACATGACCGGCCAAAACCGCCGGAACGGCGGTTTCCGTCCGGCCCAGGAACACCGCCGTGCCGGGAACCCGGACCACGGAGCGAAGTTGTTCCAGAAAGACACCGACCGCCTCGGGCCGATGGGCGGTGCCGCGGCGGATCGCATCCATGCCGCGGCGCCAGGTTGTCATCGTCAGAAACATCAACACGCCCAGCAGCAGGGGAATCCACCCTCCATCGCGAATTTTCAGCAGATTTGCCCCGAAAAATGCCAGGTCAATAAGCAGAAACACGCCGCTGACCGCCACCGCGGCCATTATGGGCCAGCGCCACACGTCGCGCATGGCATTGAAGAGCAGCGCGGTGGTGAGCAGCATGGTGGTCGAAACGGCGGTGCCATAGGCGCCGGCCA
>JAJZEV010000234.1:10368-22349 GCA_021805665.1 Pseudomonadota bacterium
GGATGCCGCCCTCGCCGCGGTTATCCGCCTTCATCACAAAGACGCAGTATTTGACCGAAACCGTGACGATCAGCGCCCAGACGACCAGCGACAGCAGTCCAAGCGCCTGTTCGGCGGACGGATGGCCACCGGCCGCGCCGACAATGGCCTGATAGGTGTACAGCGGGCTGGTTCCCAGATCGCCATAGACGATCCCCAGGGCAGCCAGCGCGGCGGCGGCGGTCAACGGCCGGTCCGCCGGGGAGACCTGGGGGCCGGCGTCGGGTTCGGCGTTGGCGTCCATGATGAATCCTTCGGCGATCCGTGAGGAGGGTGGGACGTTCGATACGCCGCGGGCGTTCCCGGCGTTCACAAGATATTAAGCATTGGCCGTCATCCTATGGCGATGAATCGCCGCAGCCGGCAAGGCCGGACCGCCCATGCCATTGGAATCGCCGCCGAGGACGCCGCCTGCGCCGCCTTGACGGCCGACGGATGGACCATCCTCGCGCGCCGCCTGCGCACCGAGGCCGGCGAAGTTGACGCGGTGGCGGAAAAGGACGGTCTGCTGGCCATCATCGAGGTCAAGTGCCGGCCGAGTCTGGCGCAAGCGGCCACGGCACTGACAGCGCGCCAGCGGGTTCGGCTGATTGGCGCCTGCGACCTGATCCTGGCGCGCAACCCAGGCTGGGGCCGCAACGGCGTCCGCTTCGACGCGATCATGGTTGATCCGGCCGGCCGGGTGCGGCGCATCGCGGATGCTTTTCGGATGGGCGATCCGCCGGACTGACCGCTCAATCGCCGCGGGCAGCCTGAATGTCGGACCCCTGGCCGATTTCGGTTAGATACATGACGGCATCGCCGAACCAGCGTGTTTCGAACGCCATCCGCACCGGCAGCATCGGACCGCCGGGTGCCGCCGCGGCCAGCCACGCGGACCCGTGCATCGGTTTGCCATCGCGCACACGGTCGCCGTCGAATTTGAAACCCGCCAGCATCCGGCCGGAGAAATCGCACCGCAGGGCGCTGCCCTGGAATGTGGACCGAGAGGAGGACGCAAGGTGTTCGCTGCCCGCTGTGTGGGCCTCGATTTCCAATGCCCGGCGTCCATCGAAGGTGCGCGCCTCTGTCTCGCACCGCCCGGTCGTGGCCACCGCATGGATCAGCATCGCAAGTGCGCTGAGAATATCGATGGAGTTGGCTTGGAGGGACTCCGGCACCGGCTCCCGCTCATCGGCGATCGCGGGAATCAGTTGACGGATGACCGGCTTGGACTGACGGTACTCGATGTCCACCACACCATCCATGCCGCGCCAAGCCCCCTGCCCCCGGAACCGCGACGGTGTGGCACGGGCGCCATTCCAGGACCCCTGAACGGTGTCGAACTGGTGGCCGCCGAACACCAGCCCGGCCATGCCGGTGGTGCGGTAAGCGAGGCCCATCCGGTAGTCCCGCGGGCCGAAAGTGAATCCGGTTTCGACCTCCGCCACATGAACGCCCGCCGCGTAGGTTTCGTATCTGGCGTGCATCGAAACCGGCGCTTGCGCGAACGCGGCGGCGGGGGAGAGAAAAGTCAGGATGACTAATGCGCGCGGCAGCATGCCCCGATGTTATGGCGGGGGACGCCGAACACAAGCGGTTTTACATTTGCACCGCCTGAACCGCCTCCTCCAGTTCCTGGAAGCTGGGCATGTGTTCGGTCGGCACCATTTTACGGCCCGATTCCACGCTGACCTGCGGCGCGTTCCCGTGCAAATGCGTCACCAATACCGCCCTGATGACCTCCAGATATTTCGATTCCTCGTCCACCACGCCCTTCATGCGGGCGGAAAACGGGCCGGCGATGCCATAGGCCAGCAGAATTCCCAGAAACGTGCCGACCAGGGCCCCGCCGATCATCGCACCCAGCACCGCCGGGGGCTGATCGATATGCGACATCGTCTTGATCACCCCCAGCACGGCGGCGACAATTCCCAACGCCGGCAAGGCGTCGGCCATGCTTTGCATGACGTGCGACGGGTGCAGTTCCTCCAGCAGGGTCTTTTTCAGTTCCCGGGCCATCACATCCTCGATCTGGTTCGGGTCGTCGGCGTTCATCCCCACCATCCGCAGGTAGTCGCAGATCAGCGTGGTGGCATGATGATTGGCGATTATCTTCGGGAACTTCTGAAACGCGGCACTGTCAGCCGGCTTTTCGATATGGGCTTCCAGTGCCATCGCACCCTTGGTACTGGCGAGGCGAACCAGAAAATACAGCAGGCTCAGCAATTCGATGTAATCCGGCTTATGGAACGCGGCGCCTTTGATCATTTTACCGAACGCGCCCAGCGTGTGCTTCACATCGTGCATGGAGTTCGACATCAGCGTGGTGGCGATGGCCGCGCCGCCGATGGTCCACATCTCGAACGGGATCGCCTCGATCAGCGGCTCCATACTGCCGCCGGAGGTCAGATAACTGCCCAGCACGCAGCCGAACAGCAGAACAAGGCCGCCAATGGTCAGCATCGGATCAGGGCTTTGCCTGACGCATCACCAGGATGGCGATCCGGCGGTTGGCGGCGGCCAGCGGGTCTGCGGGCAGCAGCGGATCGCGGTCGGCGTCGCCGATCACCGATTTCAGCCGGGTGTCCGGAAAACCCCCGTCCACGAGCAGCCGCCTGGTGGCGTTGGCGCGTTCGGCCGACAGTTCCCAATTGGTCCGATCGTGTCCCGGAAACGGCGCTGCATCGGTGTGGCCGGCGATGGAGATCGGTTCCTTGAGTTTCATCAGGATCGGCACGATTTTCTGGATCAGCAACCTGGCGCGGTCGTTAGGGGCGGCGGAGCCGGTAGGAAACATCGGCAGTTGGACCTCATCCAGTATCTGGATGCGCAGCCCGTCCGGCGTCATATCGACCGCCAGTTGCTTGGACAGTTCCGCCAGCGACGGATCGGCGCGTACGGCCTGGCGTATCTGTTCGGCCGCCTGCTCGAACGCGACTTTCTCGGCCTTGGCGGCGGTCTCTGCTTGCGGCTGCCCCTGACGCGGCACCTCGGCGGGGCCGCCCGGCCCGGGCGCGGGGTGAGTGCCTTTCTGCCCACGCGGCTTTTCGTCGGTATCGTCGTCGGCGTCCTGATCGTCCGTCAGCGGCCCCTTCCCCACCCCGTCGCCATCCTTGGACCGGTGGTGTTCGGTATAGACCGGATCGTCGCCATCCTCGGTGCGTTCCAGCACCGGGCGCTTGCCGGCGGTGATTTCCACGCTGCCGCGATCCGAAACCAGGGCACCCTCATCGAACGCGGTATGGCCGCCGAACGGCTCCCCGGTCCCGGACGATGCGTGCGACATCAGGTTGTTGGGGGAGAAATAGTCCGCCAATCCCTTGCGCTGATCCTCGGTCGTGGCGTTCAGCAGCCACATCAGCAGGAAGAACGCCATCATCGCGGTGACGAAGTCGGCGTACGCCACCTTCCAGGCGCCGCCGTGATGGCCACCCTCCACAATTTCGTACCGCTTGACGATGACCCCGCCCTTGGAGCCCTTCTTGCCGCCCTTGACCGCCATGTCCGCCCTCCGGTGCCGGGGCAACATGACGGAAAATAGTTAACGGAGTGCTAACGCCTCCGCCGATTTTAGCAGCGATGCCGCCCTTGCCGACGGTAAGCGGGATGGGCATGTGTCCCCCCGTTGCAACCCGGGGACGCGGCCCGGCAGCGGGATGACAGACGCATGACGGACCACACCAACAACGCCCTGGCGGAGCAGATCGTCGCCGACGGCGTGAAGCGCTATTTCAACGAACGGCGGCAACGGATCGCGCCTTTCGTGGACAGGAATTTCTCGCTGCGGGGGTCGTTGAGCCTGCATCGCGCCGCTGTTGGGTGGGATATCGCCAAGGCGCCGCTGAATCTGGCGATGGCGGCGCCGCAGGTTGGGCTGCTGATCGCATCGCATGCAGCGCGCAAGCTGGGTGCGCCGCGGCTGGCTCAGGAGTTGGGGAGCAAGCGGCTGACGGTGCATACCGCGGTGGGGCAGGAACTGGCATGGCGGCTGCACGCCGATCTGCTGGAACTGCCCTATGCCGCCGACGGGCGAAGCACCGCCAGGGATGCACTGGCGGAGACGATCCTGGCCGACCCCCGAGTCGTTGCCGCGCTGATCCCGGCGCTGGAGGCGTTGGGCACAACCGGCGACGACCCTGCATTGCGCCAGCGGCTAGAGGCAGCGATGACCGAATATGGCCGCACCCGAGCGGCGGCGACGGAGATCGCAACGGCGTTGTTGAGCCTGAGTGCCGGGGCGCTGGCGCTGCGGAAGCTGACCCCCGGCGCGCTGACTCTGGGGCCGTCGCTGGCCGCGGCGATCGTGCAGCGGGCAGCGGCGATGTCGTTCCCGATGGGCGGCGCGCTGGGGTCGGTATGGTTCACGCTGTTCCCGATCGCGCCCTCGGCCGTGCTTGTGGCGGGGCTGACCGGAGGCTTGTTCGCGGTGTCCACCGTGGCATCGGCGTTCGCGGGGGTGGTGGCCGATCCGGTGCAGCGCAAGCTGGGGCTGCACCAGTTGCGGCTGCGGCGGATGCTGGACGCGCTGGAACGGCAGATGAAAGACCCCGCCGCGCCGGGCTTCGTGGTACATGCCCATTATGTGGCCAGGTTGCTGGATTTGCTGGACGTGGCCGGCGCGATGGTTCGGCTGGCGGTGCGGTAGCTGCCGCCCGGGGTCCGGGCTGACAGGCCGGGTCCCTGTTGCGATCACCTGCTCGGGGTTATGACCGGGGACCCTGAATGTCCGTTGCGTGGCGTCCATGGATGGGGCCGATGCCGATGTCCGCTGGTCGGTTTGCTAACACTCTGGTGGAAAACGATTATTCCTGTTCCGCCCCGGCCCTTGCCGCCACGGCCGGCCGAGCTTGGATCGCCGGGATGCCTTCGCGCACTACGCGAAGCCTGCTACCAAAGCCATCTCGTCCAAATCACGGAGGAATTTACATGCGCCCGCTGACATATGTTTCCGCCGCACTGCTTGCCGTCGGCTTGACCGTCGCCGCCATGCCGCCGTCCGTCGCCGCCCCGACCGAGGCCCCGTTCACCCAGCAGGCTTTCGATGCCTCGCAGAAACAGGGCAAACCGATCCTGGTGCATGTCAATGCGCCCTGGTGCCCGTTCTGCGCCAAGCAGCGCCCGATCATCGCAAAGCTCATGACCGAACCGAAATTCAAGGACCTGATGGTCTATTCGGTGGATTTCGATACCCAGAAGGCACAGCTCAAAGAGTTCGGCGTGCAGAAGCAAAGCACGCTGATCGTCTTCAAGGGGGCGGCCGAAAAAGCCCGCTCCACCGGCGAAACCGATCCGGCGAAGATAGAGAGCATGGTCGCCCAGTCCGTCCAGTAAATGACACTGCCGGCTGGCAGCATCGTTTTCGGCTTCGTGGCCGGGATGCTGTCGATCTTGTCCCCCTGTGTCCTGCCCCTGCTGCCGTTGGTGCTGGGGCCGGCCACGGCGCAAAGCCGCCTCGGGCTTCCAGCCCTGACCGCCGGTCTCGTCGTTTCCTTCGTCGGCATCGGGCTCTTTGTCGCCACGATCGGGTTTTCGATCGGACTGGACGGCGAGGTGTTCCGTCTCGCCTCGGCGGTCTTGCTGGCTCTTCTGGGCATCGTGCTGCTCAACGAAGGCCTGCAGCACCGCTTTGCCGCCGCGACCGGCGGCATCAGTAACGCCGGCAACCAGTTGATCACCCGCCTCACCATCGAAGGGCCACGCGGACAATTCCTGCTCGGTTTACTGCTTGGTGCGGTCTGGAGCCCCTGTGTTGGCCCGACCCTGGGTGCCGCGTCGGTACTCGCCGCGCAAGGCCGGGATCTTTTCAGCGTAGCAGCGGTCATGCTGGCATTCGGATTGGGCGCCGCCGTGCCGCTGCTGCTGATCGGCCCGTTGTCGAGGGCTGCGCTGACCCGTTGGCGCGGGCGGCTGGCCGGTGCGGGCAGGACCGGCAAGCTGGCTCTGGGGCTGGCGGCCCTGACGGTGTCGGTGCTGGTCGTGACCGGCTGGGATCATATGCTGGAGGCCGCGATCGTAACCGCCTCGCCCGATTGGCTGACCGATCTGACGACACGGTACTAATTCCCCCCCACGAGGGTGGTCGGCGCCGCGGCAGCGCCGTTTCCGCGGTATGGCTACATTCGGCGAACCCCGGTGCCGAAACACGGGTTCAGTCGATGCCCAAGGAGAACTGTCGATGCCGAACGCCAGGATAATTTACAGCAAGACGCCGGAATCCGCCGCCATGTTGGCGAACGTCAAGCGAGCGATGACAATCACTGCCAAACTGAACCGTCTGACGTTCGACGACGCGGACGAAGTTCGGGCCTTGTTCAGCGAACTCATCGGGAAACAGGTGGAAGAGAGCTTTTTACTGATCCCACCATTCTACACTGCCGGCGGGGACGAAATCCGCGTCGGGCGGAATGTCTTCATCAATCAGAACTGCACGTTCTACGACCTCGGCGGCCTCGACATCGCGGACAATACGATGATCGGGCCGAATGTGAGCATCATTACGACCGGTCATCCCCTTGAACCCTCACTGCGTCGCCGCGCCACGATCGGCAAGCCTATCGCGATTGAACAAGGCGTCTGGATCGCAGCCGGCGCGACCATCCTCGGGGGCGTAACAATCGGTGAAAATTCGGTCGTCGCCGCTGGTTCGGTGGTCACCAAGGACGTTCCCCCCAACACTCTTGTCGGCGGCAATCCGGCGCGGGTCCTTCGCTTGATCGGCGACGATTGAAACGGCGCCCGCCATGACCACGCAGGACCCGAGGCTTTGTTTCAACGGTTCGCTTATTTCGCCGTGGATCCTCCGGCATCTTTCGCCTTGGCCTCAGCGGCTTCGGCGGTGACTTCTTCCGATATGCGGGCCAGCGCGTTCTCCAGCCCGATCGGCGAACTCGTACTGAGATCCAGTGCGGCCAACCGCTTGGCTTCGCGGCGGATCAGCCGTTCCGAAAATGTCTCGGCCGCTGGAACGCCGGGCGGTGTCGGTTCTGTCATCGTGATCTCCTGTCGCGCCTGCCGCACCGAACATGGTGCGGCAGGCGGCAGAAACCAAACGATCAGGCGTCGGCGGCTGCCGGTTCGACGTGATCGCCAACCATCGCTTCGGTCGTGATCATCAGGCCGCCAATGGATGCCGCGTTCTGCAAGGCGCAGCGCACGACCTTGGTCGGGTCGATGATGCCGGCCTTGACCATGTCCTTGAACTCGCCGGTTTGCGCGTCGAAGCCATAGTTGTACTCGGCATTTTCCAGCGTCTTGCCGGAAATGACCGCGCCGTCCTCGCCGCCGTTGGCGGCGATCAGGCGCATCGGGCTCAAGGCCGCCTTTCGGACGATCTCGATGCCGACTCGCTGGTCCTCGTTGTCTGCCTTCAACTTCAGCAGCACCTGCGAGGCGCGGGCAAGGGCGACGCCGCCGCCCGGGACGATGCCTTCTTCGACAGCGGCGCGAGTCGCGTGCAGGGCGTCATCGACGCGGTCCTTACGCTCTTTCACTTCGCTCTCGGACGCGCCACCGACGCGGATGATGGCAACGCCACCGGCCAGCTTCGCCAGGCGTTCCTGCAGCTTTTCCTTGTCGTAGTCCGAGGTGGTTTCCTCGATCTGCGCGCGGATCTGGGTGCAACGGGCCTGGATGTCGGCCTTCTTGCCGGCGCCTTCGACGACCGTCGTGTTCTCTTTGTCGATCAGCACCCGCTTGGCGGTACCGAGCATCGCGAGGGTGACGTTTTCGAGCTTGATGCCGAGGTCGGCGCTGATGACGTCGCCCTTGGTCAGGACGGCGAGATCTTCCAGCATCGCCTTGCGGCGATCGCCGAAGCCCGGCGCCTTCACCGCTGCGATCTTCAACCCGCCGCGCAGCTTGTTCACGACCAGGGTCGCCAGGGCTTCGCCCTCGACATCCTCGGCGATGATCAGCAGCGGACGTCCGGACTGTGCGACGGCTTCCAGCACCGGCAGCATCGCCTGCAAGCTGGACAGCTTGGTGTCGTTCAGCAGGATGTAGGGGTTGTCCAGCTCAACGGTCATCTTTTCGGCGTTGGTGATGAAGTAGGGCGACATATAGCCGCGGTCGAACTTCATGCCCTCGACGACATCCAGTTCCGTAACCATGCCCTTGGCTTCTTCGACGGTGATGACACCCTCGTTGCCGACCTTCTGCATGGCTTCGGCGATCATCTTGCCGATTTCGGCTTCGCCGTTGGCGGAGATCGTGCCGACCTGGGCGGTTTCCGCCTGGGTGGTGATCTTCTTGGAGCGCTTCTTCAGCTCTTCCGTCAACGCCGCCACGGCCTTGTCCACGCCGCGCTTCAAGTCCATCGGGTTCATGCCGGCGGACACGGCCTTGCAGCCCTCGCGGATGATGGAACTGGCCAGCACGATCGCGGTGGTGGTGCCGTCGCCGGCGATGTCGTTGGTCTTCGAGGCCACTTCGCGCACCAGTTGGGCGCCCATGTTTTCGAACTTGTCGGACAGCTCGATTTCCTTGGCGACCGATACACCGTCCTTGGTGATACGCGGCGAACCATAGCTTTTATCGAGCAGCACGTTGCGGCCCTTGGGACCCAGCGTGACCTTCACCGCGTCCGCGAGAGTATCCACACCGCGCATCATGCGCTGGCGGGCATCGCCACCAAACCGTACGTCCTTGGCAGGCATTTGCGTATCCTTCCCGAAATCATATGCGTAGCCGGTGCGTCATCCGGAATACCCGGTGACGGAGTTTCGTCGGAGCCAGACAGGGGTCTGAAAGGCGCTCCGGCGGAGGCAAGCCAACCGCCGCGACAAAGGTGTTTCGCCGGTACCGGCCTGTTAGCACTCATCGGCATAGAGTGCCAGGACTAAGATTCATGAGTCCAAATGCCTTTTGACGCCGATATTGTGACCCACCCAAAGGGCAATTAAGGCTATGTCCACCCGGGTTACGTGACCTTCCCGCCACGCTAATATCGCATCGCAACATTTTTTGCGCCAGATCAATGTCGCTACACCGGGCTGGTGCGACTGGGGGCTACGGAGCCGCGAATCAAGGGCTCCCTAAGAGCCGAGAGAAAAGGGGTTTGTCATGCGGACGTTGAAACATCTGGGTTGCTGGCTGGCGCTGCCGGCGGCGGGGCTGCTGCTTTCAAGCCGTCACGCCGAAGCGATACCGGCCTTCGCCGCCCAAACCGGCCAGCCTTGCACCGCCTGCCATATCGGCGGTTTCGGTCCGCAACTCACGCCGTTCGGGCGGGCGTTCAAGGTCGGCGGCTACACCCAACGGGGCGGTGACGGAATCCTGGCCAGCATCCCGTTGTCGCTGATGGTCCAGACGTCCTTCAACAACACCGCTACGAATGCCACAGCGCCCCACGCCCCGTTCGGCGCCAACAATAACTTCGCACTGGATCAAGTCAGCGGGTTTGTCGGCGGTGGGATCGGTGACCACACCGGCGGATTGATCCAGTTTACGTGGTCGCAGGAGTCCAACGCGGTTAACCTCGATAATACGGATCTGCGGCCCTATACGACGACCTTCGATCTGGGCGGCAAGGAATTACGGGTCGGCACAACGATCAACAACAACCCGACCGTCCAAGATCCATACACGTCGAGTTATGCGTGGGGTTTCCCTTATATCGGCTCCAAGTTCGCGAACAGTCCTGCCGGCACGCCGTTATTGGCAGGCGGCCTAGGCCAGAGCGCGTTAGGCTATACCGCTTATGCTTGGTACGACAATAAACTGTACCTCGAAGGCGGTCTCTACAGTACGCTCGGTTCATGGGCGCTCGGGCGGATCGGCAATAACTACAACATCGGTGCCACCACCAATCCCGCGCCATACCTGCGTGCGGCTTACGAATGGGACTGGGGCGCCAATGAGGCCCATGTTGGCGCACTGTTCATGCACGCTGACGTCAGCCCCGCCACCGATCTGTTCGCAACGACCAGCGCGTTTGGCACCGATCATTACACCGACTATGCGATCGATGCCGATTATCAGTTCCTGGGCGATGGCACGAACATCGTGACCGTGCAGGGCATCGCCACCCATGAGGACCAGAATCTCCTGGGCTCGGCCGCCATGAACGGTATTGCTGGCGCGCAAGCGAGTTTGAACCAGATCCATGCCGACGTTTCTTACTGGTATAAGAACACCTATGGCGTCACGCTGGGCTGGCAGAAGACGTGGGGGACACCGAACCCGGTCCTCTTTGCCGCCGGCGGCAGCGTGAATAAAAAGCCTGACAGCAATGCCTTCATCCTTGAAGCCGACTGGGTTCCGTTCGGCAAGGAAGACTCGCAGTGGGCCCCGCTGGCAAACCTGAAGCTGGGCGTGCAGTATACCGCTTACACCCAGTTCAATGGAGGCACGTCCAACTATGACGGCGCTGGCAGCAACGCCAGCGGCAACAACGCCCTGCTGATGTTCGCCTGGTTCATGTTCTGATCAACCAGCGAGCCAATAACCGGAGTTTTAGTCATGCATCCAAAAATCACCGCGCTGCTGGCCATGTTCGCCCTGACAGCCGGAACCGCCTCTGCCGCGAAAGCCGAAACCGCATCCCAGCATCTGCTGCCACAGTCCATTCAGGTCGCCACCCAGGACACGATGGAGCAGTTGACCGATCTGACCAAACGCAAGGGGCCGGTCGGCGTCGCGGCGCAGCAAGCGCTTGAAGTTTACAGCAAGCATGCCGCGCGCGAACGGGAGTTCATCCTGCCCCCGCTGACGCTGCTGCCATATCTGGCCGATGGAAAGGTGACCCCGGATATGGCCTGGGCCCTGACGATGACGGATCGGGTCCGGGCCGAACGCGAGGTGATTTTCAACGAACATGCGCAACTGACCGACGCGTTGAACCACCTGGCCGACGTAGCATCCAAGGCACACGACAAGGAAGCCGAGGAGTTTGCCCGGTTCGCGGCGGCCGACGATCTGAACGATATGGAAATTCTGGAACCGACGTTGATCCTGATCAACGACGTCCTGCGGGCCAAGCTGCCTGCCGCCCATTAAGCGCCCGCGTGAAGGAGATTGACGATGTCTAAGCGTATCTTAATGATGTCCGTCGTGGCTGGCGCCGCGATGTATGGGTCGGCCGCCATGGCGGGCGATCCCGCGGCCGGAAGAGCGGTGTTTATGTCGTCCTGTTCGATCTGCCATTCGGTCGAAGCGGGGCAGAACAAAATCGGCCCAAGCCTGTTTGGGGTCGTCGGCCGTAAAACCGGGTCAGAGCCCGGCTACAACTACTCCCCGGCTAATGAAAAAGCCAACCTCACATGGGACGACGCCACGTTGGACAAATACCTCGCGTCCCCGCGCGCGGTGGTTCCGGGAACCAAGATGACCTATGGCGGGCTGAAGGACGATACCAAGCGGGCCAACCTGATCGCGTATCTCGACACGCTGAAATAGGCTTCGCGTTATGGAAATTTCATACCGGGACATGATCACGGTACTCCATGGCATGGGCTTTGGCGTATTGTTCATGTTGGCGTTCTCGGGCGCCATCGGTGTGATTTATGCAACGGCCGTGGTCGGCCCGCACTGGCCACGGTCGAAGTGGGACAACGCCATGTTCCGCTTCTACCTGATCAGCATGGCGGCACTGGCATGGCTGGCCACGATATCCGGGGCCTATATCATCTACCCCTGGTATCGTGCCGTGCCGCCGGCCGGGACGACGGATCTGTCCACCTTTCCGCGGGCGTTGCTGCTGTCCAATCCGCACACCGCCGGATGGCATGACGTCGGGATGGAATGGAAGGAGCATATCGCCTGGTTCACACCGATCGCGATGACGATGGTGGCGTATGTCTTCATCAAATACGGCCCCCGGCTTGCGCTGCATCGCCAGATGCGGAACGCGGTCCTGGGGTTTACTGCCGTGGCGTTCTTCTCCACGGCGGTCGCCGGCCTGTTCGGCGCTTTTCTGAATAAATACGCGCCGGTTCGCGGCGGACCGGACATCGTTCTGATGC
>JAJZEV010000068.1 GCA_021805665.1 Pseudomonadota bacterium
GTACCGTCAGGGTTGTTGTACACCTCGGTGTACCAGCGGTTCAGTTGGGACCGGGCCACTTCGGGGTTGTCATCGACCGCGATAAAGATGCGCTTGGAGATCGGGAAGGTTTCGGGATCGCGGCCGGCTTCGGTCAGGGCTTGTTTCAGGATCGGTACGGCCCGCCGGAAATCCTCGGTGGTGGAACCGCCTGCCCCCATCCAGCCGTCGGCCAGCGCACCGGCCCTGCGGATGGCGTCTGGATGGCCGACGCCCATCCAGACCGGCAATGGTTTCTGGACGGGCCGGATGCCAAGCCTGGCCTCATCAACGGTGTAAAAGCGGCCATGATGGGTGGTTTTGTCCTGGTTCCAGAGCGAGCGGATCAGTTCCACCTGCTCGCGAAACCGGCCGACGCGGCCGGCTTGTGGGACTTCGAACCCGGTGAAGTTCAATGGCCGTCCGATCCCGACGCCCATGATCGCCCGACCGTTGCTGACCGTATCCAAGCTGGCCCATTGGTGGGCGACCATGCGGGGATCGTGAACCGGCAGCACCAGCACCGACGCGCCGAGGCCAATGCGGGTAGTGATCGCGGCGGCGTAGGTCAGGATGACGATGGGATCGAAGGACGTCACATGATCCAGCGTGTTCTCCGTCACCCACAGATCGCGGAAGCCCAGCGCCTCGGCGCGCGTGGCAACCGTATGGACGGCGTCCATGCCGATCCGGTCGGGCGAGCGGTGCGGCAGCGACATGCCGAACGGGATGATGTCCTTCAAAGCCACGGTCAGATCCTTTCGATGATTTCCATCTGCGATCCGTCGGTGGCGGACACGAAGGCGACCCGGTTGCCCTTGTCGCCCTTCAGTTCCTCCAGGATCGCGACACCGTTTTCGCGCAGCCGGGCGATCGTCGCGGGATAGTCGTCCACGGTGACGGCCATATGCTCGATGCCATAGGCCTGCTCGTGGTTTTGATCGGTCATAATGCCGGTGATGTTCAGTTGGGTGCCGAGCAGGTCGAGCTGCCAGCCGCGGCCGGGCATTTCCATTTTCTTCGTGGCGCCGTAGTTGTCGATGTAATACTTCACGGTCGCGGCGACATCGCGAGTCTTGATGTGAACGTGATTGAAGCTGATGGACATGTCAGGTTCCCCTCGGGTTAAGCAGCCGGTTTCCAGCCAATCCATGCCAGCAGCGGCTCGCCCATGACAAGATCCCGGCCGTTGCCGGACCGCCGGGGCATATTCTTGGTGAGCATGCTGACGCTGCCCCGGCGGGAACGCACCGGCGAGGCGGTTTATCCGCGTGTGATGATAATATCGAACGTAACTTCCTGCGCGCCCGGTTCCTTCCCCGTCACCGGAGTTGGATCGGTAATCAGCAGATCCTTGCGGCTGGCACTGTTCAGCCAGGCGTCGGATTCGTTGTATTTGTCGCCCTTGAAATACATCTGGGTCACAAGTTGTTCGTATTTCGACGTTACCTGGAAATGAATGTGCGCAGGGCGCCAGCGGCCGGGCGCGGCCGGGTATGCGGCGGGACGAACCGTCTTGAACGCGTATCCACCGTTTTCGTCGGTACGGGAAACCGCGAACCCCTGGAATTTCTCGTCCAGCGGGGCGGCGAGGTTGTCGTCGTTCGGATGCGGGTAGCGTCCGGCGGCGTTAGCCTGCCAAATCTCGATCTTCGCCCCAGCGACGGGTGCGCCGGTTTCGGTCAGAACCCGGCCGGAGACATACAAGACAGTGCCCCTGGCCTGACCGCCGTTGGTCAGATCGAAACCCTCGGTCGGGGTCAGCATGAAGGGATAGAACGGACCCAGTATTTGCGGCGGGGTGCGTGGCAGCCTGGTCTGCGTGTCGGACATTATTGTACCCTCCCACTTTCGCCCGGTATGCGAACCGGCGAACCAGGCGCTATGGTGGCGCCATGCTGACCGAAGCGCAACGCCGTTTCCTGGAAGACAGCCGGGTCGCGCATCTGGCGACAGCCGGGCGTGACGGCGCCTCGCATCTGGTGCCGGCGTGCTTCTGCCTGGATGGCACGTCGTTGTATATCACGGTGGATGAAAAGCCGAAGCGCACCGATATCCCGCTGAAGCGCATCCGCAACATCCAGGAGAACCCGGCCGTCGCGGTCACGGTGGATCGCTGGGACGAGGACTGGACGCGGCTGGCCTGGGTGATGCTGCGCGGCAACGCCGAGATCCTGACCGGCGGGCTGGAACACGACGCGGCTCAAGACCGGATCCGGGACCGTTATCAGCAGTACCGGACGATGGACCTCGCCCCGTTGCCGGTGATCGCGGTGCGGATCGTGCGGGTTTTGTCCTGGGGCGCGGTGTAACACCAAGCGGCGCCGATCCAGGCACCCGAACAGCCGCCGCGATCGAAGGCGGAGCCCGGGCGCACACTTCCTTGCGCTCCGCGGACTGAGTGAAGTGTCCTGGCGCTCGGCGAACTGCCCGGGATACAGTCGTCCCCACTGGCGGATAACACAGTCGTCCCGACTGGCGGATAACCTTGGGGAAACAACGTGCCATGACCATACAGACGGTTGCGACCAGACCGATCGACGGACAGAAGCCTGGCACATCGGGGCTTCGCAAGAAGACCTCCGTCTTCCGCCAGCCGGATTACCTGCGGAACTATGTGCAGGCCGTCATCGACGGCGTCGGCGGCGTGGCGGGCCGAACCGTCGTGGTTGGCGGCGATGGCCGGTTTTTCAACGACACCGCGATCGGCATCATTTTGCGGATGCTCGCCGCCAACGGGGCTGCGTGCGCGATCGTCGGGCGGGGCGGCCTGCTTTCAACCCCGGCAGCGTCCAACCTGATCCGCATCCGGCGCGCATTCGGCGGCTTCATCCTGTCGGCGAGCCACAATCCCGGCGGCGAGGACGGCGATTTCGGCCTGAAGTTCAACGTCGCCAATGGCGGGCCAGCCCCCGAACCGATCACCGACGCGATCTTTGCGCGCACCAAGACGCTGACCGCTTATCGGATCATGGCGGAGGAGGCCCCTGCCCTGGATCGGCTTGGGACCTGGACGCTCGGCGGTATGGACGTGGAGATCGTCGATCCGATCGCCGACTACGTGACGATGATGGAGCGTCTGGTCGATTTCGACCGCATCCGAACACTGTTCGCCGCTGGCTTTCGGCTGCGCTTCGATGCCATGCACGCGGTTACCGGACCGTACGCCCATGCGATCCTGGAGGATTGCCTCGGCGCGCCGCCCGGCACCGTTATCAACGGTACACCGCTGCCGGATTTCGGCGGTCACCATCCAGACCCCAATCCGGTCCACGCCGCGGACCTGTTCGCGCTGATGTTTTCGCCCGATGCCCCGGACATGGGCGCCGCGTCGGATGGCGACGGGGACCGCAACATCGTGCTGGGCCGCGGAATATCGGTATCGCCATCCGACAGCCTGGCCGTGCTGGCCGCCAACCTGCATCTGGCGAAGGGCTATGCCGGCGGCCTGAAAGGGATCGCGCGGTCGATGCCGACCAGCCGGGCAGCGGACCGCGTCGCGGTCCGGATCGGTGTGCCGATGTTCGAAACCCCGACCGGTTGGAAGTTCTTCGGCAATCTGCTGGATGCGGGCACGGTCACGATCTGCGGCGAGGAAAGTGCCGGCACCGGGTCTGATCATGTCCGGGAGAAAGACGGTCTGTGGGCGGTGCTGATCTGGCTGGACATCGTCGCCGCGCGCGGTGAATCGGTGGCCGGGATACTGACCGGCCATTGGAAGACCCATGGCCGCGACTACTACACCCGCCACGACTATGAGGCGATCGACACAAAGGCCGGCGAACGGCTGATCGCCGATCTGCGCGCCAGCATCCCCGGTTTGGCCGGCAAGACCTTCGGCAGCCTGACGATCGCCGAGGCCGACGATTTCGCCTATCGGGATCCGACCGATGGCTCGATCAGCGCTGGACAAGGCGTGCGGGCGATGTTCGACAACGGTGCGCGGGCCGTGTTCAGACTGTCCGGAACCGGCACCGAGGGCGCGACTCTGCGGGTCTATCTGGAGATGTTCGAACCCGACCCGGCGCGGCATGGCCTCGATCCGCAGGAAGTGTTGGCGCCGGTGATCGCGGCGGCCGACAAACTGGCGGGGATCGGCGATCGGACGGGCCGGCACACTCCGGACGTGATCACCTGACCGCCGATCGGACGGCAGGACCGGACAGCGACACTAGTGGATGGAGAAATTGCCGGGATATCCCGACAGCGGATCACGCGCTGCGTCGAGTTCGCGCATGCGAAACTCAAGGTCGGTTCGGTCTGTCGCGCCGTTCAGGTAGGCAATACGGGCTGCGTCATCATCGAAGCTGGCAACGGTTCGGTGGATGGCATGGACCACGCGCGATAACGTTCGTCCGGCCAGTCTGATCGAATACGGCATTCCAGTGTCCTTCTGTGTTAGGCGGACGCGTTGCTCCCGTGGTTTATGGTGGGCGGGTCGCCCAAAGCGCATCCGCATTGTGCAATGCAACATGATCGGTTTCCAACTGTTTTCAACCGCATGAGCCCGGCGCTGACGGCGCGGCTGGCATTCGTGGCGATGGCTTGATTCGGCAGCGATTGACGAATCGGCCTCTTCCCATTCGTCAATGTGTTGTATGAATTTATCCTCGACGCTGAAAATCCTGGCTTCTGGAAGGTTTGAGCGGTGATAGAGGCAGCTATGGATCAGGCCACGAACGACGGGACGGAGATGCGGGGCGGCGACCGGTCCGGTGCCAGGCAATATAACGAACGCCTGATTATGCAGGTCATCCGCCGAGCTGGGGGGCTGCCGAAAGCCGATGTCGCGCGGTCAACCGGATTGAGCCCGCAGACGGTATCGGTCATCGTCAACCGGCTGTTGGACGAGGAGTTACTGGTCAAAACGGACAAGGTGCGGGGCAAGGTTGGCCAGCCATCGACGCTTATCCGCCTGAATCCTGACGGGGCCGGGTCCATCGGTGTCAAGATCGGGCGCCGCAGCCTGGATATATTGTTCATGGACCTGGCTGGTGGCATCTCCTGCCGTACGCGGCAGAGTTACCGGTATCCGGAACCGGACTCCATATTCCGCGAGATCGAGCGCGGCCTGGGGTTTGTTTGCGAGAATCTGCCTGACGCGCAACGCCCGCGCCTGGTGGGTATCGGGGTCTGCGCACCATCGGAACTGCACCGATGGGCCGAGGAGCTCGGTGCGCCGGCGGACAAACTGGCCGAGTGGCGGGATGTGGATTTCGGTACCCGTATCGGCGGCATGACCGATCTGCCGGTTGCCGTCATGAACGACGTCGCCGCCGCAACCAGCGCGGAACTGACGCTGGGTTCAAGTATCGTCTCCGAAACCTGCCTGTATCTTTACGTCGGCGCCTTCGTGGGGGGCGGGATCGCTATGTCCCACCAGTTGGTCAGCAGCGCGCGCGGCAATGCGTGCGCCATCGGCTCCCTGCCGCTGACCGGGGTGCGCGATGTCATCACCGGGCGCCAGCCGGAGCAGCTTATCCGGCGGGCGTCGCTGATCTTTCTGGAGCGGGAATTGGAAGCCGCGGGATTTTCCCCGGACGTACTCGACGATCTGCCCGGGGCGCCGGGGGGGGCTGTCGCGATCTACGATGCGTGGCGGCGAACCGCCGTGGCGGCCCTTGCCTATGCCATCGGGGCGGCGATCAGCGTGTTCGATTTCCAACAGGTGGTGATCGACAGTTCGCTGCCCCCGGCGGCGACCCGGGTCATGGTGGACGACGTAACCGCGGCGTTGGGTTTGTTCAACCTGACCGGATTGCGGCGTCCGATACTGACCCCGGGCAGCCTTGGGGCGGACGCCCGGATTTTGGGTGCGGGGTTGATGCCGTTGAACGCAAAATTCGCGCCGGATCGTAAGCTGCTGCTGAAGCTGGCGCCCTAG
>JAJZEV010000341.1 GCA_021805665.1 Pseudomonadota bacterium
TGGCTGACCGGCCGCGAACCGATTCCGCCCGAAAAGGAAACCCCAATGCTGGTCCGCATGCGGGCATATCTGGCGCGATGACCGACGCCATCAAGGTCTGGGGCGCGCCCGAGGGCTGGGACGCGTTCCTGCTGGCCAAACGCCGCCGCGAACACACCGGCAGCATCCTCCACGTCACCCGCGACGACGCCCGCATGGCTCGGTTGGCCGAGGCGATCGGCTTCGCGATGCCGGAAGCGGAAGTCCTGCGGTTCCCGGCCTGGGATTGTCTGCCGTACGACCGCGTGTCGCCCAACCCGGCGCTGGTGTCCGAACGCATCGCCACCCTGGCGCGCCTGCTGGAACCGCCCAAGGGGCCGCGAATCGTCCTGACCACGGTCAACGCGCTGGTGCAGCGCGTGCCGCCGCGCGCGACGTTTGCCGGCGCCAGCATGCAACTGGCGGTCAATGGCGATATCAAACCCGAAAAACTGGCGGAATTCCTGGAAGCCAACGGCTACGGACGCGCCGGGACGGTGATGGAACCGGGCGAATACGCCATACGGGGCGGGATTATCGACATCTTCCCGTCCGGTGAATCCGATCCAATCCGCCTGGACCTGTTCGGCGACACCATCGAATCGATCCGCACCTTCGATCCCGGCAGCCAGCGCAGCGCCGGCAAGCGTTCGGGGCTGACGTTGCGGCCAGTGTCCGAAGTGCCGCTGGACAAGGAGTCGATTGCCCGGTTCCGCACCAACTGGCGCGACCTGTTCGGCCAGGACGCGGCAAAAGACCCGCTGTATCTGTCGATCTCCGACGGGCGGCGCCATCCGGGCATGGAGCATTGGGTGCCGCTGTTCCATCCGACGATGGAGAATCTGCTGGATTACCTGCCGGACGCCGCCGTCAGCCTGGATCACCAATCCGACGAGGTGCTGGACTCGCGCCTGGAGATGATCGCCGACCACGCGCAGGCCCGCAAAGCCGTACCGCGCGATGGGGAGGTGCCATACCGCCCGATTCCCCTCGCGATGCTGTACCTCGATCGCGAAGGCTGGGAGGAGATGCTGGCGTTCGGCCCGCTGCTGGCGTTCACCCCGTTCGGTAAGCCGGACGGTGCGGGCGGCGTCGATGGCGGTGGCCGTCCGGGGCCGATTTTCGCGCAATCCAGCGGTCTTGGCGCTGGCGGCGGGCCGGGTGTGACCGTGTTCGACCAGTTGCGCGGTCAGGCCGAACGCTGGAACAGCGAGGGCCGGCGGATCGTGGTCGCGGCCTGGACCCGGGGATCCCGCGAACGGCTGACCAGCCTGCTGCGCGAACATGGCTTCAAGGATGCCGCGCAGGAAAGCGACTGGGCCGCCGTCCGCCGTAAACCCGCCGGATCGGTCTCCGTCGTGGTGCTGGGCGTCGAACGCGGCTTCGTCGCCGAACGCATGGCCCTGGTCGGCGAGCAGGATTTGCTGGGCGAACGCATCTCCCGCCCGCCGCGCCGCCGCAAGCGGGCCGACCAGTTCATCGCCGAAGCCACCGAAATCGCCGAGGGCGATCTGGTGGTGCATCAGGAATACGGTATCGGCCGCTACGACGGGCTGGCGACGCTGCATGTGACCGGCGCGCCGCACGACTGTCTGCGGCTGATCTACGACGGCGACGAGAAGCTGTTCCTGCCGGTGGAAAATATCGAGGTCCTGTCTCGCTACGGCAGCGAACACCAGGGTGCCTCGCTGGACAAGCTGGGCGGTGCCGGCTGGCAGACCCGCAAAGCCAAGATGAAACAGCGCATCCGTGAGATGGCGGGCGAGTTGATCCGTATCGCCGCGGAACGCAAAGTGCGCGAGGCGGAAACAATGGCGCCGCCGGAAGGCGCCTGGGATGAGTTCTGCGCCCGCTTCCCCTTCGCGGAGACAGAAGACCAGGCCCGTGCGATCGCCGATGTGCTGGAGGATCTGGCCGCCGGCAAGCCGATGGACCGCCTGATCTGCGGCGACGTGGGCTTCGGCAAGACCGAGGTCGCGCTGCGGGCGGCGTTCGTCGCCGCCATGTCCGGCTCCCAGGTCGCGGTGGTCGTGCCCACCACCCTGCTGGCCCGCCAGCATTTCCGCACCTTTTCCGCTCGGTTTGCCGGTCTGCCGGTCAAGGTGGCGCAATTGTCGCGCATGGTTACCGCGAAAGAGGCCAACGAGGTCCGCAAGGGCGTGGCCAGCGGCGATATCGGGATCGTGGTCGGCACCCATGCCCTGCTGGCCAAGTCGATCGAATTCGCCGATCTGGGCCTGTTGATCGTCGATGAGGAACAGCATTTCGGCGTCGCCCACAAGGAACGGCTGAAGGCGATGAAGGCCGACGTGCATGTGCTGACGCTGACCGCGACGCCGATCCCGCGCACATTGCAACTCGCGCTGACCGGGGTGCGGGAAATGTCGATCATCGCCACACCGCCGGTCGATCGGCTGGCGGTGCGCACCTTCATCATGCCGTTCGATTCGGTGGTGATCCGCGAGGCGCTGCAGCGCGAGCGGTTCCGCGGCGGCCAGGTGTTCTGCGTGGTGCCCCGGATCGAGGACCTGCAACGCATGGCCGACCGGTTGAAGGAAATCGTCCCCGAAGCCAGGACGGTGCAGGCGCACGGGCGTCTGGCGCCAACCGAACTGGAACGGGTGATGACCGAGTTCGGCGACGGCAAATACGACATCCTGCTGTCCACCAATATCGTCGAGAGCGGGCTGGACATGCCGGCGGTCAACACACTGGTGATCTATCGCGCCGACATGTTCGGCTTGGGGCAGTTGTATCAGTTGCGCGGACGTGTCGGGCGCGGCAAGCAGCGCGGCTACGCCTATCTGACGTGGCCGGCGAACCATCGGCTGTCCGTCGCGGCGGAAAAGCGGCTGACCGTGATGCAGACCCTGGATGCGCTGGGGGCGGGGTTCACCCTGGCCTCGCACGATCTGGATATTCGCGGCGCGGGCAATCTGCTGGGCGACGAACAGTCCGGGCACATCAAGGAAGTCGGCATCGAACTGTACCAGCAGATGCTGGAAGACGCGGTCGCGGATATCAAGGTCGGCGACGGTAAGCGAATCGGGTCGGATCGCGACTGGACGCCGAACATCTCCTTGGGGCTGCCGGTGCTGATCCCGGAGGCTTACGTGCGCGATCTGCCGGTACGGCTGGGGTTGTACCGGCGCATCGGCGCGCTGACCTCCGACGGGGAAAGCGATGCGATGGCCGCCGAACTGGTGGACCGGTTCGGCCCGCTGCCGGAGGAGGTGGATAACCTGCTGGGCGTGGTGGCGCTGAAGCGGCTGTGCCGCGAATCCGGGGTGGAGAAGCTGGAAGCCGGGCCGAAAGGCATGGTCGTCACCTTCCGGGGCAACGCGTTCGCCAATCCGGCCGGGCTGGTGAGGTGGCTGTCCAGCAAGGGTGGCACGATCCGGCTGCGCCCGGACCACAAACTGGCGATCGTGCGGGATATGGATGTGGCGACGCGGCTGAAGTTCGCCCGCGACACGCTGAAGTCGCTGGACAAGATCACCCGGGAGGCGAAGGCGGCTTAATCAGCCGCCCACGGTGACGTTCAAGTCGGTCACCAGCCCGTTGCCAAGGGTGTAAACCCAGCCGTGGACCTTCAAAGCCTGGCCGCGTGCCCACGCGTCCTGGACGAAGACATCGGACGCTACGTTGCGGACCTGACGCATGACATTCAACTCGCACAGCCGGTTCAGGCGGCTGCGTTCGTCGGTAATGGCTTCCAGTTCCGCTCGGTGGTCGGTGAAGGTTTCGCGGATCGGATGCAGCCAGTGATCCACCAGACCGCGCCGCTTGCCATCGACGGCCGCGGCGATGCCGCCGCATCCGTAATGGCCCACGACAATGATGTGCTTCACCTGGATCACGTCCACGGCGAATTGCAGCACCGACAGGTAGTTCGCGTCCTGCGGCGGCGCCAGATTGGCCACGTTGCGGTGGACGAACAGCTCGCCAGGGTCGAGATCGACGATCTCGTTTGCCGGCACGCGGCTGTCGGCACAGCCGATCCACAGGTATTCGGGGGCCTGCTGCCCCTCCAGACGCTTAAAAAATCCAGCGTCGGCGGCGACCTTGCGGGCGGCCCAGGCGCGATTGTTTGCTTTCAGACGATCTAACATGGCGGCACGAAACGACAAATCTCCCGGTCGGGTCAACCCCTGATTTGGTGCGGTGCGTCATGCCGAAAACGCCCATAGCATGGCCGGTCTGGCAACTTTGCGCACCGCGAAGGCGGATCGCGAGATAAGCGGGCTGCGCAGCAGCCCGACGACGGCGCGCAGTTTGCGGCTGCCGGGCGGAAGTCTGTCAGCGGCTGCCGAAACCTCATTCCAGGCCATCGAGATCCGGCTTTTGTCGCCTTTCGCCAGCGCCAGGCGGTATTGACTCAGGGCATGGACCAGCAGGCGACGGGCGGTGTTGGCATCATTTCCGGCAAGGAACAATACTTCGTTCCAGTTGCTTTCGATCGCCTCCGGATCGCCCAGTTCGATTGCTGTTTCGTATTCGCGGATCGCATGGTCGAAGAAGCGCGGCACGATCAGGTCGCGGGCATAATAGCGTGCGCGCTTTTGATCGTCGGGAAACATGTCCAGCAGCTTCCGTGTATAGATGCCCCGGCTGCGGGCCATGCGGAACGAATAGGATGTCGATCCGGGATAAATTCGCCATTTCGACAGGGCCTTATCGATATATATATTCTCGAATCCTGCCCGGAACATGCGCATGAACAAATCGTCGTCCTCGTAGCCGCACAACTGTTCATCGAACCCGCCGACCGACTTGAACGCTTGGCGGCTTATCAAGGCGGCCGAGGGTAGAATGAACATATCCTGGCGAATACAGTCGAATATGTGCCGTTTCGGGTGTGGCGCACTGAGCGAGCCGAGGTAGGACCGGGCGACGAGGTAGCCGAACTCATCGATTTCATCGAGATTGGAATAGACCCAGCCGATTGCGGACGAATTGCTGTCAAGAAACGGCTTAACCAATTCCTCTAGATGGTTCGGATACCAGGCGTCGTCCTGGTCCAGCAGGGCGAACAATTCGGTTTTGGCCCGTTCGGCGCCCAGGTTGCGGGCCGAGGACTGGCCGCCGTTGGGCTTGTGGATCAGGGTGACGGGATGGGTCTTCGCCAGCCGCTCCACGATCGCCACGCCGGCCCCGCCGTCGGTCGATCCGTCGTTGACGACGATGATTTCCCGGGCGGGCAGGGTCTGGGCAAAGATGCTTTTCAGGGCCTCCTCGATAAACGCCGCACCATTATAAAGCGGGATGATCGCCGTGATTCCGGGGCCCGTGCTTTGTACCGGTTGGGCGGGTCGAACCGGATTGGTAACGATATCGAGTTGGGCGATGGCATCGGCTGATTCGCGGGTCATGTCTTTCAGCAGCGCCAGGCGCACGGGATTGATGTCGGCCTCCGGCATGGTTATCCGGCGCCGTTCCAGCCAGACGTAGAATTCCACCCCGTCCGCCGGTTCGATCGAGCGTATTGCCCAGTCGATGTGTCCGAGCAGATTGAGTTCGAGGATGATGAGTTCGAAGCTTTTGGGGGTGAATGTCCAGGCGTGGGTGTCCTTGTAGTCCGAGGCCGGGTCCTCGCTGGCATCCATGTAGGCCTGCTGCGCGGCATATATCGAATGGGCGAGTTCCAGCGGTGCCAGATCGCCGCGATGCGCCCAGCCGCCGTTGCCGGCACGCAGCGCGAAATAGGCGGCCTGATCGAAGAATGTCCTCTTCCGGTGCCGCATATGCTTGTTCAGGTGCGCGTCAATAAGGTCGCCGGTCATGGTGATGGGCCGGAAGAAATCGAAGCAGACGCGCTTGTCGGGCAGGGCCAGCGCGATGACTCCCTGCGGTTTCAGCAGGGCGGAGGCGCTTTTGAAGAAGGCGATCAGGTCCGGAAAGTGTTCGCCCACATGGGATGCGACAATGCCGTCGAAGCTGGACAGGTCCGACGGATCGACGATGGCGTCCAGCGGCCCGTTGCGCCAGACATGGTCCACTTGTTCTATCTTATCGATGGTGGCCACGCCCATGGTGCCATATTGTTTAATCAGGTCTTCCTGGCTGGCATGGTCGATGACCGTGGTCCGCCACCCGTCGGCCTTGGGAATGATCGGGCTGTAGCTGGCGCCCAGTTCGATCAGGCGCATGGATCGGTCGAAATGACGACGGATCAGTTCGGTTCTGTTCATGATTGCCGTCCAATCTAAATCGTCTGGAAGTTCCAGATTGGTCTATACCATTTCCTATTGGCACTAAAGCTCGCGCGGAGTCACATTGCGGTGTATAGTTTACGTTAATACACGATAACGTGAATAAACATGCTTGGGGGTCGCGGGTCGCACGGCTGTTCGACAGGGCTGGCCGGTTCGGCTAACATCGTGTCAACCGAGGGAGACGCCCGCACATGACCGGCAACGCCGCCACGATCATCGAGTTGGACCGTCAGCGGATGGCGGCAATGGGAAGCCGGGATATCCCCGCGCTGAACCGCCTGATCGCCGACGATTTGATTTATATACATTCCTCCGCCCGGGTGGACACCAAGGCGACCCTGATCGGGGCGATGGAATCCGGTGCCACGGTGTACCGATCCGTGGTTCCGTCCGAGGTGACGGCGCAGGATCTGGGCGATGCAGTGGTATTGACCGGTGTGGCGGCGATCGAGGTGACATCGGGCGGCAACGCGATGTCGTTCCGTGTCAGGTTTGCCGATGTGTACGCCAATCGCGGCGGGAACTGGCAAATGGTGACCTGGCAAAGTACCAAACTGGCGTAACTCCGTCTTTTCCGAGGACAGCGCGATGGCAGCCGTACCGGTTCCCTTTACCCTGGCGGTCTCCGGCCAGCACATAGACGATCTGCGCACCCGCCTGGGGCTGACGCGGTTTCCGGATCAGGCGCCCGACGCGCCGTGGGCCTACGGCACTGACCTGGGCTACATGAAAACACTGGTTTCGTACTGGAAGGACCAGTTCGACTGGCGGACGCAAGAGGCGGTGCTGAATGCATTTCCGCAATTCAAGGTTCGGATGCCGGACGTCGATCTGCATTATCTGCATGTGCCGGGGAAGGGGCCGTCGCCGACACCGCTGCTGCTGATGCATGGCTGGCCGGGTTCGGTGTTCGAGTTTACCGAGATCATCCCGCGGCTGACCGATCCGGCCCGTTTCGGCGGTGACCCGGCGGATGCGTTCACCGTGATCGCGCCGTCGTTGCCCGGCTACGGTCTGTCGTTCTCACCCGGGCAGAAGCGGTTCAGCATCGAGGATATCGCCGCCTGTTTCGCGTCGTTGATGACCGATGTGCTCGGCTACCGGCGCTATGCGGCCCAGGGCGGCGATTACGGCGCGTTTACCGCGTCGCGGCTGGGGTATGCCCACGCTGCCAATGTCATCGGCATCCATATCAACCTGCTGACCATTCAGCGCGATCGCGCCCCGCCGGCGACCCCGACGGAGGAGGAGCGCCGCTACTTCGACGAACTGGCGTACTGGCTGAAGGAAGAAACCGGCTACCAGTGGATACAGGGAACCAAGCCGCAAACCCTGGCGTATGGCCTGACGGACTCGCCGGCCGGACTGGCTGCCTGGATCGCCGAGAAATTCCGCACCTGGACCGATTGCGGCGGCGATCCCGAATCGGTCATCGGCCGCGATCATCTGTTGGCGAATATCTCGCTGTACTGGTTTACCGGTGCGATCGGTTCGTCGTTCTGGCCGTACTATTCGCGGATGCATGGGCCGTGGCCGATTCCAAGCGGCGGAACGGTGGACGTGCCCATGGGGTACTGCGCCTTTCCGCGTGAAATCATCCGCCCGCCGCAATCCATTGCTAAACAAATGTATACCAACATCCAACGTTGGACGGTAATGGAGAAGGGGGGCCATTTCGCGGCGATGGAACAGCCGGACGCGCTGGCGGCGGAGATACGGGCGTTCTTCAGGGGACGCACATAAGGCACCGCGGAGGCGAATTTCCCCCTTCGGTGCGGGCGTGTTTGTCGCGGGTATCATTGGGCTGGCCGTGGAACCGGGCATCGCCGCGACGGGCAGACGGCGCATGACGGAACTCTCGTAAGCCAGGCCGTTCGATCGGACAATCGACCAAGGCAACGCTGGCAGACAGGTGCGTCAGCACGCCAGCAACGTTGTCGCGCAAAACATGAGATTCGGACTTGCCCGACCAGCCGCTTCCAGCGGTTGGTGCCGGGCGCGGGCTAAGCCGTGATTTCTACTTTAACGTCCATGCCGAGGAAATCGTCCGGTTTGCCAACGAAGCTCCCCTTCAGCGGCACCGCCTGGGATGGATCGCGGGTCACCGCCACGCGGATCAGGTTACGGTCGCTGATAATCCCGTTGGTTGGGTCGAACGGCACCCACCCGGCGCCCGGCAGGTAGATTTGCGCCCAGGCGTGCGTCACGCCACCGCCGATCACCGTGTCTTTGCCGCCAGCCAGTTTGCTGTCGTCGTACAGGTAGCCCGACACGAAGCGGGCGGCGAAGCCCAGGGTGCGGGCAGCCTCCATCAGCAGCAGGGCATAGTCGCGGCAGGTGCCGGTGCCGGATTTCAGGGTCACCGCCGGGCTTTGGGTGCCCATCTCATCGCGCGGATTGTATTCGAACTCGTTCTGGATCGCCCGGGTCATCGCCGACAGGATGCCCATGGTCTCGCCCTTGGTGCTGCCGTCGACGAAACGGCGAGCCCACACGTCCACCAGCCGGTCCGGGTCGGCATAATGCCGTTCGGCGGTGCGGCCGATATCGGGGATTTCCGCCAGATCGTAGCTGAACGGGCATTCCCGGGCATACGCCTCGATCTCCAGATTGGCTTCCGCCAGCGGGAAATGCTCCGCGCGAAATTTGGATTCCACACGCAGTTCGGCCGCCGGCTCGTCGAACCGGGCGATCGCGATGGAATTGCCGAAGACATCGTGAATCCAGCGGATTTTGGCCTTGGGGCTGACGGTTAGCGAGGTACCCAGCAGCCGCAGGTCGTGGCTGTCGCGCGGCCGCATCATCATCCGGTGCTCCCCGAAGGACACCGGACTGGCATAGCGATAGACGGTGGTGTGGGTGACGGTCAGAACAGGCACGGTCGATCCCTCGTTCGGTGCCCCAGTCTAACAGATCGGCGGCGCCTTCGGGTGCCTATCCGGTGACATTCGCGGGTTCCAGCCCGCTTCGCCGCAGCACCGCCGAGATCCCCGGCGAGGCCAGGAAGCGCAGCAGCGCCGCCGCCGTGTCCGGCTGCGCCGATGCTGTCAGCAGCCCGGCGGAGAACGTGGCCACGGTGCCGATCTCGTCCGGCAGTTTGCCGAGCACGTCGATCCCCGGCACAACCAGCAATTCGCTGACCTGTTGCACCGCCAGATCGGCTTCGTTGCTGACCAGGCGTTCGGCGGTGAAGCCGGATGGCACGACCAAGGCGTTGACCCGGTCCGCGATCCCCAGGCGTTGCAGCAGACCGGCGAAGAATATTCCGCTGGCGCCGATCTTCGAATACGCGACCGACCGGGCGGCAAGCAGCGCGGTCCGCAAGGCCGCGACGGTGGCGATATCGGGCTTTGGCGCACCGGCCTTGACCGCGATCCCGACGAAGGACAGCGCGATATCGGTGCGCGAACCCGCCCGCAGCGTGCCCCCGGCGACCATGTCGTCGATGCCTTGTGCGGTCAGGATCGCGATATCCGCGGCCTCCCCGGCGCGCAGTCGTTCCTGCAGTGCCACTGTCGGTGCGAAATCGGCCTGGATCGAGACCCCGGTTTCGGCTTCGTAGCGCACCGTCAGGTCTTTCATCGCCCCCATGACGGCCAGGGTGGACAGAATGCGGATCGCGGTCATGCGGGTTCCTCGTCCTCCAACGGCTCCAGATCGACGCCGACCGTGACGACGTGGTCGCCGCCTCCCAGGATCACCCCGCGCACCGGGCTGACATCGCTGAAATCGCGGCCCCAGCCCAGCAGCACATGCTCATCCTTGATGACGATGCCGTTGGTGGGATCGACATCGATCCAGCCGTGTTCGGGACCAAGCCAGGCGCCGACCCAGGCGTGGGACTGGTCCGCGCCCTGGCGCTTTACCTGCCCCGGCGGCGGCTTGGTCCGGATATAGCCGGATGTATAGCGCGCGGGAATGCCAATCCCGCGCAGTCCCGCGATCATGGCATGGGAGAAATCCTGGCAGACGCCCTCTTTCCGATCCATCACCTGCGACACGGGGGTGGAGATGGTGGTGACACCGGAGCGGAAGCGGAATTCGGTATAGAACCTGTCGTTCAGTTCCAGCAGTGCGTCCAGTATCGGACGGCCTTCGGTGAAGGATATTCTGACATACTCCCGGGCGGCCGGGTCCAGCGGCGCCATCGGTGTGGGGAAGCGGAATTCCACCGCCGTCCAGCCTTCGGCCGTGTTCGCCGCCCGGGCGACGCCTTCCCAGGCCGGCGTTGCCGAGGCATCGGGGGGCGGCTGGCGATCGACCTCCACCACGGATTCCGAGGTTACCTCGAAGTCCGCGTGCGGCATGTCCATGAACAGCCATGTGACGTGGTTGCCGAAGTGATCCATCCCGTCGCGGCGGCGCGCGGGCAGCGGGTCGGCGATAATCCGCTCCGACAGGACAGTTTGCCACTGTTGAGGCCGGGGGCGCAGATGCACCATATGGGCCGCGAGTTCGACCGGCGTGCCGTAAGCATAGCGGGTGGTGTGTTGGACGCGGTAACGCATGATCGCTGTGTAGCCTGGACCGGCGTGCTTGTCATGGCGTTCCGGCCAGCCACCATTCCACCACTTCGCCCTGGCCGTCGCGCGGATAGGCGTGCGACAGATCGGCGATCTCGCGATAGGTCACCGCCGCGCCCGCGCCTTGCAGCGTGCGCCAGGCAGTGCGCGCCATGCTGACCGGAAACATCCAGTCCAGCGCGCCATGCGTCAGATGGATCGGCAGGCCGGTCAGCCGCTCCGGCGTGGTCATCGCCAGCAGGAACGGATGAAACGACCCCGCCGCCGGGGCCAGATGGGTGAATGGCGAGTCGTCGGCAACGCCGCTCAACAGCGTGAACGTGCCGCCGTCGCTCATGCCGGTCAGCAGCATGTGGGCGGGATCGACGTTCCAGCGCCCGCGCACCCGGGTCAGGATATCGTTCAGGTTGCCGGCGTCGGTTTCGGGCTCCGTCAGCGACCAGGTGTCTCCGATGGCGGTTGGTGCGACGACGATCAGGCCGCGGCCGCGCGCCTCCGGCAGCCAGTTCCACAGAAACAGCCGCCCGTGGCCGGACCCGCCGTGCAGTGCCATGACCAGCGGCATCGGTGTATCGGGGCGGTAGAACGGCGGGACATAGACCGAAAATCCGCCGCGATCGCCGGTTTCGTTGCCGGCGTGGAACACCCCGGCATCGGGATGCGTCGGTTCGGCCAGCCGTTGCAGCACTGCCGGGTCGTCCCGAAAGCGGGGTTCCAGGAAATAGTGGCCCACCCGCGGATCGGTATCGGCCAGCATTGCCAGCGCCTCCTGCGCCCGGGCGTATTGCCGCAGGGCGCGATAGGCCTCCAGCATCGGGTTGTCCGCCCCCGGCGCCGCGCGAAGTCCAGTTCGGGCCCGGGCTGCAAACCGGGCGGCCAGGGCGATTTGTTCGCTGTCCGCATCCACCAGACTGTCGTCCAGTGTGGCGACCAGCGCATCCAGCCGCGCCGGGTGCATCGCCTGTGCAATGTGGTTCAGTCTGTCCAGAACGCCGAACAAATGCGTCAGCGCCGCATCGTCTGCCATTGGCTCGCCCTTCCCATACCGCCGTTCGTCCTGTTCCATACAAGCCGGGGAGACCGAACGCCAATGACGCACGACCGATTGCTGGCCCTGTGGGACCATCTTGGCTTGGATGCGGCGCACGTCGCCACCCAGATGGCCGGGGATATCGCCGGCCTGGTGCGGGCCAAACCGGAACGGGTAGGCGGCGTCGTGCTGTGCGCGGCCTCCAGGCTGGACCCCGAACCGTTCGCCGGGGTGGCGGACCGGCTTTGGATAATCGGCGGTTCGGCGGGCATGACGGCACAGGTCGCGGCGGCCGCGGCGGTTCGGCTGCCGGGTGTTCGGCACCACGTCCTGACCGGCTACGACGCCCCCGGCTGGGCGGATGTCGTCGCCGAACGGACGGCGGAGATCGTGGCGGTCCTGGACGCTCTACCGCCGCTGCCGCCGGTTGCGCTGCCGTCGGGGACCGGTTCGGTTGCCGGTATTTCGTATGCGGTTCGCGGCGACGGGCCGCCCTTGGTGCTGCTGCCGTTCTTCCTTGCCCCGTCGCAATGGGAACCGGCGCTGGACGAACTGTCCCGCCGCTTCACCACCATCGTGCTGGGCGGGCGGCATCTGGGCGGTGTGGCGGCGCTGGAGGATCGGGCGT
The DNA here is from genome assembly GCA_021805665.1 of Pseudomonadota bacterium. GTDB lineage: Bacteria > Pseudomonadota > Alphaproteobacteria > Acetobacterales > Acetobacteraceae > Rhodopila. The sequence continues at coordinate 12,415 of JAJZEV010000341.1, forward strand.
CGGGGCACAGTTACCGCACGATGGCGGGGTCGTTATGGGATGCGATGGCGATCCGCCCTGACGACACGGTGCTGGATGTCGGCTGCGGTTCGGGCGCGCTGGACCGGCTGCTGACCCGGCGCTTGAACGGCGGGCGGATCGTCGCCACCGATCTGAACCGCTTCCTGCTGAAAGAGGCGGCGTTGCTGGCCGATGGCCTGCCGATATCGTTTCAGCAGGCCAATGCCGAATCGTTGCCGTTCCCCAATGCATCGTTCGATGCCGCGTTCACCATCACGGTGCTGGAGGAATGCGACGCCGATCTTGCGCTGCGGGAGCTGTATCGCGTGGTGAAGCCCGGCGGGCGGGTCGGGGTCATCGTCCGGGCGATCGACCTGCCGCAGTGGTGGAACCTGGACCTGCCGGATGCGATCCGGCAAAAAACCGTTATACCGCCCCAGTCGGTGGGCCGGACGGGGGTTGCGGACGCGTCGCTGTATCCGCGGATGCGGCGTGCCGGTTTCCAGGCGCTGCAATGCTTCCCCAGTCTGGTGACATTCGACAATCCCGACGGGCCGATCTGGCGATACCGGGAGGATCACGCGGTTTCACAACTCACCGAACAGGAAACCGCCGTCTGGCGCGATGCCGCCGCGGCGGCCCGGCGGGACGGGCTGTTGTTCATGTCAAATCCGCTGCATTGCGCTGCCGGGACCAAACCCAAGGGAGATATCCATGCTGTTACTGCATAAAACCAAACCCGGCTTCGGGCTGGAGCTGTCCGACGGCGCCGAGGCACCCGCTCCGGCCGCCGGGGACGTCACGGTTCGGGTCGAGAATGCCGGCATCTGCGGGTCCGATGTCCATGCGTATGAATGGACGGACGGGTATGGCTTCATGGTGCCGCATTTGCCAGTGACGATGGGCCACGAATTCGCCGGCCGGGTTGCCGCTGCCGGTCCCGGGGTATCCCTGGCGGAGGGGACGGCGGTTACCGTCATGCCCGGGGTGAACTGCGGCACCTGCGCCAACTGCCTGCGCGGCGACCGCAGGAACTGCCTGAAGCGCAGCGCGATCGGGCTGACCCGGAACGGCGGCTTCGCGCGCTACGTGACCGTGCCGGCGGCGAACTGCCTGAAGTTGCCCGAAGGCGTCGATACCGAACTCGGTGCGCTGACGGAGCCGTTGGGGGTCGGCTGCGAGGCCGTGCTGACCGGGGAGGTGGGGCTGGGCGACACCGTGCTGGTCATGGGGCCGGGCACCATCGGCCAGGCTGTCGCGCTGTTTGCCCGGGCGGCCGGGGCAGGGCGGGTGCTGATCGCCGGGCGGGCGGACGGCCCGCGGTTCGATACGATGCGGCAACTGGGTTTCGACGATATCCTGGATGTGGCCGACGCCCCGTTGTTCGATCTGACGATGGCCGCGACCGACGGACGCAAGGTGGACGTGGTCATCGAGGCGACCGGCCATCCGCCGACCATCGTCGATGGCCTGGGCGTGCTGCGGACGGCGGGCATCCTGGTGGTGGCCGGAATCCACCCCGGCCCCGTCTCCCTCCCACTTACGGATTTCGTCCGCGCCCGGCAGCAGTTGCGGGCCACGCACGGGTGCGACCGCTCCACCTGGGACAAGGTTCTGTCCACGCTTGGCCGCGAGCCGGAACGCTTCCGGCCGATGATCACCCACCGGCTGCCGCTGGAACGCGGGCTGGAGGGGTTCGAACTGTCGCGCCAGCGGGCCGCGTCGAAAGTGATGCTGCGGCCATAGACCCGAACCGGGGCGGGAGACGGCAAGTGACGTTTTCCGCCAGGGTTTTACCCGAACCCCTGGCGGAATTATCCCCAGCCGCCAGCGAACGCTAGTCCATGATCGCCGCATGGTCCAAGGGCGCGCTGCCGGCACCCTTTTTCGGCCCCCGCATCAGCAGCAGCAACAGCAGCATAGGCAACGCCATCAGCATCATCAGCTTCCAGTCGTCGTTGTACGCAATGATCGCCGCCTGGCGGTTGATGATCCCATCCAGCATCTGCGCGCCCCGTTCCGTGACCGGCGACAATGCCGAGGCCGCGCCCTGGAATGCCCTGTTCAGAGGGGTGATATAGCTGGTCAGCACGGAATGCTCGATCTGCTCGTTTTGTGTCACCAGCGCACCCGTTACCGAAATACCGATCGCGCTGCCGACATTGCGCACCAGGCTCAGCAGCGCGGTGCCCTCTGTTCGCAGGGCCGGGTCCAGGGTGGCGAAGGCGATCACCTGCAACGGGATGAACACGAAGCCAAGGCCGGCGCCTTGCAGGATGGTGTTCACCACCATCGTGGTCTCCGACACGGCCGGGGTCCAGTCGGTCATTCGGTACAGGCTCCAGGACAGGATCACGATCCCGAACGCCATCAGCAGCCGGGGATCGACCTTGTTTGACAGCCGGCCGGCGATCAGCATCGCCGCCATCGTGCCGAAGCCGCGCGGCGCCATGACCAGGCCGGCGGTTTCCACTGGATAGTTGCCTAACTCCTGTAGCCAGGGCGCCAGCAGCGCGGACACCGCCAGCAGCACCATCCCGACCGCGAACATCACCAGCAGACCGGCCGAAAGATTACGGTCCTTGAACACAGACGGCGTGATGAACGGCTTCTTCGCCGTGAACATGTGGACGACGAACAGGTAGAAACCCAGTGCGGCGATCACGGCCTCGATAATGATTTCCGAAGAGCCGAACCAATCCTGCGTTTCGCCGCGATCCAGCATCAGCTGGAATGCCGCGATAGCCATGGCGAAAACGCCGAAGCCAAACCAATCGAACTTCATGTCGGCCGCGGGGTTGGTCTTCGGCAGGAACGCCGCCATCCCGACGGTCGCGGCGATGCCGAACGGCAGATTGACGAAAAACACCCAGCGCCAATTATACAACTCGGTCAGGTAGCCGCCCAGGGTGGGCCCCAGGATCGGACCGACCATCACGCCCATGCCCCAGATCGCCATTGCCGATCCGCGCTTCTCCGGCGGATAGATATTCAGCATCGTGGTTTGCGACAGCGGTACCAGGGCCGCGCCGAACACGCCTTGCAGCAGGCGGAACGCCACCATTTCGGGCAGCGTACCGGCGACGCCGCACAGCATCGACGCCACCGTGAAGCCGATCATGGAGAGCAGATACAGGTTTTTGAGTCCGAACCTGACAGACAGCCAGCCCACCGGTGCGGTCATAATGGCGGCGGCGGTGATGTAGGATGTCAGCACCCAGGTGATCTGATCCGAACTCGCCGACAGGCTGCCTTGCATATAAGGCAAGGCCACATTGGCGATCGTCGAATCCAGGGATTGCATCAGCGTGGCCAGCATCGCACAGACCGTTATCAGCGCGCGATGCGGCACCACCGTTTCCTGCTGGCTTGGCATGAGGAGGTCCTAGAACAGGTCGGACAGGCTGCGCGTATGGCCGGTGTCGATGCTGACATCGGCGCTGATGCCCGCGCGTAACGGCGGGTCCCCGGCTTTCATCTCGATCTCGACGCGAACCGGAACCCGCTGCACCACCTTCACCCAGTTGCCCGACGAATTCTGTGCCGGCAGCAGCGAAAAGTTCTGATCGGTCGCGGGGGCAACGCTCTGTACGGTGCCTTTCCAGGTGCGCCCCGGGTAAATATCGAAGCTCACCTCGACCGGATCGCCATTCCTGGCATAGGTCAGTTGGGTTTCCTTCGGCTGCGCCTCCACCCAAACATGATCGGTGGAAACCAGGCCAAACGCCGCCGTGCCAGCGCCCAAATACATCCCTGGCTGCAGTTTGTTGACCTGCGTGACGATCCCGTCATAGGGGGCATGAACCACAGCATGGTTCATCTCGCGCTGGGCTTCCGCCAGCCGAGCACTGGCCTGCTTATAGCCCGGGGTGTCCTCGGCGGCGATGTTGGGGTTCCCGGCAAGCTTCGCCAGCAATGCCCTGGCCTGGCTTTCCGAGGCACTGACGGCTTGCTGGTCGGCTGCGAGTTTGTATCGCGAATCATCGGTTTCCTGCTGGGTCACCGCATGCTGCTTCACCAGCGCGGCGAAACGGTCGTAGTTCGCCTGGTCGGAATTCACCTGCTGCTGTTTGGCGGCGGTATCGCGCAAGGCCGCCTGATAGTCTGCCTTCATCGCTTCGATATTCAACCGCGTCTGGGCCAGGTCGGCTCGGGCGTTATCCAGCGCGATCTGGAATTTCTCCGGGTCCAGGCTGAACAGAACCTGATTCTTCTTCACCGCCTGACCCTCATGTACGGGAATGGAGCCGACGATGCCCGAAACATCGGTGGACAACGTCATGCTGTCCGCCTGTACATAGGCGTCGTCGGTATCCACCCGGCGTCCGCCGTTCAACCAATACGCGCCGCCGCCGATCGCCACGGCCAAGACGCCGCCGGCCATCAAACTCCAACGCAACAGGTTCTGGCGGGATTTGGCCCCCCGAACCGTGGAGGAGCGGACGCGAACGTCTTCTTGTAATGCACTCGCATGGGACATCGTGGCTAACCCGATCGTATAACGTGTGATCGTAAGCTAGCTTATGAATCGTCTTTCGCAACCCATGCTGCTATGCACAATACTGGTGCCTTGGGTGCAAACTCTGCGTGGGAACCCATCCGTACCCTGGCCATCCCCCTTCGAATGAGCGTCATAGAAACCCGGTGCTGAACCAGGGGACCGCCGCGACCACGATCAATCCGGCCAGAACCGCCAGTAGATACGGCCAGATCCGCCGCATCGCCGCGTCCGGCGACACCCGCCCGATCGCGCAGGCCGCGTAATACCCAACCCCGAACGGCGGGGCGAACAACCCGATGCCCATCGCCAGGATCACCACCATCGCATAGTGAACCTCATTGATCCCCGCCAGCTTCGCCGAGGGGAACAGCAGCGGCCCGAACAGCACAATGGCGGGGATTCCCTCCAGAACGCTGCCCAGCACTATGAACGCGACGATGGAAATCGCCATGAACCCGGCCGCGCCGCCCGGCATGGACGCCATCGCGGCGGCCAACTGGCGGGAGAATCCGGACTGCGTCAGCGCCCAGGCCATGCCGGTCGCGGTGCCGATAATCAGCAGGATCGCCCCCGACAGCGCCGCGGTTTCCACCAGCATCGGGAAAATCCGCCGCAGCGGGAATTGGCGGTACACCAGCACGCCCATCAGGATCGCATAGACGATGCCGATGGTGGACACTTCGGTCGCCGTGGCGATGCCCTCGATCACCGCGGTGCGGATCACGAACGGCAGCACCAGGGCGGGCAATGACACGACGAATGCCTTGGCGATGAAGCCCCGGGACGGACGAACGACGCCGGCCATATTCTCATTCCGGCCGCGCCAGCGGGCGATGAACGCCAGCCCCGCCGCCAGCACCAAGGCCGGCACCAACCCGCCGGTGAACAGTGCCGAGATCGATACGCCGGTCACCGACCCGATAGTGATCAGTACCAGCGACGGCGGGATCGTCTCGCTCATCGCGCCGGAGGCGGCCAGCAGCGACACCAACTCCCCCTCGTTCATCCCGCGCCGTTTCATGTCGGGGAACAGCACCGGTGCCACCGCCGCCATGTCGGCGGCTTTGGAACCGGAGATGCCCGAAACCAGATACATCGCCCCGAGCAGCACATAGGACAGGCCGCCACGCACATGCCCGAGCAGAGCGGACAGGAAGTTGACCATGGCGCGGGCCATGCCGGTCATTTCGATCAGCAGGCCCAGGAACACGAACAGCGGTACCGCCAGCAGGATCAGCGAGCTCATGCCTTCGTCCATGCGCGAGACGACCACCGTTAGCGGCGTTCGGGTCAGCGTCGCCAGATATGCCAGCGTCGCCAAACCGAACGCGAACCCGATCGGTACCGACAGCAGCACCCCCGCACCCAGCAGCAGCACGAAGAACAGCACCAAATTCCAGTTGCCGAACCCCTTCAGCCACGGCCCGGCGAAATGCAGCATCACCGCCAGGGCCACCACAACGGCGACGCCGAACAGCGCGTCCTTCCACGACAACCGCAGCAACCGGCTGAGTGCCGTGATGGCCATCAGGACACCACCGACAAGGATCGCCATCGCGCGATAGGTGTCGTGAATGCCCAGGGCCGGGGTTTCTATGAACCATTGATCCGATGCGTAGTCCCGGGCCGAGGGAACGATCGTCAGCAGGAACACGGCCACGGCGGCAGAGGCCAGCGCGTCGGTGCGGGCGCGGGCGGACGGCGACATGCCGCCGACGATGGCGGTCAGGCGCATATGCTCCGACCGCTGCAACGCGATCACGCTACCCAGCATCGCCAGCCACAGGAACAGGATCGACGCCAGTTCATCCGTCCATACCAGCGGGGCATGGAAGACATAGCGGGCGGTCACCCCGGTAAACAGCACCACGACCTCGGCCACGACAAGCAGCGCCGCCGGAATTTCGGCGACGATGCGCAGGAACATGTCGATGCGGCGCGGCCATGATCCAACCGGTCGCGCCACATCCGTAGCGTGGTCGTGTGCCATCCTACGATAGAGAGCCGACTTCGGATTCCAGGATGGCCCAGGCCTCGTCGCCGTACTTCTTCTTCCACTCGGCATAGAATCCAGCGGATTTCAGGGCTTCGCGGAACGCCGGCTTGTCCACCTCGACAAACTCCAGCCCCTTGGACTTCAGGTCGTCGGCCACCGAACCGTTCAGCTTGGCGATATCCGCGCGCTCGTCCACGGCGGACTTGTTCAGTTCGCGGGCCACGATCGCCTGTGCGTCGGCGGGCATTGCCGAAAAACCACGCTTGTTGGCCAGCATCCAGAACCCGTCCCACATGTGGCTGGTCATCGAGACGTATTTCTGCACCTCGTACAGCTTGGCGATCTGGATCAGACTCAGTGGATTTTCCTGGCCTTCCGCGATTTTGGTCTGCAACGCCGAATAGACCTCGGCGAAGTTGATGCTGATCGGGGAGGCCCCCAGCGCGGTGAACATGCTGGTCCACAGCGGGGAGACGGGAACCCGGATCTTGAACCCCTTCAAGTCGGCCGGCGTGCGGATCGGGTGGGTGGAACTGGTGATCTGGCGGAACCCGTTGTCCCACATCCTGTCCATGGCGATCAGTCCGCGCTTGTCGATCTCCGAGCGCACATAAGCGCCCAGTTTGCCGTCCATCGCCGTCCAGACGGTATCGTAGTCCTTGAAGGCGAACCCGACGCCGTTGATGGAAGCGGCGGGCACCAATGTCGCCAGGATCAGGCCCGACAGGGTGAAGAAGTCGATGGCGCCAGAGCGCAACTGCGACAGCATGTCGGTGTCGGACCCCAATTGGTTGTTGGGGAACACCTGAATCTCGACAGCACCATTGGTCGCTGCCTTGATGCGATCCGCGGCTTCCTGCTGACGAACCGACTGCGGATGGGTGACGGGAGAATTGTTCGCTAGTTTCAGGTTGAAATCCGCCGCCCTGGCAGGCCGGGTATTAATGGCAAACAAAGGCAGCGCGGCCCCGGTGAGCAGGGTGCGGCGGTTCAGGCGGGGCATTGGAGAATCCTTGGGCGTTTATCTTGTATGGTAAAATACCGGTTGGGTCCCCCGTGGCAAGGGGCGGTATGTCGCGCTAGGCTGCGGGACATGACAGACAGTCCTTACCTTTTCTCCGCCACCGACTATCCCCTGGAAATCGCCTCGGATCGGCTGAAGGTGCGCGAAGCGGTGTCCGGCTTCGGGATCGCCCTGCGCTATCAGGAACGCACGCCCGATCCCGCGGGTGCAGCGCCGGGCGACTGGTGCGAGACCGGGCATTCGATCTTCATCCTGTCGGGCCGCATCCGCTATCGCTTCGACACCCATACCGTCGAGGCCGGGCCAGGCGACATGCTGCACATTCCGGCCGGTCCGCGGCACCGTCACATCCCCAGCGTTCCAGGCCCCGATACCGTTCGCTACGTGCTGACGGAGTTCGCCGCGTAAACCATTTGGTAAGATTCGGCGGCTAAACTGGGCAGATGTTGTCCACTGCGGTACGCCTTATGTTCGGCCGATCCCCGACGCCGCTCGAAACGGCGGCTTTGGCCGAACCGGTGCCGGTCAGCCCGCCCGCATCGGTGCCGCGGGGCGACTGGCCCCCCGAACGGATCGCCCTGACCAACCGCCTGTGGGGCACCGGGTTCATCGTCCCAGGCGGGGAGGCCGAAATCCTTCGCCTCGCTCGGCCGCTGGGGGCGGCATCGTCTTCCAGCCTGCTACTGGTCGGGGTCGGTGCTGGCGGGCCGGCCACGGCAGTCACCCGGAATTTCGGCGCCTGGGTCACCGGCCTGGACAACGACGCGATGCTGCTAGCCGCCGCCAAAGGCGTCGTCGCCAAGGCGCAGCTGGCGAAGAAAATACGGATCGGGTCCTGGGATCCCCATGCGCCGGCGTTCGCGCCGCACAGCCATCATCATTGTCTGGCGCTGGAGCCGCTGCACGGCGCGCAACCCGAACCGATTCTGGATGGATTGGTCAAGGCGCTGCGGCCGGGCGGCCAGTTGGTGATGACCGAACTGATCGCCGATAAGCCGCTGAACCCCAACGATCCGACGGTGGCCCGTTGGGCCGCACTGGAACGTCGCGATCCGGATGGTCTGGTCGCGGGCATCGCGATTACCCGTATGCTTGGGCGGGTCGGGCTCGATGTGCGCATCGCCGAGGATATCTCCGCCCGCCATCTGGAACAGGCGATGCTGGGGTGGCGGATACTGCTGCGCGACCTGCAAGGACGCAAACCGCCCAAGCAGGAAGCGGCGCAAATGGTCGCCGAGGCCGAACTTTGGTTGCTGCGGCGGCGGCTGATGCGCGCGGGAAAGTTACGGCTGATGCGCTGGCACGCGATCGGCTCCTTGCCGATTATATGAAGGCGCGGTGCATGAAGGCGTTGGGGCGGCGGTGACACGGGCCGATCGCACCCCACCCGGTGCGGCGATAAGCCCCCAATGGCACGGACGCGGCGGTCCGGGAGCAACGGGCTATCGAAGTTGACCCTGTCCCAGTGAAGCTGATTGCGTTCAGGCCGTAGCGGACGGATGCCTTGGATCATCGCCATCGCCACGGAGATTCACGACCGGGGAGTCCGAACTGATACCCGTGCGGCCGGCCGGTGCCGACCCGACGGTGCTGGACGCGCCGAAGGGGCTGCCCGGCGCGGTCATCCAGGTGGCGGTGCGCGAGGCCGACGGCAACGCGGTGGGCGGGGTTCGCCTGCCGGATATCGCTGCGCCGCTGGGTGTGCAAGGCGCGCAGAACAAGCCGCAGACGTTCATCTGCTCGCTGGTGGGCGCCTTTTCGCCGTTCCCGGCCGACAAGGTCGCGGCGCTGTATAAGGACCAGAACGACTACGTAAACCGCGTGCGGGTCGCGGCGCGCGAGGCGGAAGCGCAGGGTTTCCTGCTGCCGGAGGACGCGGCGGTGATCGTCAACGCGGCTGCCGAAACTCCCGTCTTCGCGCCGGCGCCCGCCGGGTCGGAGCCGCCATAGCCGCAGGATACGCCGCGAACGAACCGCCCCAATGGACGCTCGGTCGGTAGAGACCGTCGCGGCGGGCGCAGGCCCCATTGGCGTTAAAATCGAGCGGCGTCACGCCGGCTTTTGATATGTGTCATGGCCGGGCGTGTTCCACGGCCGTCCCATCTTCACACCGCGCGCCTTGGCGCGGGCGCGGCCTCCACCTTTGCGCGCCCTGGTCAGCTCACGCTCAAACTCGGCCAACCCGCCAAGCACGGTCAGCATCGGTCGGCCGTGCGCGCTCGTGGTGTCGGCCCATGCGTCACCAAGGGATCGGAAATCGGCCTTGCGATCGGTGATCGCGCCGAGGGTATTCAGGAGATCCCGCGTCGATCACGCCAACCGGCCGAACCGCGTCACCATCGACATGTCGCCG
>JAJZEV010000282.1 GCA_021805665.1 Pseudomonadota bacterium
GGACGATCTGGCGCTCAAGCTCGGTATGGACCCGCTGACGCTGCGCGAGAAGAACGCGGCGACCAACGGCACCAAGACCCATTACGGTCCCACCCATGTCAACATCGGCTTCACCGCCGTGCTGGCTGCCGTGAAGTCGCATCCGCACTGGAAGTCGCCGCTGAAGGAAGGCCATGGCCGCGGTTTGGCGACGGGCTTCTGGTTCAACATCGGCGGTGAATCGACCGCCACCGTGCATGTGAACGAAGACGGCAGTATCGTTGCCGCCACCGGCAGCCCGGATATCGGCGGCTCGCGTGCTTCCATCGGCATGATGGTTGCCGAGGTGCTTGGCGTTCCGGCGCAGCGGGTGCGGACGGTGGTCGCCGATACGGCCTCCATCGGCTATACCTTCGTTACCGGCGGTTCGCGCGTCACGTTCGCGACGGGCATGGCGGCGACGCAGGCCGCGGAGAAAGTGGTCGATGAACTGAAGCGCCGCGCCGCCGCGACATGGGATATTCCCGTTGAAGCGGTCGAATGGAAAGACGGGATGGCCTATCCGGCAGGTTCCAACGCCGGTGCGTTCGAACCGTTGGACCTCGCCTCCCTGGCGTTGAAGCAGGCTCGGACTGGCGGGCCGATCAATGCCGAAGTGTCGGTGAACGCCCAGGGTGCGGGTGCCGGATTTGGCGCGCATATTTGCGACGTGTCGGTGGACAAGGAAACCGGCCACGTCAAGATCGAACGCTATACGGCGGTTCAGGACGTGGGTAAGGCGATCCATCCCAGCTATGTCGAAGGTCAGATCCAGGGCGGTGCGGCGCAAGGCATCGGCTGGGCGTTGAACGAAGAATACATCTACAACGCCAAAGGCCAGATGGAGAATGCCGGCTTCCTGGATTACCGGGTGCCCGTCGCCTCCGACGTGCCGATGATCGAGGCGGTTCTGGTGGAAGTGCCGAACCCCCGCCATCCGTTCGGGGCGCGCGGCGTGGGCGAAGTGCCGATCGTGCCGCCGATGGCGGCGATCGCCAATGCGATCCGCGGCGCGACGGGGCTTCGGATGCCGGACCTGCCGATGTCTCCGCCGAAGGTGCGCGCGGCGATCGACGCGGCTGGTTGATGCCTAAAGTCGTCCTCTCCTCGGGTTCCGCTGGCAAGTCGTTTACCGGCGGCCAGACGGAATTCGAGGTTGAGGCGACTAATTTTCGCCGGCTGATCCTGGAGTTGGAAAAGCGATTTCCCGGCCTGGGTCATCAGGTCGAGGAAAGCATGGCGGTCGCTATCGACGGCGAGATTTTTCAGGACTCCTACGCGGCGGAATTGAAGCCGGGCAGCGAGATTTATTTGATTCCGAAGATCGGCGGCGGCTGACCGGTTTCGCGATCCGGATGGGTGGAATATTCGCTTCGTTGACTCGATTTTTCGAATGCCACACCAACTGCGCATGATCTCGACAACAGGCCCATTCGATAACGCCTATCGAGCGGTTGGCGATGGCATGGTGTTGGCCCGATAGGTGCCCAAAAACATCGCGATCGCCGCCTCCACGACCTCCTCGATGTCGGATTCGGGGGGATCGGGCAGCATTTCGAGTTTGCGGCGCAGAACCAAGCGTGTCTGACACAGATTGAAGAACTGTTCGGCCGCGAACGCCGGGTCGGGGACTGCCAGCCGCCCACGCCTTGTCTCCTCGGCCAGCCAGTCAGCCATGAATCCGACCGCGCGCGCCGGACCCGATTCAAAAAAACCGCGGGCCAAATCCGGGAATTTCGCTGCTTCCGCAATGACCACGCGGTAGATCGCCAGACCCACATCGGACAGCATCATCTGCATCATGCGTTTGCCGATGCCGCGCAGTACCGCTGCCGGATCGCCCTCGTGGCCGGTACCGTCGAACACATGCGCCAGATACAGGTCGCATTTTTCCCCGACATAAGCCGTAAACAGCGCCGCCTTGCTGTCGAAATGATTGTACAGCGTGCCCTTGGAAACGCCGGCGACCAGGGCGATGCGGGCCATGCTCGCGCCCTCATACCCGTCCGCCGCGAACACCGCGGCCGCGCCGGCCAGGATCTGTGCCCGCTTGTCCGCACTGAGAGTCGTGTTGTTGTCCATCGTCGTTACCTTCCCGCGCCCGCACCATATTGACAACCTGGACGGCTGGGCTACGTGTCATATGTGAATGACCGAACGGTTCGGTCAATACCCGTTGGAGCACCTCCCATGGACGATCTGTCGCCCCAGCAGGAGACTATGGCGCCGGTTTCCGGTAACCCGTCGAAACCAGCCGCCCGCAAGCGCGGAATTGGACCGGTGCTGGGGATACTGGTGGTGGGCATGATCGTCGCCGGTACGATGTACTGGTTGGATACCCGCAATTTTCAGACGACGGACGACGCGTTCGTGGACGCCTATGCCACGCAGGTCGCCCCGCGTGTGACGGGGCAGGTCACCACCTTGCTGTTCGCCGACAATCAGCACGTCGTGGCCGGGCAGAAGCTGCTGCTGATCGATCCGGCCGATTTTCAGGCGAAGCTGGACCAGGCGAAGGCGCAGCAGGCCAGCGCGCAGGCGTCGCTGGAACAGGCCAGGGCGCAGGTCGCGGTGCAGCAGGCCAATGTCGATCAGGCGACGGCTAATGTGCGGGTGGCGGACGCCGACCTGTTGCAGGCGCGCCAGGATTACGATCGCCTCCGGGCTATCGCGCCGGCCGCCGTGTCGCGCCAGCAGATCGATGCGGCCACCGCGGCGTTCCATTCCGCTGAAGCCAAACTGGACGCCAGCCGCCAGACCGTCTCCGCCGCTCGGGCGCAGGTCCGGTCGGTTCAGGCCCAGGTGCTGGCAGCCGAGGCTTCGCTGAACCAGGCCGCGGCCAACACCCGGGTGGCCGAATTGCAGCTTTCGTATTGCACGCTGGTCGCCCCGGTCGCCGGCATCGTGACACATCGCACGGTCAGCGCCGGCAACTATGTCAATTCCGGTCAGCCGCTGTTCGCCCTGGTACAGGACGGCCGCTGGGTAACGGCCAATTTCAAGGAAACCCAACTGGCCGACCTGCATGCCGGCCAGGATGTCGATCTGGTATTCGATGCGGTGCCCTCGGTTCGCTTCCACGGTACCGTGGACAGTTTCCAGGCCGGCACCGGCAGTGTGTTCAGCGCCTTGCCGGCGGAAAACGCCACAGGCAACTATGTGAAGATCGTCCAACGCCTGCCGGTGAAAATCCTGATCGACGACGACCGGCTGAAAGACCGGCCGCTGATGCCCGGGATGTCGGTAACACCCTCTGTCCGGGTGCATTGAACCGTGGCTTACGCCAATCTTCCGCGTTCGGCCGCGGGCGACAGAAATCCTTGGCTGATTGCCGTCGTGGTGTCGATAGCCACCTTCATGGAGGTGCTGGATACCACCATCGCCAACGTCGCCCTGCGCCATATCGGCGGCAGCCTGTCGGCCGATCAGGATGAATCGACCTGGATTCTGACCAGCTATCTGGTCTCCAACGCTGTCGTGTTGCCGATCAGCGGCTGGCTGGCCAACGTGATTGGCCGCAAACGGTTCTATATGATTTGCGTGGCGCTGTTTACGCTCAGTTCGTTGCTATGCGCGATGTCCACTTCGCTGGGGATGATGCTGGCCGCGCGTGTGCTGCAAGGCATCGGCGGCGGCGGCATGGCGCCAACCGAACAATCGATGTTCGCCGACACGTTTCCGCTGGAAAAGCGCGCCCAGGCTTTCGCTTTGTATGGCCTGACCGTTGTCAGCGCCCCGGCGATCGGCCCGGTGCTGGGTGGCTGGCTGACCGACAATCTGTCCTGGCACTGGGTTTTTCTGATCAACCTGCCGGTCGGTCTGCTGTCGCTGACCCTGGTCGGATGGCTGGTGGTCGAGCCTCCCTTGCTCCAGCAGGAGAGGCGGGAATTGCTAGACAAAGGGCTGAAGGTCGATCTGTTCGGCTTGATCCTGGTTTTCGTCGGGTTCGGCACCCTGCAGGTCATGCTGGACCGTTTCGAGGTCGATGACGGATTCTCCTCCGGCTTCATCTCGGTGTTGACGCTGATCAGCGCCGCCAGCCTGATCGTACTGGTGCTGTGGGAACTGTACCATCCCCAGCCGGTGATGAATGTCCGGCTGCTGGGATACCGCAGCTTCGGGATCTGTTGCGGCCTGATGTTCCTGGTGGGTTTCCTGCTGATCAGCACCACGCAGCTTCTGCCGCAGCTTGCCCAGTCCCTGCTGGGGTACGACGCCACTACCGCCGGGCTGACGCTGGGGGTGGGGGGTATCGCCAGCCTGTTGCTGATGCCGGTTTCGGGCATCGTCACCGGGCGCCTGATCCAGCCGAAATGGCTGGTGCTGATGGCGGTTCTGGGGACGGGTGCGACGATGATGGCCGCCTCCCGCTTAAGCATGGATATCGGCTTCTGGACCATCTCCCTCACGCGGGTGTCCCAGGTGGTCTGGCTGCCGTTCCTGTTCATTCCGATCAGCGCCGTTTCCTATGTCGATCTGCCGCCGTCGCGCAGTAACGAGGCATCGGCGCTGATGAACCTCATGCGGAATCTGGGCGGCGGTGTCGGGGTATCCTTCGTCACCACGATGCTGCAAGAGCGGACGCAGTTCCACCATGCGCGTTTGGCGGAGCACATTACGCCCTATAATGGCTATGGGTGGGATACGATTTTGGCCCCGGTCAACGCGGCATTACAAGCAGAGGCGAGTATCATGAGTTACCTGGATATCTTCTGGATGCTCGGACTGGCTGCGCTGGTCGTCGCCCCGGTCATCCTGTTCTTGCCGCGGGTGTCCAAAGGCGGCGTCGCGATCGGGCATTGAACGACTGAGAGCTTGCAATCCCCGGGAATGGCTGTTGGATGTTTATGATGAATAAAAAAGCGAAACACGGACTGGCGCTGCTGGCCGGATTGGCAAGTGCCGCGGTACTCGGCGGCTGCACCATGGGACCGGACTTCAAGAGCCCTGACTGGGCCTCGCCGCAGTCCTGGTTCTCCGGCCCGAAGGAACCGGTGAAGCCCGCGGAAAGCGTTACGGTGGCAGAGCCCATCACCGCCAGTTGGTGGACCGTGTTCGGCGATCCGGAACTGACCGCGCTGGAAAAGCGGGTGGCGGCCGAGAACCTGGATGTCAAGACGGCTGGCATCCGCCTGGCCGAGTCTCGCGCCCAGCTTGGGGTGGCCAAGGCATCGCAGTTTCCCGTGTTGAACGGCAACGCATCTTACGTCCGTCAGCAGCCCAGCAATAATGGTATCTTTCTCAACATCCCATCCGCCGCGGGTGCGAATGGCGCTATTGGCAACACCACGGGCGGCATTCAAAGTGCGGGGATCGCGCCGTTCGATATCTGGCAGGGCGGCATCGATGCCTCGTGGGAGGTCGATTTCTGGGGCCGCGTCCGGCGATCCATCGAATCCGCGTCAGCATCGGCCGATGCCGCGAATGAAGCGCAACGAACCGTGCTGCTGTCCAGTCTGGCCGAGGTCGCCCGCGACTACATCCAGCTTCGCGGCATTCAAACCCAACTTCAGATCGCCCTGGATAACGTCAAAACCGCCCGCCAGAGCCTGAGTCTGACGCAACAACGGGCCGCCGGCGGTGTGACCACGGATCTGGACGTCGCCAACGCATCCGCCCAGCTACGTACTACGCTGGCGCAAATTCCCGGGCTGCAGCAGCAGGAAGCACAGACGATCAACGCCCTGAGCATGTTGCTGGGGCAACCGCCCAACGCGCTGCGGGCCGAACTGCAGACCGCCAAGCCAGTGCCGCCGGTGCCGCCGAGGGTGCCGGTCGGTCTGCCATCCGAACTGGCACGCCGCCGCCCCGACATCCGCCTGGCGGAGGATCAGCTTCACGCCGCC
>JAJZEV010000135.1 GCA_021805665.1 Pseudomonadota bacterium
GCGGCATAGGCGGGAGAAACCATCCAATGAAAGATTTCGCGGGCAGAATCGCGGTTGTCACCGGCGGCGGAACCGGCATGGGCCGGGAACTGGTGCGCCAACTCGTAGCCGAAGGCTGCAATGTCGCGATGTGCGACGTCTCCGCCGCGGCAATGGCCGAAACCAGGCGCCTGTGCGAGCTTGAAAGATTGCCGCAGGGCCTGCGCATCACCGCCCATGTCGCGGACGTGTCCGACGCCGCCGCGGTCGATCGGTTCCGTGACGAGGTCGCCAGCCAGCAGGACACCGACAGGATCAACCTGCTGTTCAACAACGCCGGCATCGGCGGCGGCGGCAGCATGATCGCCAACAGCCGGGAGGAGTGGGAGAGGACCTTCAACATCTGCTGGGGCGGGGTTTACAACAACACCCGGACATTCCTGCCGATGATGCTGAAGGCCGATCGGGGCCACATCGTCAACACCAGCAGCATCAACGGCGCCTGGGCCTCGGTCGGCCCGAGTACGCCGCACACGGCGTATGCGGCGGCGAAGTTCGCGGTCAAGGGGTTCACCGAGGCGCTGATCGCGGATTTGCGCATCAACGCGCCGCATATCGGCTGTTCGGTGGTAATGCCCGGCCATATCGGCACATCGATTGTCGCGAACTCCCGCAAGATCCAGGCCGGCACGCAGTCCGACGACATCACGCAGACCGAGATCGCCCGGGCCCGCACCCGCATCGCCGCGTCGGGCAAGGACCCGTCCGGATTGTCGGACGAGGCGATCCGGGATCTGGTGGCCGAACGAGCCCGCCGGTTCCTGGAGGATGCGCCGATGACCGCGGCGCAGGCGGCGACCGTGATCCTGGAGGCGGTGAAGGCCGGCCAATGGCGCATCCTGGTTGGGGAGGATGCCAAGATGATCGACGCCGCGGTTCGGGCCACGCCGGAGGACGCCTACAGCCTGGATTTCTTCGAGGCGATCCGGGCGAAGGTGGGGTGGCGCCTGGGTAGCTGAGGGGGGAGGCTGCGAGCTGGCGGTGTTCTTTATCGCGGGATTATTGGGTTGGAGGCACCCCGCCAACCCGTCCGTCAGGACTTGAAGTCGGTCAGCGCCACGGCCTGCTCTGCCGCCGCGCGCTTCTGCACCGCATCCGCCTGCCGGAACCCGTCGCGGTCGCGAATCCGGCCCAGATAGGCGACCATCGCAGGTGGAAACTCCGGCTCCAGCCCCAGCCGCACCGCCAGCATCAGCGCGTAACCGACGGAGATATCGGCCACGGTGAAGCGGTCGGCAGCCACGTAGTCGCGGCCATTCAAAACACCGTCGAACGCCCGCAGACGCACCAGGAACCAGCGCGAGTAATCCGCGACGATCTGCGGCGACTTGCGCTCCGGCTTTTCGAACCGGTCGTACCGCAGCACCAGGGTCAGCGGGAAGGTCAGCGTCGCCTCGCCGAAATGCAGGGCGTTGAGGAATGCGCCGTAGCCGGGTTCGTCCGGCGTCACCGCCAGGGATGTCGGGCCGTACCGGGTAGCCAGATACTGGCAGATCGCCGCCGACTCGGTCATGCGGGTTTCGCCGTCCAGCAGCAGCGGGATCGTGCCCAGCGGGTTGGCAACCATATAATCCGGCGCCAGAAAGCGCGGCGGAAACGGCAGCATGTTCAGTTGATAGGGCAACCCAAGCTCCTCCAGCGCCCAAAGCGGACGGAAGGAGCGGGCGTCGGAACAGTGATATAACGTGATCATGGCAACGGGGCTTTCGGTCGGGCGCGAATACCGGCTGAATGTATCTCGGATCGACCGGGAGGATAACCACGATGCTTCAGCGGCAGGCGGACTACGACACTCTTTACCGCGACTTCGTCTGGCGGGTGCCGCCGCGTTATAACATCGGCGTCGATACCTGCGACAAGCACGCCGACGGCAGCGGTCGGCTGGCGCTGATTTACGTGTCCGACACCGGATCGGTGGCCGAATTCTCGTTCGACGACTTTCGCCGCCGGTCCAACCGCTTCGCCAACGCCCTGACCGCGCACGGGTTCCAGCGCGGCGACCGGCTGGCGATCCTGTTGCCGCAAACGCCGGAAACCGCGATCGCGCATCTGGCGGCATTCAAGGCGGGCATGATCTCTGTCCCGCTGTTCACCCTGTTCGGCGAGGATGCGCTGCAATTCCGCCTGTCCGACAGCGGCGCACGAGGCATCGTCACCGACCCGATCGGCGCCGCCAAGGTTGAAGCGATCCGGCACGCCCTGCCCCACCTGGAACGCATCTACGTCACCGGTCCGGACGGCGGGTTCGAGCGAGCGCTGGCAAAGGGATCGGACGGTTTCACCCCGGTCGATACCCGGGCCGACGATCCGGCGCTGCTGGTCTATACGTCTGGCACCACGGGCAACCCCAAGGGCGCCTTGCATGCCCACCGTGTCCTGCTGGGGCATCTTCCCGGGGTCGAGTTGCCGCAGGACTTCTTCCCACAGCCAGGCGACCGGTTCTGGACGCCCGCTGACTGGGCGTGGGTCGGCGGGCTGCTGGATGTGCTGCTGCCGGCCTGGCATCACGGTGTCTCTGTAGTGGCGCACCGAGCACGGAAGTTCGACCCGGTCGAGGCGGTGGATTTGATGGGGCGGTATGGTGTGCGTAACACATTCCTGCCGCCGACCGCGCTGAAGCTGATGCGGATGGCCGGGGTGAAGGGGCCGACGCCCGGTCTGCGCAGCATTGGCAGCGGCGGCGAAACCCTGGGCAGCGGGCTGTTGGACTGGGCAACCGAAACGTTCGGCGTGACCCCCAACGAGTTCTACGGCCAGACGGAATGCAACCTCGTCGCCAGCAACAACGCGGGGCTGTTCCCGATCCGGCCGGGTTCCCTGGGGCGGGCGGTGCCGGGCCATACGGTGGCGATCGTCGATGAGGACGGCCGGGTTCTGCCGCGCGGCGAGGCCGGAATTATCGGCGTGCGGCGCCCCGATCCTGTGATGTTCCTGGGCTACTGGAACAATCCGGACGCGACGGCTGCCAAATTCGCGGGCGAATATCTGCTGACCGGCGACCTCGCGCGGCAGGATGAGGACGGCTATTTCTGGTTCGCCGGCCGGTCGGACGACTTGATCACCAGCGCGGGCTATCGCATCGGCCCCGGGGAGATCGAGGATTGTCTGCTGCGCCACCCCGCCGTCAGCATGGCCGCCGTCGCCGGTATCCCCGACCCGATCCGCACCGAGGCAGTCAAAGCCTGGATCGTCTTACGCGCGGAATACGCTGCCAGCATGGCGCTGGCCGGCGAGATCCAGGATTTCGTGAAAAGCCGGCTGGCTGCGCACGAATATCCCCGGCATGTTGAATTTGTCGCGGAACTGCCGATGACCGCGACGGGAAAGATTATCCGCAAGGCGTTGAGGGAGCGGGGATAGTTCGCCGGGGACAAGTCGCCCGGCTCCCCGCGGGGGCGATTCCACCCGCGCGGATCGGGCGCTATGCCCGGAACCTGCGAAGCGCGCGGTCTTTTGCCGGAAACGGAACAATCTCGCATGCTTCATGCTCGCGATCCGCAAAGTAATAAAGCAAATCGATGGCCCGGGCGGCCATATCCCGGCGTCGGTCGGCAATAAGCGCGTCGGCGGCCTTGGCCAACTCGGTCAGACGTAAATTCGAACCCGAAGGCGGAGCCAATTTGGGCATGACTACAGGGCCTTACAAATGACAATGACCGAACCCGCCCATTGCGCACGCCGGAATAGACGCGCGTCCGGATCATCGACCATACTGAGATGAGTCTTCATTGATGTACGTCAACCCGCCGATATGGCCGAACCATCGCAAAAGCTCGAGATACCGCTGAATTCTTCGGCTCCGGCAACGGATCGGCCCGCGATGCCGGTTGCACGATTTCCTGGCAGGCCGGTTCAGGCAAATAGCTGTTATTCGACAATTTACTATTTTTCATCTACATATGTAGTATATGAAAGAATTTTATTCTTCATTGACCCTCGTATCGGCGACAGAAATCTTCTCTTCTATTCAAATACGTCCGAGGACATCGGTATCGACGGTCGATTTCACCGGCGTTGTTAATGGTTTGTTTACTCTCTTCTGCCATCCATGGGCTCCGCACCGGCATTCAGCGAGGTTCATCTTTTTCCATGTCCGACACCAAAGGCATATCGGAGCGACTGAATTTCCTCCAGATCGATGAAACCACCCGACGATCGCTGCAAGCATTCCGGCCCGTTCTGGAACAGCATGTCCGCCCGATACTGGAACGGTTCTACACTCATATCCGGCGTCATCCCGCGCTTATGGCGATGTTCGGCAGCGAAAGCCGGATCGACTACGCCACCAAGGCGCAGGCGGCGCATTGGCTGGCACTCTTCACCGGGGAATTCGACGACCGGTATGTGGAGCGTGTGCGCCGCATCGGCCTGACCCACGAGAGAATAGGACTGGAGCCGCGCTGGTATATCGGCGGTTACGCCCTGGCCATGAGCGAACTGATGGAACTGGCGGTGCGGAAATACCGCTGGAAGCCGGATGCCATGGTTGCGTGCTTACAGGCGATGGTAAAGGCCGTGTTCCTGGATATGGACTACGCGATCAGTGTCTATATCGACGAAGGTAAGGAGAATTTCAGCAAAAAGCTGCAAAAGCTCGCGGATTCCTTCGAAAGCGATGTCCAGTCCGTGGTCGCCGAGGTGACCTCCTCCGCCGCGTCCTGCAAATCGGCTGCCCGGACGATGACAGCCACCGCCAGCGAAGCGAGCCAGCAAGCAACAACCGTCGCGGCGGCAGCGGAAGAAGCGACCGTGAATGTGCAAACCGTGGCAGCGGCAACCGAGGAACTGTCGGCCTCGGTGCGCGAAATCAGCCGCCAGGTCGCGCAATCGACCAAAATCACCAACGAGGCGGTCGCGGACACCACGCGCACCAACGCCTCGGTGCAGACACTCAGCGAGGCAACCGACAAGATCGGGGAAGTCGTGCGCCTGATCGCGGATATCGCCGGCCAGACCAATCTTCTGGCGCTGAATGCCACGATCGAGGCCGCCAGGGCGGGCGAAGCCGGCAAGGGCTTCGCCGTAGTGGCATCGGAGGTGAAGGCGCTGGCCACGCGCACCGCCAGGTGCCACGGAAGAAATCGCGGCCCAGATCAAGGGGATTCAGGAAACCACCCGCGACGCGGTGCTGGCCATCCGGGGTGTCACCGGCACCATCGGGCAGATCGACGCCGTCACCACCGCGATTGCATCGGCCGTGGAACAGCAAGGCGCCGCGACGCAAGAGATCGCGAACAATATCCAGCAGGCGTCGATCGGCACGGCGGAAGTAACCTCCAATATCGCCATCGTCTCCCGCGCCGCGGAGGGCACGGGCAAGCTGGCGGGGGAAGTTCTATCCGCATCGGACCGGCTGGATGGACAGTCGGAGCGGCTGAGCACGCGGGTGCGCGGCTTCGTCGAACAAATCCGAGCGGCTTGAGGCGGCGGGTCGGGAGTGTGGGTGTGGTTTGACCCGGTCCCCCGCCTTGGTTCATCCTGAAACCAAAGCGGAGGAACCGGCGTGAACAAGCCACTGACAGTCGATTACGGTTCGGAAGAAGGCGCGATGCGCGCCTATCTGCAACAAGGCGAGCGGCTGGCGTTCAGCCTGGGCAATCGCGGCCCGATCCGGTTCGGCGCCGACGGCAAGGTTCACCCGGACATCCTGGACGCCTACTGGCGGTGCGGCTTCTATGTGTTGGAAAGCGTGCTCGGGGCGGACGAACTGGCCGATATCGAGGCGGATTTCCAGACCATCCAGGACCGGCTGCCGGTGGAAAAGCATGCCCCCATCGATGCACGGGGCCGGCCCGCGCTGGGGGCCGGCAACAAGGCGCCGACGCTGTTCTGGTCGAAGCCGCTGGGCGATCCGTTCGGCGGCACCAACGCCGCCGGCGGCCGCCATCCAGTCAAAATGTTCGAACCGCAAGCAGCCGCCGATGCCCCCAAGGAGGTCGTCTATCTGATCCTGGGATCGTTGCAGTTTTCCGATGCGCATCTGCGAGTGTACGGCCACCCGGATTTACTGGCCGTCGCAGCAGCCGTGAACGGCGACGACTTCGTCCCCTTCAACGAAGCAATCTTCATCAAAGAACCCGGGCTGGGTGCCTCCGTCGCGTGGCATCAGGACGGGCTGACACACTGGAACAGTCCCGATTGGGACGAAGGCTCGCACGGCTTCAACTTCATGGCACAGCTTTACGGCTGCACCCCGGCGAACGGAGTCTGGGTGGTCCCCGGATCGCACAAGCTGGGCAAAGTGGATATCAAGGCGATGGTGGCTCGGGCTGGAACCGAACGGTTGCCCGGGGCCGTGCCGATCGTTTGCAAGCCTGGCGATGTGGCTATCACCAACCGTCAGGCGGTGCATGGGTCTTTCGCCAACACCAGCCAGGATTGGCGGGTGACGCTGAACTTCGGCTTCCACCGCCGCCGGTCGGTGCTGGGCGTCCAAGGCGGCGGAGTCCACAACGCCGCCGCCGTTTACGACGCCGAACGCATCCGCCAGCGCGCCGCCGCGATCGGCTATGGGATCGACGCAAGACGGCAACGGTTTCCCGAACAGACGCCCTATGTCTATGCGCCGCATGAAGGTTCGGTCTATCGCTGGGACGATGCGGCACGAGCCGGAATGTGCGATTACAATCTGATGGACCTCAGCATATAGCCGGACAACATCGCATGAGCGACGAAACGATTATCTACCACAACCCGAACTGCGGAACCTCCCGCAGGGTTCTGGCGATGCTGCTGGAGGCCGGACTGCAGCCGAAAATCATCGAATACCTGAAGACCCCGCCGACGCGGCAGGAGATGCAATCGCTGCTGGGCCGGATGAATAAAACGCCGCGCGAGATCCTGCGCCGCAAGGGCACGCTGTTCGACGAACTGGGGCTGGGCGATCCGGCAAAGTCGGACGACGATCTGCTGGACGCGCTTCAGCAGCACCCGGTGCTGATGGAGCGGCCGGTCGTGGTCACAGCCAGGGGCGTCAGGGTGTGCCGCCCGATCGAGGAAGTTTTGCCGTTGATCGGCTGACGTCAGGCCAGACCGAAATAGGCTTTGTGCAGACTGTCGTCGGCCTCCAGTTCGGTCACCGAACCCTCGAACCGGATTCGGCCACCCTCCAGGGTAAAGACGCGGTCCGCCAGATCCAGGAAGGCGATGTTCTGTTCAGCGATCAACATCGCCAGACCGGATTCGCGGAACTTCTTCAGCACGTCGATCACCTGACCGACGAACAGCGGCGACAGGCCGGCGGAGGGTTCGTCCATCACCAGCAACCGGGGCGACGATGCCAGCGCCTTGGCCATCCCGAGCATTTTGCGCTGACCGCCGGAGAGGCTGCCGGCGAGGGCACCGCGACGATGCGCGAGATCGGGGAAGTAGGCGTACAGCTCCTCCATGCGGATGCGCAGTGCCGCTTTCTCGATGAACTGGCCGCCGACGCGCAGGTTTTCGTCGATCGACAGGCCGGTAAAGACGCCGATTTCGGACATATACGCCATGCCGCGGCGGAAGCGCTTGTCGGTGCGCCAGGACGTGACATCGTCGGGGTCCAGTTGGACGGACCCTTTCCACGCCGGCATCAGGCCGACGATGACCTTCAGCAGCGTGCTTTTGCCGGCGCCGTTGGCACCCAGCAGGACGACGCTTTCCTTGGCCCTGACGTCCAGCCCGGCGCCCCACAACACCTGGACGCGGCCATAACCGGATTCGATGCCGGCAGCGCGCATGACTTGGGGTTGCATCGTGCTAACCATGGTGTCCTCCTCCCAGGAACACCCGGATCACTTCGGGATCGCGCGTGGCATCGGCCAGCGTGCCGCCGAAGAACTCCTTCCCGGCGGCCATGACCACCACCCGGTCGGTGACCTTGTCGATGAAGCCCATCAGATGCTCGACGATCAGCAGAGCCATCCCGCCATCGGCCAGGGCGCGCAGCCGGCCGGCCATGCGGGACAGTTCGGCGGGGTTGAGTCCCGCAGCCAGTTCATCGACCAGCAGCAGCCTGGGCTGCGTCGCCATCGCCCGCGCGAGGTCCAGGGTCTTCTGCTGTGCGCTGTTCAGTTCGGCGGCGGGACGGGCGGCATAGCGGTCCAGTTCCAGCAGCGCCAGCAGCGCATCGACATCGAACCCGGCGCGCGGATTGCCGTTATGGGCGGCAACCTCCACGTTTTCCCGCACCGTCAGCGACAGGAACGGCTTGGGCGACTGAAACGTGCGATTGATGCCGGTTTTCACCAGATGGTGCGACTTCTGCCCGCCGATCGAACGTCCGGCATACCGCACCGAACCGCCATCGGGCGCGTACAGGCCGCAGATCACGTTGATGCAAGTGGTCTTGCCCGACCCGTTCGGGCCGACCAGCCCCAGAACCTCGCCAGGATTCAAATGGAAGCTGACGCCATCCAGCGCCCGGAATCCACCGAAGCGCTTGACCAGGCCCTGAATGTGCAGAAGCGGTTCAGGGGACACGGATGCCTCGGTTCGTCAGCAGGGACACAAGGCCGTTGGGCAGGAACAGCACCAGCAGCACGATCAGTGCGCCATAGGTGAACTGGAAATACTGCGGCACCGCGATACCGATCACGTTGTAGATGCCATACAGGATGAACACGCCCAGCAACGGGCCGGACAAGGTCGTGGCGCCGCCGAACAGCAGGAACACGGTCGAGAAGATCGACACGCTCAGGTCGAACGCCGTGTCGGGGTAGAATACCGAGATGTGCCAGGCGAAGACGCCACCGACCAGGCCGGCGATCGATGCTGACAGCAGCCATGCGATGGTGCGGCCGCGCACCACCGAGACGCCGGCCATCGCCGCGCTGACGGAGTCATCGCGGATCGCCTGCAACGACATCCCAAAGCGCGAATTGCGCAGCCAGACCACCAGAAACAGCGTGCCGGCCAGGATCGCCAGCGCGACATAATAGGATGTGGCCGGGGCGAAAACGTCGGACAGAGACACCCCGTACGGCCCCTTGGTGACGCTTTCCAGGTCCAGATTGGCCACGATCTCATACACCGCCTGGGCGGCGGCCATGCTGGCGATGGCGAAATAGGCACCTGATAACCGCAGCAGCGGCAGCAGGATCACCCCCAGCACCAGCGCGGCGACCCCGGCGGCCACCATGCCGACCATGGCCGGCACATGCAGGTGCATGACCACCAGCGAGAAGCCGTACGCCCCGGCCCCGTAGAAGCCGACATAGCCAAATGGCAGATAGCCGGTGAAGCCGTAGATGATGTTCAGCCCCTGCGCCAAGGTCAGGAACATGATGAAGTTGAACAGCATCAGCTCGTTGGAATAGACGCCGCGCGCGATGCCCATGACGGCTACCACGGCGGTGGCGATGGCGGCATCCAGGATGATCCGGTTTGGTTTATGCACGCCGCGTTTTCCTTCCCAGGATGCCCTCGGGCCGGATCAGCAGCACCGCGATCAGCAGCAGGTTGGGCAACAGGTTTGCCCAGGAACTCAGGTAGGTTTGCATCAGCATCAGCGACACGCCGTAGATGATGCCGCCCAGCAACGTGCCGAGCGGGTTGCCAAGGGTGCCGACGACAATCACGGCGAAGGCGGTGATGTTGATGGCGACGCCCATGTTCGGGGTGATGCTGCCCAGGATGAACGGGGCGAACACGCCGGCCACGCCCGCCAGCGCGAGACTGACGCCGAACGCGACGGCGGAGACGAAATTCACATCGATCCCGGTCGCCAGCGCCTCCTCCCGGCTGACCATCACCGCTCGGGTTAGTGTCCCCAGGCGGGTGCGATACAGATACACATACACCAGCAGCACCGCGATCGCGCTGGCGGCGGCGCTGAAAATCCAGGCTTTCGGCAGGCGGGTGCCCAGGATCACCATCGGGCCGACGCCCAGCAAGCGCGGCGGCAATGACCGTTCGGTGGCGCCCAGGCCGATCGTGGTCACGGCCTCGATCATCTGGGAGATGCCGAAGAACAGGATCAACGACAGCATTTCGGAATCCCGAGACCGCAGCAGGCGGGGGACCACCAGATAGTAGATCGGCAAGCCCACCAGCAGGAACACCACGACCACCAGCCCGACCGAGACGAACGGGTTCAGCCCGAAGCTGGTGAACAGGAACCAGGCGGAAATGCCGCCCAGCATCAGGAAGTCGCCATGCGCGAGGTTGACGATGCGCATCACGCCGAAGACGAGGTTCAGGCCCAGGCCGACCAGAGTGTAATACAGGCCGAACACGACGCCGGCGACGATGGCACCGATCAGCATGGGGCACCCCGGGGTGTTCGGGCCGGATACGGATGGCCGCTGGCCGTTACCCTGTCCGTCATGGCGGAGACACACCCGGCCATGACGGGAGAGAGAGAAGCGCGCTGTTCCAGGAGGTTACCTTCTGTGGAACCCCGGTATGGACGACGGATTCTCACTTCCCGATCACGGCCTTGCCGTTGGCCAGGTCCGGGGGATACACGGCAATCAGGTTCAGCTCATCCTTACCGGCCGGTTGCAACTGACCCAGCGGGGTCACCTCGCCAATCTGGGCGCCATCCTTGCGCAGTTCGAACGTGCCATCCAGCGTCTTCAGCTTGCCCGACAGCGCGAACACCGCGTTGTGGATATCCATCTGGTCCAGACTCTTGGTGGTCGCCAGCGTCTGTTCCACCACCAGCCCGGTCATGTAGCCGTAAACCGCGTTGGCACCGAACGCGACTCCTGAACCCGGCGGATACTTCTTGTCCCACGCGGCATGAAATTCCTGCTGCGTCATCCCGACCTCGGGCTTGTAAACGTAGTTCGAGGGCGGGACGTAGCTGTAGATATTGGTCAACGCGGAGACGCCGACGTTCTTTTCGATCTCTTCCTTTTCGGTGCCGGCGTAGATCGAGAATACGAATTTGAACTGGTTGCCGCTGTCCTGCAGATTGCGCAGGAAGGCGATATCATTGCCAACGTAACCAAGCTCCAGCACCGCATCGGGGTTCAGTGCGGCGATGTTGTTGATCAATACGGTGTAATTGGAAGTCGAGGTCGGCACACCTTGATAATAGACAACTTTGACTTTGCCATCGCGCTCAAAGAAGCCTTTCAGCGCGGCGGCCTGGGTGCCGGTGAAGTCGTTGGTGGAATACAGGATCGCGACTGTCTTGATGCCCGCCTTCGCGCCCTCATCGCCAAGGAAGTCGGAGATGTAGTGCGGCCAGATGGTCGAAACCGGGTCTGCCATCAGCGCTACATAAGGGTTATCGTCGGTGAAGAATGCCGCCCCGGTGCCGGACACATCGAACAGGAACTGCTTGTGTTCCTTGGCGATCGGCACGCCGACGGACGTCAATACAGAGCCGGAATCGGCGATCAGCAGATCGACATGATCCTGCGTAATCAACTGGTTATACAGCGTCGCGGCGGTGGCCGTGCTGCTCTGGTCGTCATAGGCGATCAGCTTCAGCGGGATTTTCTTGCCGAACGCCTTCACCTCGACACCGCCGCCGGCGTTAACCTGATCGACCCACAGCTTGAAGCCGTCGAACACGGGCATGGAGATGCTGGCATAGGGGCCGGAGCTGGCATACAGCGCGCCGACCTTGATCTCGGCGGGGGCAGAAGGTTGCGCCTGCACCGATCCCGCGGCCAACAGCATACCCACAGCCAGCAGTTTGGACTTCATTTCCATTCCCTTTATCGGTCGCCGGCCGTCACCGGGGCTGTTGCGGCTTGTGATACAGCCCCCCTGCCCTGTCAATCGACCCGCGCTGGACCGGTGCCCGGTTTTGCCGCACCTTTCCTGCCTAACCGGAGGTTCGGCCCATGACCCATCGTCCGACCGTCTATGGCACACGCCACGCGATCTCGGCAGGCCACTATCTGGCCGCCTCGGCCGGGTTCTCCATCCTGGAGGCTGGCGGCAATGCAATCGACGCGGGTGTCGCGGCCGGGATCGCATTGGGGGTGCTGCAACCGGACCTGGTCAATTTCGCGGGGGTGGCGCCGATCTTGATCCGGCTGGCGGATGGCACGACGGAAAGCATCGCCGGGCTGGGCTGGTGGCCGAAATCCATTCCGGCGGATGTGTTCATGCGCCACCATGGCGGAAAGATTCCCGCCGGGGTGTTACGCACCGTGGTTCCCGCCGCACCCGATGCCTGGATCGCCGCACTGCGCCGGCACGGCACGATGCGGTTCGCGGATGTCGCGGCGCACGCTATTCGTTTCGCGGCCGATGGTTTCGCGGTGTATCCGCTGCTGGAACGATCGATCGGATCGCATGCCGACGAATACCGGCGCTGGCAGTCCAATACCGCGATTTTCCTGCCTAACGGACGGGTGCCAAAGACCGGCGAGAAGTTCATGCAAGCCGATCTGGCGCGGACGATTCAATACTTGGCCGATCAGGATCGCGCCGCCGGACCGGATCGGCTCGCCGGCCTGGATGCGGCGCATCATGCGTTCTATCGTGGCGATATCGCCCGGGCGATCGTTCGGCTGCAAGAACAGGAGGGCGGCTACCTGTCGATGGCCGATATGGCGGAATATTCTTCCGCTATCGAGCCGGTGGTGCGCCGGTCCTGGCGCGGGCACGAACTGATTACATGCGGCGCGTGGTGTCAGGGTCCGGCCCTGCAACAGGCCTTGGCGCTGGTGGAGCATGTGGGCATCGACGGTCTGGCGCACAACTCCGCCGATTACCTGCACCGGGTGGTCGAGTGCCTGAATCTGGCGCTGGCCGACCGGGAATATTACTTCGGCGATCCGCGTTTCACCGACGTTCCCGTGGACTGGCTCCTCGATCCCGCAACAATCGTCCGGCGGGCCTCCGCGGTGCGGGATGACCGAGCGTTCGGGGAAATGCCACCGCCGCTGGACGGCCGGGCGACGGGGTTCGCGACCGCCACGGCGGATTTGCCGAAGGTGGAAGCGGACACGTCGTATTGCTGCGTTGTGGATCGCTGGGGCAACGCCTTCAGTGCCACACCGTCAGACGGATCGGGCGCGGTGCCGGTGGTGCCGGGGCTGGGGATCGCGCCGTCGGGGCGGGGCTCCCAAAGCCGGCCCGATCCGCGGCATCCGGCCGGGGTTGCGCCGGGCAAGCGACCCCGTTTGACGCCAAATCCGGCGCTGCTGGTCACCGACAGGGGCGGCGTGATGCCACTGGGGACTCCGGGTGGCGATGTGCAGATCCAGGCGATGTTGCAGGTGCTGCTGAACGTGATGCATTTCGGGATGGACCCGCAAAGCGCGATCGAGGCGCCCCGGGTGGCGTCGTATTCGTTTCCGTCGTCGTTCGCGCCGTTCGATTATTTCCCCGGCCGACTGGCGGTGGAAGGGCGGATCGACAAGGCGACCCGGGACGATCTGGCGTCGCGCGGCCACACGATCCAGGAATGGCCGGACTGGACGTGGCTGGCTGGTTCGGTGGAGACGATCCTGACCGATCCCCAAACCGGGATGCTGGGCGCCGGCGCGGACCCGCGGCGGCCGGCTTATGCGATCGCTGTTTGAGCAGCGGTCAGCATTTCCCACAGCCCATCCGCCCCGTTGGCGCAGGCGTATGCTCCAACCCGAGCGGCCCATTCCGGGTCCGGACCAAATTCCTCACGCCAGGACCACAGGCGGCGGGTGGAAAGCTGCAACGCGTATTCCTTGGTGAAGCCGATCGCGCCGTGAACCTGATGCGCGATCTCGCAAGCCAGGGTCGCGGCCTCACCCACGCGGGTTTTGGCCACGCCGATCAGGAACAATTCGCGTTCGGCGTCCACTTTGCCGAGCGCCTGGATGCCCAGGTTCGCGGCGGCCACGGCGGCGGCGGTTTGTCCGGCCAGCACGGCCAGATTTTGCTGCACGGCCTGGAACTTGGAGATTGGGCGGCCGAACTGCACCCGTTCCTGAGCATATCCAACCGCGAGGTCCATCGCCCGTTCCAGCGCGCCCGACATCATCGTGGCACGGGCCAACGCCCCGCGCCGGTACAAGGCGCCCCGCGACACCCCCTGCCCCAATGGTCCCACCGCATCGGCGTCCAGCCGCACGCGGGTAAACGACAGGGTATCCCTTGGTTCATTGGCGATGTTCTTGCCCGGTACGATGCCGGCGCCGCCGACGCCGTCCAGTGCCACCGCCATCTCTCCGTCCGGACCGTCGGCGATCAGGATGGTTTTCGTGACACTGCCGGGGTACGGTAGCCGGCTGGCCTTGCCGGACAGAACCCAACCGTTGCCGTCGCGCTCTATGCTCAGCCGGTCACTGCCGCGAACCGGTCCCACGGTCATCGGGCCGTCGGATAATTCCAGGCCGGCACTGGCACCGACCCAACCGGCCAGCATCGTTTCCGCCAGCGGGATGGGGGCGGAGAACCGTCCGGCCACGCGCAGCACGGCAAACAGGTCAGCCCATTCCGCGTCCGCCCCGCCCGCCGATTCCGGCAGCGCCGCCAGGGGAACGCCGGTTTCGGCAACCGCGCGCCACAGATCGGCAGCGAACACACCCGTTTCGGCGCGATCGATGACCTGCTTGGTGGATTTGTCCTCGAACAGCCGGTTCATGCTTTCCAGCAGCATCCGGGTTTCGTCGCGCATGGCCATGATAAGTTCCCCCAGGTTAGCGCAGACCAAGACCGCGCGCGATGATCCCGCGCAGGATTTCCCGCGTGCCGCCCTGGATGGAAAAACGCGGTGCGTTCATCGTGCTGCGCGCGATCATCGACACATAGGTATCGATCGCTTCCAATTCCGGTTCCGTTGGAAACAACTGGCGCGCGACAACGGGAATGTCCTGCTCGTAGCGCGTGCCCAGGTCTTTCACGACGGCGGATTCGTTATTGGGATCGTAACCATCTTGCAGCATGCCGGCGATCGACAAAGACATGCCGCGCAACGTGGCCAACTGCGCGATCAGCTTGCCCAGAGCGGCAGCGGTCGCCCTGTCCGGCGTCGGACCGGCCATGCGCACCATTTCCCGCAGCATCTGGAACAGCACCAGAAACCGGTCGGGGGCGCTGCGTTCGAACGACAACTCGCTGGTCAACTGGTTCCAGCCATTACCTTCTTTCCCCAGCAGCCGGTTATCCGGGACGAACACGTCCGTCAGGAATATTTCGTTGAAGTGATGTTCACCCAGCAGGTTCAGCACCGGCCGGATTTCGACGCCCGGCGTTTTCAGATCCAGCAGAAACTGCGTCGCCCCGGCGTGGCGATCGGCTTCTTCCTTCCCGTCACTCGCCATCTTGCAGAACAGGATACAGTAATCAGCCCTGTGCGCGTTCGATGTCCACAGCTTGCTGCCGTTGATCCGGTAGCCGCCGTCGATCTTCACCGCCCGCGTGCGGGTGCCCGCGACGTCGGAGCCGGAGTTGGGTTCGCTCATACCGATGCAGAACGACAATTCTCCGGCGGCGATTTTCGGGCAGAAGAACATCTTCTGCTCCTCGGTGCCGAAGCGCAGGATATTGGGACCGCTTTGCCGGTCGCCGGTATAATGCGCCGATAACGGAGCGCCGGCCGCCAGCATTTCCTCGATCAGCACGAAGCGTTCGAACGCGGTTCGTTCCCGCCCGCCATATCGTTTCGGCCAGGTCATTCCGATCCAACCGCGCCGCCCCATCGCCTTGCTGAAGTCACGATTGAAATCGGCCTTGGAGAATCCCATCAGGTGCGCATGCTCCTTGATGAATTCCCTGACCTCGACGCGCATTTTCAGCGCTTCGGGCGGCAGTTCGACGGGATCGAAACGGAACACCGGCGCAGCCATGATCGTTCCCCTACCAGTTCGTATTGAACCCCGCGAAGGTGTGCGGGATGCGCTGAATGTCGCTGACCAATTCCTTCATGACGCCAACGGACGTGCCGGCGGGGAAATGCAGATCGACCGAGTCCGCCACGCCGCCGTAACGCGCCTCGATTTCCCTCGCCAGGACGTCGTAGGTGCCGCAGGCGGCGAAAACGCGCACGGCGTCGTCGGAGACTTCAGCACCCATCCGGTCCCATTGGCCCTCGACAGACATGCGGTGCAGCTTGGCGCCCAGGTCTTCCAGGCCGTGCAGCGCCAGGATCGGCAGGTACGTGCGGGTGGAACCATAGAAGCCGATGCGCCGGCGGGCCTTTTCCATTTCGGCGGCAACCGTGGCCTCATCGGGGCCGGTGCAGATGAAGCCGCCGCCATGCACATCGAAGTTCAGGCGGGATCGTCCACTGCGACGCATCCCTTCCATCATCTGCGGCATGCAGACCTGTTCCAGATAGGCACGCGAGCACAGCGGATGCAGCCGCACGCCGTCGCCGACCTGACCGGCGACGCGCAGCATCGCCTCGCCCACCGCAGCGACGGTGACCGGCACCATCGGCAGGCCGGTCGGTTCCGGCGAAAAGTCCGGCGTCATCAGGGTCAGCTTGTAGTGCGGGCTGTCGAAATTCAGCCGGCCGCGGGTTTCCCACGCCTTCCAGACGGCCCGCAATGCCAGGACGTAGTCGCGCATCCGTGGGGCGGGGGCGGTCCAGGCGATGCCGAAGCGGCGTTCGTTATGGCCTTTGACCTGGCTGCCAAGACCCAGCACGAAGCGGCCGTTGGAGTTGGCATTCAGATCCCACGCCTGCTGGGCCAGCATGGTCGGGCTGCGGGGAAACGCCACGACCACGGACGGAGTCAATTCGACACGCGCTGTTTCCAGCGCGGCGAAGGCCAGCGGTGCCAGCGGATCGTGGCCCAGTTCCACCGTCATCAGCGCGTCGAAACCGGCAGCCTCGGCATCGCGGGCCGCCGGACCGGCTTCGCGCCAGTGCCGTTGCGGCAGGATCGTGTAAACGCGCATCAGCCGCGCGCCAGGCGGCGCTGGACGAATTCCAGCCGGTCCTGGCCCCAGAAGATGTCGTCGCCGATCGCATAGGTGGGCGCGCCAAACACGTTGCGTGCCAATGCGGCCTGAGTATCGGCAATTCGCATGTCCGCCCATTTCGGGTCGGCGCCCAGTTTCAGCACATGGTCCGCGTCCAGGCCGATTTCGGCGATCAGGCCAGCCAGGGTGGCGGTGTCGGCGGGGTTCTTGTCCTGCTCCCACAGCGCCTTCAGCACACGGTGCGCCAGCTTGATCGCGGGCTGGTCGCCGATCGTCTCGCGCACAGCGATCACGCAACTGGCGGACAAAGCCTCGCTGGAGGGGAAGAATTTCGGATGGATCTGGATTGGGATGCACAGGTGGTCGCGCCAGCGCGCCAGTTCCTGCAGCCGGTACTGCTGGCGCTGCGGGGACCGTTGGGGCAGCGGCAGTCCGCCGGATTTGGCGAAGATGGCACCGAAATCGACGGGATAAATCCGCATGGTGGCATTCGCGGCCATGGCCATCGCCTCGATTCTTGCGGCACCGAAATGGGTCCACGGCGAATTCAACGAGACGTAATAGTCGACATGCAGGGCCATCGGTTTCCTCCAGAAGCTTTGTCGGCGATCCTGATCGACTGAGCCCACCGGCACAAGACGCTCGGCCGGCAGCCGACCGGCCCCGGGTAAAAAGTCCCTCTCGCCATGGGCGTGGAATCGGCCTATCTAGCGCCGTTCATAGACGCCTCCGGCACTCCCGCGCCGGGCGGGCATACGCAACTGACAGAGTGAGATTTGAGCGACACACCTGACCAGCCTCTGGAGCCGACCGGCCCGTACGGCGATATGCAGCCGGTCACTTTAGAAGAGGAGATGCGCCGCTCCTACCTCGATTACGCCATGAGCGTGATCGTGTCGCGCGCGCTGCCGGACGCCCGGGACGGGTTGAAGCCGGTGCATCGACGCATCCTGTATGGCATGCACGAGGCCGGGTACACGCCGGACAAGGCTTATCGTAAATCGGCCCGCGTGGTCGGCGACGTGATGGGTAAATATCACCCGCACGGCGACTCCTCGATTTACGACGCCATGGTCCGCATGGCGCAAAGCTTTTCGATGCGACTGCCGCTGATCGACGGTCAGGGCAATTTCGGGTCGGTCGATGGCGATAACCCGGCGGCGATGCGCTACACCGAGGTCCGGCTGGCCAAGGCGGCGGCGCTGCTGCTGGAAGATATCGACAAGGACACGGTCAACTTCCAGCCTAACTACGACGAATCGGAACGGGAACCGCTGGTTCTGCCGGCGAAATTCCCCAACCTGCTGATCAACGGCGCCAACGGCATCGCGGTCGGCATGGCGACGAATATTCCGCCGCACAATCCCGGCGAAATCATCGACGCAACGCTGGCGCTGATCGCCGATCCCGATATTTCCCTGGACGATCTGATGAAGATCGTGCCCGGCCCGGATTTCCCGACCGGGGGCATCATCATCGGCCGGGCGGGCGTCAGAAAAGCGTTCGAGACGGGCCGCGAGAGCATCGTCATTCGCGCGAAAACGGAATTCGAGGAGATCCGCAAGGACCGCACCGCGATCGTCGTCACCGAAATTCCTTATCAGGTGAACAAGAAGACCCTGATCGAGAAGATCGCGGAACTGGTGCGCGCCAAGGAGATCGAGGGCATCGGTGAGATGCGCGACGAGAGCGACCGCTCTGGCATGCGCATCGTCATGGAGCTGAAGCGCGACGCCACGCCGGAAGTGGTGCTGAACCAGTTGTTCCGGTTCACCCAGTTGCAGACCAGTTTCGGCATCAACATCCTGGCGCTGGACGACGGGCAACCCAAGCAGATGGGGGTCCGCGAGGCCCTGATGTGCTTCATCCGCTTCCGCGAGGAGGTTATCCTCCGCCGGTCGCGGTTCGAACTGGGTAAGGCGCGCGACCGGGCGCATAATCTGGTCGGTCTGGCGATCGCGGTCGCCAATATCGACGAAGTGATCCGGCTGATCCGAGCCAGCCCGGATGCAGCGGCCGCGCGTGTCGCGCTGATGGGGCGCGACTGGCCGGCGGAGGATATCGGCGCGCTGCTGGCGCTGATCGACGAACCCGGCAATGTGATCTCGCCCGAGGGCACGGTGCGCCTGACGGAAGAACAGGCGCGCGGCATCCTGGAATTGCGCCTGCAGCGCCTGACCGGTCTGGAACGCGAGAAAATCCAGGCCGAGATGAGCGAAGTCGCCGGTAAAATCCGCGAGCTTCTGGCGATCCTGGACTCCCGCATCCGCCGCATGGAGGTGATGACCGAGGAACTAACGCTGGCACGTTCGTCCGTCGCCTCGCCGCGGATGACAGAGATCGCCGACTACGCGGGCGACCAGGACGACGAAAGCCTGATCGAACCCGGCCAGATGGTGGTGACCATCACCCGCGACGGCTTCATCAAGCGGACCACGCTGGAGACGTTCCGGGCACAGAATCGCGGTGGACGCGGACGCAGCGGGGCGGGAACGCGCGGTGACGACATCGTCACCCGCAGCTTCAACGGCCACACGCATCAGTGGGTGCTGTTCTTCTCGTCTGGCGGCAAGGCGTTCCGGGTCCGGGTCTGGAAACTGCCGGAGGCGGGACCGACCGCGAAGGGCCGCGCACTGGTCAACCTGCTGCCGGAACTGGGGACGGACATGATCACCACGGTCCTGCCCCTGCCACAGGATGAGACGTTGTGGGAGAGCCTGCACCTGGTGTTCGCCACCGCGTCGGGCAACGTACGCCGCAACCGGTTGTCGGACTTCAAGAATGTCCGCGCCGCCGGGCTGATCGCGATGAAGCTGGACGAGGGCGACCATCTGGTTGGCGTCGCCACCTGCCGCGAGGGCGACGACGTGTTGCTGGCGACTCGCAAGGGCCGCTGCATCCGCTTCCAGTTGCTGGACGATCAGGTGCGGGTGTTTGCCGGGCGCGACAGTTCCGGCGTGCGCGGCATCAAGCTGCAAACCGGGGATGAGGTCATCAGCCTGTCGGTGCTGCGCCACGTCGCCGCGACTCCGGAAGAACGCATCGCCTATCTGAAGCTGGCCAACGCCAAGCGGCGCGGCAGTGGCGAGGTGGAGGCCGAGGCGCCTGTCGAAGCCGAAGGCGAGGAGGCCGTCCCCGAGGTCACTCTGTCCCCCGAACGCTTCAGCGACATGGAAATAGCGGAGGAAATGCTGCTGACCGTCACCGATATGGGCTTCGGCAAGCAGACATCCGCTTATGAGTATCGCGTCACCGGACGCGGCGGCCAGGGCATCGCCAACATCGCGCTGGCGCCGCGCAACGGCAAGACCGTGGCGGCGACCTTCCCGGTGCGCCAGGGCGACGATATCATGATGGTCACCGACGCCGGGCGCCTGATCCGGGTGCCGGTCGATCAGGTGCGCGCGACCGGACGGCAGGCGATGGGCGTGACCTTGTTCCGCGTTGACAAGGGCGAACACGTCACCAGCGTGTTTACCGTCCTGGAAGAAGAAGCCGAAGAAACCGCCCCGGTTGCGGATGCCGGAGACCAAAGCGGTGAAACGCCCACCCCCGAGGAAGGAAGCGATGACCGATAAGGCTACCCAAAACCCTCGGCGGATCGGGCTGTATCCCGGTACGTTCGACCCGATTACCAACGGCCATATCGACGTCATCGCCCGCGCCGCCCGACTGCTGGACAAGCTGGTGGTCGGGGTGGCGATCAACACCGGCAAAGGCCCGTTGTTTACGCTGGAAGAACGCGTGGAACTGGTAACAGCCGAGATCGAACCGATCGCGAGCCGCAACGGCATGGTCATCGAGGTCGTGCCGTTCGACACGCTGCTGATCGACTTCGCCCGCAAGCTGGGTGCCAGTATGATCGTGCGCGGGCTTCGCGCGGTGTCGGATTTCGACTACGAATTCCAGATGGCGGGCATGAACTACCGCATGGCGCCGGATGTCGAGACGGTGTTCCTGATGGCCAGCGAACGGCATCAGTTCATCGCCTCCCGTCTGGTCAAGGAAGTCGCCATGCTGGGGGGCGATATCGCGTCCTTCGTGCCGCCGTTGACCCTGGATCGCGTGATGAAGCGTATCCGGGGCTGATTTCGCGTCTTTTTTTTCAAGGAGAGCATCCATGCTCCGTCGTACGTTGATCGCCTCCACCGCCGCGTTGGCGACGGGCGCACCGGCTTTCGCGCAGGCAACCGACCCGCAGAACACGTTGTATCTGGACCTGAAACAGGGCCGGGTGGTGATCGAGATGTTTCCCGACATCGCACCGAAGACCGTCGCCCAGATCAAGGCCCTGGCGCGCGAGGGGTTCTATGACGGCACCCCGTTCCATCGCGTGATCGACGGCTTCATGGCGCAGGGCGGCGATCCGACGGGCACCGGCGGGGGCGGCAGCAAGCTACCCAACGTGCCGCTTGAAACCAGCCACCGCCACTTTGTCCGCGGGGTTTGCGGCATGGCCCGCACGCAAGACCCCGATAGCGGCAACAGCCAGTTCTTCATCATGTTCGCACCCGCCCCGGGCCTGGATGGGCAGTACACGATCTGGGGACGGGTCGTGCAGGGCATGGACTTCGTGGACATGATCAAGCGCGGCACCGGCCAGAACGGCACCGTCGTGGGTCAGCCGGATCGCATCGTCCATCTGCGAGTCGCCGCGGACGTGAAATAGCACCTTTCAAAACGAAGGAGATACCAGACATGAGCGACTCGAAACCCGCTCTCGACCCCGAGAACACACTGTATCTGGACCTGGCGCAGGGCCGGGTGGTGATTCAGTTGATGCCAGAGGTCGCGCCGATGCATGTGCAGCAGATCAAGACGCTGGTGCGCCGCGGCTTCTACGACGGCACCGTGTTCCACCGCGTCATCGAGGGCTTCATGGCCCAGGGCGGCGACCCGACCGGCACCGGCACCGGCGGCAGCGACCTGGACAATATCCGGGCGGAATTCTCCGACAAGGCGAAGTTCCTGCGCGGCACATGCGGGATGGCCCGCTCACAGAGCCCGAACAGCGCCAACAGCCAGTTTTTCATTATGTTCGAACCGGCTTCGCACCTGAACGGGCAGTACACCATCTGGGGACAGGTCGTTGAGGGCATGGACCTGGTCGATCAGATCAAGCGCGGCAGCGGCGGTGGCGGCACCGTGTCCAATCCGGACAAGATCGTGAAGTTCTCGGTCGCGGCCGACGCGGCGTAAATGGTACAGGCGTGCGGTCGGTAAAGATCGCACGTCAGATTCCCGCGGGAGACGCTTGACCCGCGAACGTGTATGGCGTTCAAAGCGCCACGGAGAGCCTGTAGCTCAGTCGGTAGAGCACGAGACTTTTAATCTTGGGGTCGTGGGTTCGATTCCCACCGGGCTCACCAAA
>JAJZEV010000086.1 GCA_021805665.1 Pseudomonadota bacterium
GTGGTGTTCATCAACACCGGCTTCCTGGATCGGACGGGCGACGAGATCCATACCTCGATCGAAGCCGGCCCGATGATCCGCAAGAACGACATGCGCGGCACCGCCTGGATCAAGGCTTACGAAGACCAGAACGTCGAAATTGGCCTGGAATGCGGCCTGCGCGGCAAGGCCCAGATCGGCAAGGGTATGTGGGCGGCCCCGGATCGTATGGCCGACATGCTGGTACAGAAAGTCGGCCACCCGATGGCCGGCGCGAACACCGCCTGGGTCCCCTCCCCGACCGCCGCGACCCTGCACGCGCTGCACTACCACCAGGTCGATGTCGCCGCCCGCCAGACCGAACTGGCGTCCCGCAAGCGCGCGCCACTGACCGACCTGCTGACCATCCCCCTGGCCGAGGGCCAGAACTGGTCGCCCGACGACCTGAAGCAGGAACTGGACAACAACTGCCAGGGCATCCTGGGCTATGTGGTGCGCTGGATCGACCAGGGTGTCGGCTGCTCCAAGGTCCCGGATATCCACGATATCGGGCTGATGGAAGATCGCGCAACGCTGCGGATTTCGTCCCAGCACATCGCCAACTGGCTGCACCACGGCGTCGTGACGCGCGATCAGGTGACCGAGGCGCTGCGGCGCATGGCCCTGGTGGTGGACCGGCAGAATGCCGGCGACGCGCTGTACAAGCCAATGGCGCCAGCCTTCGACGGAATAGCATTCAAGGCCGCCTGCGACCTGATCTTCGAAGGCCGCACCCAGCCCAACGGCTATACCGAGTTCATCCTTCACCGCCGCCGCCGGGAGGCAAAAGCCGCCGCCTGAGACAGAAATCGAGTGCCGCACGCGTTATTGTTATGAAGACGCGTGCGGTATTCACATAAAAATGGACGATCGGCCCGAATTGGGACATCCGTCCCTTGCAACCGTGATCGCTCGGCTGTAGAAACGAAATAGTTGCTCGATCAAAGTTCGCCCATCCGCGTCGGCCGGCGCCAGCGTGATCGTCAGCCAAGGGCGAACCAAGGAAAAAGGCGCGGATGGCATTGGAATCCCTGTTCAAGACCGGTGCCTTCGCCACGCTCAGCGTCATCGGCGGGACCCTGTTCGCCATCGCCCCGGCCATCGCCGGCCCATCCTGCACAACCGGCACCGGGTTGGAGATCTGCGTCACTTACGACAGTTCGATCACCGCCCTCGCGAACGCCTCCACCGTGGAATCCTCCTTCAACACGGTCGCGCAGCAATTTGCCAACGCCCTGACGAACCAGACCTCGATCGATATCTACGTCTCATCCGGGACGATCGCACCCTCCGGTTCGGCCGTGGGCGCCAGACCCCTGGCCTCGGGGGCCGTCGCGGGCAGTTACAATGTCACCGACGCAATGGGCGCATCGGCCGCGGCATCGTTCACCAACACAACCGCGGCACTCGCCGCCGCGGGCGTGAAAAACCTGCCCGTCACCGACCCGACGGGCGGCAAGACATTCTACATGGCACAGGCCGAGGTGAAGGCGCTGGGACTGGCCTCCACCTACTCCACGTCCAGCCCTTACGACGGCTATATCGGCTTTTCCAGCACAGCACCGTTTTACTTCGGCACCACCCCGGTGTCCGGAACGTATTCGTTCCAGGCGGCCGCGCAGCATGAAATCGACGAGGTACTGGGCCGCACATCCACCCTTAACGACAGTGCCGCGGCGGCGCTCTATCTGAATCAGGCCAATCCGCTGGACCTGTTCCGCTACAGCGCGCCCGGCACCCCGGCCAGCTTTACTGAAAATGCCTCGGCCTACCTGTCCACCGATGGCGGGACGACAGCGCTGGGCACGGTGGACAGCACCACCACCGGGGGCGACCGCAGCGACTGGTCCGTACAGGCAGGTCCGACCACCACCGACGCCCAGAACACCATTCTGAGTCCCGGCACCAATCAGGGACTGTCGGTGTCGGATGGCATGGTATTGAAAGGACTGGGTTACGGTATAGCGCCCGGCAATGGGACGGGTCTGTTTTTGGCCGCCAACAACCCGGCCGGGGCCGCATCCAGCCTGACCAGCGTATCGGCTCCGGAACCCGCCAGCCTGTCGATCCTGGCGGCCGGAGCGGCGTTCGCCGGACTGATGCGCCGCCGGCGCCCGACATCCGGTGATTGAACGGGTCGTAACCCGAGGAAACGGTGTATAAACGGTCCCATGACCGGCTGTTTAACGATCCCGCCGCCAGCTGCCAGAGCGCAATGATCCATGCCCCGTCGAAACAATGAGGGAGCCCGCACCGCGGTCAAACCCCTGTCCGCCCTGGACACGCTGCGCCAGACCGCCGCAGACGCCTACCGGCAAGGCCGGATGACACACGCCAACGACGCCCAGTCCGCGGTTCTGGCCGCTGCCCACCCCCCATCGGCCGACGATTTCCTGTTCGCCGGCCTGATCCGCCATCAGGCTGGCCATCCGGCCGACGGCATCGCCGCGCTGCGGGAAGGCACCATCCATCATCCCGCCAATCCCGCCATCCGTGAAAACCTCGCAGTCTTGCTGCTGTCGGTCGGCGACGCGGCCGGCGCGATCGCCGCCTGCCAGCAAGCCCTGCACCTGGGGTCCGACAGCCCCAACGTCCACGACTGCCTGTGCGAGGCCCATATACGGGCAGGACATCTCGATCTGGCCCGGCACGCCGGAGGTATGGCGCTGGAGGCAAAAGACCGCCGGTTCGGCCACGCCTCCCCATTGTTCGCGGTTCCCCACGCCCCCCCGCCGCCATTCGACCACGGTCAGCCGGATCGCAACATCCTCGCCTACTCGCTGTGGGGCAATGCGCCGCGCTATCAGGTGCCGCTGCTGGAAAATGCCCGCATTCGGCCGCATCTGTTTCCGGAATGGACCATCCGCGTCTATCACGGCGATACGGTCGATCCCGGCTACCTGCAAGAACTGGCCAGCCTGGGCGTTCAGTTGCAGCCGTCCGGCGATGCCGGCGACGGTCCGGCCCACCGCGGCCTGCTGTGGCGCTTCGCCGCAGCCGCCGATCCGTCCGTCCGCCGCTTCCTGATCCGCGACGCGGACTCGCTGCTGACGGTAAAAGAGCGGGTC
The DNA here is from genome assembly GCA_021805665.1 of Pseudomonadota bacterium. GTDB lineage: Bacteria > Pseudomonadota > Alphaproteobacteria > Acetobacterales > Acetobacteraceae > Rhodopila. The sequence continues at coordinate 3,087 of JAJZEV010000086.1, forward strand.
GCCGTGGACGACTGGCTGCGATCCGGCTTTTACTTTCATGCCATGCGCGACTGGTACAGCCATACCGACCTGCTGCTGGCCGGCATGTGGGGCGGGGTCGGCGGCATCGTGCCATCCCCCGACGCACTGCTGGCCGCGCACACATTCTGGCGGATGGAAACCAGCCACATCGACCAGGACATCCTGGCAGCCGTCGTCTGGCCGGCCATTCGCGACGACATCCTGATCCACGACAGTATTTTTCATCCTGCCCGCGGCACCCGGCCATTCCCGCCATTTGGCGCCCTGCCGGCCGGGCACCATATCGGCCAGAATGCCTTCCTCCATTTCACCAAAATACTGTAAGCTGCGAGTCATGGACCGGCGGGTAACAGCGTTTTGCGCCTTAGTCGCTTTGATCGGCACCGCCGCCGCCGGCTATTGGCGGCTGACCGCACCGCCCCCCGCCCCGACGGAAGAAACCGCATTACCGACCCCGCCGTTCCCGCCCCGCATCGCCGAAGGCGCCGCCTATGAAGGCTGCCTGGCCACACTGACCAGCGATCCGGCCAGCGCCCTGTCGATCGCCGAGTCCCTGCAAGCCAGCGGCGGCGGCGAAGGTGCCCTGCACTGCCAAGGACTCGCCCTGATCGCCGTCGGCCAACCCGCCGATGGCGCGGCGATGCTGGAACAACTCGCCCGGCGAAGCAGCGCCCCGGCCATGGCCCGGGCCTTGCTGCTAGGCCAGGCGGTTCAGGCTCGGTCGATGATCGGGCAAGCAGACAAGGCTGCCGACGACGCGACCGAGGCCCTGGCACTGGCGCCGGACGACACCGACCTGTTCATCATGCGGGCGGCCGCCGAGGGCGCGATGAACCGCTACACCGACGCGGTGAACGATCTGAACCAGGCGATCCTGCTGGACGGCACGCGATCCGATGCGCTGGTGGCACGGGCGGCGATGCGGCGGCAGATGAACCAGTTGGACCTGGCGCAGGCCGACGTATCGCGCGCCCTGGCGCTGGACCCCGACAACGCCGATGCCCTGCTGGAACGGGGTATTCTGCGCCAGCGCATGGGCGACGCCGACGGTGCACGCAGCGACTGGGAACATGCCCGCGGCGTGGACCCGAACAGCACCACCGCGGACCTCGCGGCACAGAATCTGGCGCTGCTGGAGGCCGGGCCGCGCGAGCGATAGCCCGTCGCCGTTGCCACGCACGTCATTCCGCGCTCCTATCGCGCCAGTCCCGCGTTCCTGACGTCCGAGAGAGAAACCGCCGATGATCGATAAATTCGTGCCCGATGTGGCGGCCGGCTTGGCCGGCATCGCGGACGGGTCCGTTGTCCTGATGGCCGGCTTCGGCAACGGCATGGCGGAAACCCTGCTGGAGGGCCTGATCGCACAGGGCGCGAAAGACCTGACGCTGGTGGTGAACTCCGGCGGGCGGGACGACGGGCCGACCGCCGCACTGCTGGCCTCCGGCCGGGTGCGCAAGCTGGTGTGCAGTTTCGTCCGGGCGGACAGCGTCGCCGGACGCCTGTTCGCCACGGGGAAGCTGGAGCTGGAAATCGTGCCGCAGGGCACTTTGGCCGAACGAATCCGCGCCGCCGGCGCCGGCGTGACAGCATTCTACACCCCGACCGGCGCCGACACGATCCTGGCCGAAGGGCGCGAAACCCGGGTCATCGACGGCCGCAACTGCCTGCTGGAATATCCGATCCACGGCGATGTCGCCCTGGTGGATGCGTGGGAGGCCGATCGCTGGGGCAACCTGACGCATCGCGAAAGTGCGAGGAATTACAACCCGATCATGGCGATGGCCGCGAAACTGACCGTGGTGCAGACCCGCCATGCCGTCGCCCTGGGCGATATCCCGCCGGCCAACGTCCATACGCCGGGCGTGTTCGTCCATCGCGTCGTCCACGTCCCGGCCTGAGAGAAACCGCCATGACATTCAAACCCCTGGACCGCGCCGGCATCGCGGCGCGCATTGCCCGCGATATTCCCGAAGGCTGGTTCGTCAATCTGGGCATCGGCATTCCGACCGGCGTATCGGATCATGTGCCGATGGAGCGCGAGGTGATCTTTCATTCCGAAAACGGCGTAATCGGCGCCGGCCCCGCCCCCGAACCGGACAAGATCAACCCGTATCTGGTCAACGCCGGCACACAGCATATCACCCTGCGTACCGGTGGCGCGTTCGTCCATCATGCCGACAGCTTCGCCATCGCCCGCGGCGGCCATCTGGACCTGTGCGTTCTGGGCGCGTTCGAAGTAGCCCAGAACGGGGACATCGCGAACTGGGCCCGCAAGGCGGACGACCCCACCAAGCAGGTCGGCGGCGCGATGGACCTGGCGATCGGGGCCAAGCGCCTGTGGGTGGCGATGGAGCACAACACCAAGGGCAGCGGCGAGTCTCGCATCCGCCGATCCTGTTCCTATCCGTTGACCGCGAAAGGCGCGGTGAAGCGGGTCTATACGGATATCGCGGTTCTGGAGGTCGGCCAACGGGGCTTCATCGTGCTGGACATGGTCGAAGGCCTGACAAGACGGGAATTGCAGGAACGCAGCGAGGCGGACCTGCACTGGGCCTGATCGCCGGCACGGCGCGGGCGACGGGTGAGCGGACTCGGCGAAACAGCCACCGCAAATCGTACACATACGACAGAGCCGGCTGCGGCACTCAGCAGCCGTTCCGCACCCGACGCGGTGAAACCCCCTGTCGCCGTGACAATTGACATTTTTCCTAT
>JAJZEV010000295.1 GCA_021805665.1 Pseudomonadota bacterium
CTTTATATTTCTAAAGCACGTCCCGCCCGCGCGTTGCAATTTGTTACAGATAAGGTAAGATCATGCCGCAATCCGCTTCGTTCGCCGTCGAAGAACACGTGCATGGCGAAACCGTCTGGGTCGCGCTGCGCGCCCGCGGTGCCGACTGGTCCTGGCTGACCCCGGCCGAGGCCGTGGAACTGGGCAAGGCGTTCATCGAGAAATACGGAACCGTGACGCGGGCCGCAGAGTAGCTGCCTACGCGGGAACGCCATTCCGCTTCTGTTTCCGCACACCCAAACGCCGCACGATCCAATTCACGATCATACGGAACACCACATTTCCCGCCCGCGGCCCAATCATGACGATGCGCCGCAGATCAGGGAAAGCGTCATCCACCCGGGTACCGATTGACGCGGCTTAAAAATCCGGACGGAATGCCGGCGCGATGGGGGTTGATCGGACGATTCAGCCCGTCCAGATGGGTGCTACGTATGTCCCGACCGGAACGGGCCTGGCGTTCGCGGTGAACGGGTGTGCACAACGGACAACATCCTTGCGGGGCATTCATCTGTAAGGAACAGCGAAATATCCCATCCAGCCTGTCACCGCTTGTCGAAGCGGTAGATGCGCCCACACTGGCCGATCAGGCTTTCAATCGACGTGAACACACGGGCGCCTGCCGCGGTCAGTTGCTTCGTCTTGGATTCAATCGTCCCGAATTCACCATGCACCAGCGCCCCGGCATGGCCCATGGAGACACCTTCCTTCGCCTCCCGCCCCGCGATCAACGCGAACAGCGGCTTGCGGGCGCCCAGGCGGGCATAGGCCGCGGCACATTCCTCCTCCTCGGTGCCGCCCACTTCGCCGACGAGAATAATCCCCTTGGTCCCCGGATCGTCGAAAAACACCGGCAGCAGGTCAGCGAACCGAACGCCCTTCACCGGATCGCCGCCCACACCGACCCAGATGCTTTGCCCCAGCCCGTCCCGCGCCAGCCGGTAGCCGACCTCATAGGACAATGTGCCGCTTTTCGACATGATTCCCAACGGCCCGGGGTTGAGGCACACATCCGGCAGAAATCCCAGCTTGCACTCACCCGGCACCGCCACACCCGGCGTGGAAGCCCCCACCCAAATAGCCCCCGCGCGGCGAACCGCCCGGCCTATCCTGATCGCATCATGCATCGGAACGCCTTCCGCGACCGTCACGATCAGCTTGATCCCCGCGGCCAGTGCCTCCTGCACAGCGCCCCAGGTCTCCTCGGGCGGGGCCATCGCCACCGACGCCACCGCGCCCGTCGCCAGAACGGCGTCGGCGCAGGATGCAAACACCGGGACGCCAGCGACGTCCTTGGTGTCGGCCCGCGTGGAGGTCCCGCCGACGATATTGGTGCCATACGCCCGCATCAACACGGCGTGGCTACGTCCCATGCGGCCGGTGATCCCCTGCACGATTACCGGTGTTGTACGCGACAACGATCCGATCATGACGTCGATCCAACAATCGCATCGATTCGCGCCAGGGCTTCCTCCAGGTCGGCCGTCACCAGCATGCCGGGTTGCGCCTCACCCAGAATACGCCGCGCCTCATCGGCATTGCGCCCCACCAACCGCGCAACGACCGGCACCCGCAACGACGGTGAGGCCTGGATGGCGGCGGCCAGCAAACCGGCGAACTCCCCCAGGTCGGTGATGCCGGCGAAGATATTGACCAGCACGGCTTTCAGCGACGGCCGCTCGGTGATCCATTCCAGGACGCGGATCAGCCGGGCGGGGCTGCCGCGCATCAGGCTGGTACGAATATCGCAGAAATTCAGCGGCTTGGCCCCGCGCGCCGTCAGTTCGTCGATCAACATCATCGACAGGCCGGCGCCGGTCGTGACCAGACCGATTTCTCCTTCCGGATCGAGTTCGACATAATCGAATCCCTCCGCCAGCTTGCGGTTGGCATCGAGGTAAAGTTCGGGGCGGGCGGCCAGGATCGCGGCGATGCGGGGTTGGCGGGGGATGGCGTTGAGATCGATCACCACCTTGGCGTCGCCGGCAACGCAGCCCGCTTCCGAAACGAACAAAGGGTTGATCTCCGCCAGCGCAAGTTCGCGGTCCAGCAGCATCGTGGCCAGCGCCTTGCCGATTGCCGCCACCCGATCGCGCCAGGCGTCGGGTTCGTCCGCGATCAGGTCCGCCAACGCCTCGGCAACCGCCCCCGGGTGCGGCGCGCACAGCCGGCCGACGACGGCGCCCGCTTGCTCGATCTTCACCCCGCCCTGCTTTGCGTAGATCACCCGCAGCCCGTAACTCGCCGGATCGACCATGACCGCCAGATATCGTTCCTGCCCGGCAGCTGCCGCTTCGATCAGGCAGGCGTCGATCCCGTGCCCCTTCAGCCTTGTGCCGATCATCGCCGCGACCGCCGCTTCCACCGCCGCGCGCGTGTCGCAGCGACGAATTCCACCCGCCTTGCCACGCCCGCCAACCGGCACCTGCGCCTTCACCATCCACGGCCCGTCACCCGGCAGCGCCGGCACCGCATCCGTAACGACCACCCCGGCGGGCACCGGGATGCCCTGTTCGGCGAACAGTGCCTTGCCGTCGGCTTCGATCAGCAGCATGTCAGAACGTCCCCAGCCCCATGATCCCGTCCACGGCATCGAACTCGCCGACGATCTTCTTGCCAATCAGATCGCGCAACGTCTCCGACGCGCCACCGCCGATCGAGCCATACCGCGCGCCGCGATAGAACCGGGATACCGGATATTCGTCGGTAAAGCCGAAGCCGCCATGCACCTGCACCGCCTCGGTTGTCACGCGCAACGACATTTCGTTGCAGAATATCTTTGCTGCCGCCGCCATGAACGGATCAGGGAACGGGTTGGCGGTCAGGCAGGCGCGATACAACAACCCCCGCCCTGCCTCGATATCCTTGAACATATCGGCCAGCTTCCAGCGAATGCCCTGAAAATCGGAGATCGGCTTGTTGAAAATGGTGCGCTCGCGCACATAATTCACCGCCTCGTCGAATGCACCCTCCGCCAGACCCAGCGAGATCGAGGGATTCAGGCACCGCTGCGTATTGAACGCGGTCAGCAGCTTGCGGAACCCGTCTTCCCGGATCACCAGATTTTCCAACGGCAGTTCGCAATCGTCGAACTGGATTTCATGCAGGTTTTCGCCGCCCATCGTATGATACGTTCCGGTAACGGCGAACCCTTTGGTATCCGGCTCAACCAATACGCAACCGATCCCTTCCCGCCCCGGCTTCCCATCCACCCGTGTAAAAACCACGAACATTCCCGCCTCCGCCGCTCGGCTGATCAGCGTCTTGGTCCCTTTCAGGATCACCCGGTCGCCGACAATCCGAGCATTGGTGCGGTAACTGGCGACGTCTGTGCCGGCGTGCGGTTCGGTCATGCACACTGCCAAAATGCAATCGCCGCTGACCACCGCGGGTAAAATTCGTTCCCGGATAGACGCGGGGGCGTATCGCGCGATGACACGCGTCTGGACACCTGCCTCCCCCAGCACCGCCATCGCGGTGACGTAATCGACCTTGGCGATTTCCTCCAGGATCAGCGCGGTATCCAGAATCGGCAGACCCAGACCGCCATATTCCTCCGGCACCGACATGCCCAGCACGCCCAGTTCAGCGAGCTTCTTCATATTCTCCCAAGGGAACGTTCCGTCCATCCAGCGCATCGCATTGGCTTTGAATTCGGTCTGCGCCAACGACCGCACCGACGCGATCATGTCCCGCTGTTGCGCGCTGATATTGAAGTCCATGGCCTTGTCCCCTTACCCCTGCGAACAGTGTAAAGTGCGCGCGAGGAAGCGCAAACCGGCCAGCTAAGCCATGGCCGGAGAGCGCGCCGCTTCCCGCCCGATCCGGCGCAGCAGCACCAGCGCGATCGCCCCGGCCACGGCCGGCGGAAGTGCCGCGCAGGCGAACAAATCGGCTGCGGCGAAGTGATACGACAGCAGCAACCCCGCGATACTGGGTCCCAGGATCGCGCCGGTTCGCCCGATCCCGAACGCCCAGCCCACGCCGGTGGAGCGGATCGCCGGGGGGTATAGCTGTGCGCTGAGGGCGTTCAGCAAATTCTGTGTTCCCACCAGGCAGGTTCCGGTCACCAGCCCGGCCCCGAACAGCAGCGGATAGACCGCCGGCATGCGCGAGAACGCCACCAGGCAGACAGAGGCCAACAGATACCCGGCCGCCACCATCAGGAACGGCCGAACCCGCAGGATAATGCGCGCGAAAATCAACGATCCGATCAGCCCGCCGCCCTGGACAGCGCCGGTAATCCCGACGATCTCCCCCGGAGAAAGCCCAAGCCCGTTCAGCAATGTCGGCAGCCACGTCGTGAATGAAAACAATGCAACCAAACTACTGAAGAACACGGCCCACAACAGCAAGGTCCGCACCGCCCGCCCGTGCCGGAACAACTCCAGAAGCTGGAACCCGCTGGCGTTCTGATGGTCCAGCACAAACCGCGCCCCGGCGGGTGCGACGTAGCCGGGCCGCAGTCGCGCCAGAATGCGGGCGATGCGCTCCGGGTCCCGGCCTTGATTGACCAGGAATTCCACCGTCTCCGGCAGCGCCACGATCAGCAACGGCGCCAGCAGCAGCGGAATGGCACCGCCGATGTAGAACAGCCACTCCCATCCGTAAGGCATGACGAACGAGGCGATCCAGCCGCCGAACACCCCGCCGATGGTGAAGCCGCAATACATGATCATCGTCAGAGCTGCCCGCATCCGCTTCGGGCAGTAATCCGTGGCGATCGTCACCGCGATCGGCGTTGCACCGCCCAGCCCGAACCCGGCGATCAGCCGCCACACCAGCAGCTGCGACAGGCTGGCGGCCGTAGCGGTGCCGAACGATGCAAGGCCAAAGATCACCCCGCACAGCACGAATACGGTCTTACGCCCCCAGCGGTCGCCCAATACGCCGAACACCAGCGCCCCCGCGGTCAGCCCCGCCAGCCCAGCCGAGAACACCGGTCCCAGCATCGGACGCGATATCCCCAGCGCCGCCGACACTGCCGGCGCGGCGTAACTGATCGCCTGCAAATCGAAGCCGTCGAAGAAGATCAACAACGCGCACAGCCCGACGACGCGGAGATGGAACGCATTCAGTTTCGTCGAGTCCACAATCTGAGTGACGTTTACCAGCACGCTTGGTCTCCCTGGCCCAAAGGACCGACGGTTGCATTCCGAGGTGTCCAGGCGTTTCCTGACTCTTATGGGACAGGAGAGGGCGATGCGGCAAACCACGCAAGGCGCGATCGATTGCGACGTTCACGTTTCGCCGCCCTCGGTTGGTGCGTTGCTGCCCTATTGCGATGGTTACTGGGCCGATCAGTTCCGCATCCGCGGCATCGACCGAATGGATTTCAGCCTGACCGCCTATCCACCGAACGCGCCTTTCTCCGCCCGTCCGGACTGGCGCCCCAAGCAGGGCGTTCCGGGGTGCGATCTGCCGCTGCTGCGCGCTCATCTGGATCGATTCGGCCTGCGGGCCGCTATCGCGCAGTGCCTGCACGGGTCCATGGCGTTGCACAGCGAAGACATGGCCGCGGCGTTCTGCCGGGCGATCAATGACTGGATGCGGGCGGAATGGCTGGATGCTGAACCGCGTCTGTTCGCGTCCATCGTCGTGCCGGCACAGGGGCCGGAGCAGGCGGCGGAGGAAATCGAACGCCGCGCCGCCGATCCACGCTTCGTTCAGGTGCTGCTGCCGGCGATGACCGACATGCCGCTGGGGCGGCGGCATTACTGGCCGATCTACAAAGCGGCCGAACGCCAAGGCCTGCCGATCGGCATCCACG
>JAJZEV010000327.1 GCA_021805665.1 Pseudomonadota bacterium
GAAGCGGAATCCCGCGCGGCGAAAGGCGAGGCGGTGATTCTGGTTCGCATCGAAACCAGTCCGGAAGATATCCACGGCATGCACGCGGCGAAGGGCATCCTGACGACCCGTGGCGGCATGACCAGCCACGCGGCGGTGGTGGCGCGCGGCATGGGCCGGCCCTGCGTGGCCGGTGCCGGCGGTATCAGCGTCGATTACAACAGCCAGGTGCTGGCGGCGGGCGGCAAGTTCATCCGCGCCGGCGAGGTTATCACGCTGGATGGCGCGACCGGCGAGGTGTTCGTTGGTTCGGTGGCGATGATCGAACCCGCCATGTCGGGCGATTTCGGTACGTTGATGGAATGGGCCGACAAGCACCGCCGCATGGGTGTGCGCACCAACGCCGAAACCCCGATGGACGCCGAAACCGCCCGCAAATTCGGTGCCGAAGGCATCGGCCTGTGCCGGACGGAGCATATGTTCTTCGATCCTCAGCGCATCCTGGCGGTTCGGCAGATGATCATTTCCGACACCGAAGCGGGCCGCCGAGCGGCGCTGGCGGTGCTGCTGCCGTATCAGCGGGAGGATTTCCGGCAGTTATTCACCATCATGGCGGGGCTGCCGGTGACGATCCGCCTGCTCGATCCGCCATTGCACGAATTCCTGCCGCACGCCGATCAGGAAATGCAGGACGTGGCCGACTCGCTGGGGACCGAACTGTCGGTGATCCGCCAACGCGCGGAGGAACTGTCGGAAGCCAACCCGATGCTGGGTCATCGCGGCTGCCGCCTGGGTATCGCCTTCCCCGAAATCTACGAAATGCAGGCCCGGGCGATCTTCGAGGGCGCGATCGCGGTGGCGAAGGAAACCGGGAACGCGCCGGTGCCGGAGATCATGATCCCGCTGGTTGGCATGAAGCGGGAGTTGGAGATCACCCGCGCCCAGGTGGACAAGATCGCCGCGGAGGTGTTCGCCGAAACCGGCACCACGATCGAATACAGTGTCGGCACGATGATCGAACTGCCGCGCGCGGCAATGCTGGCCGACAAGATCGCGGAGGCCGCGGACTTCTTCAGCTTCGGCACCAACGACCTGACCCAGACCGTGTTCGGCCTGTCGCGCGACGATGCCGGCAAGTTCCTGCCGCATTATGTGGAGGCAGGCATCCTGCCGAAAGACCCGTTCGTGTCGATCGACATCGAGGGCGTGGGCGAAATGGTCCGCATCGCCGCCGAGAAAGGCCGCCGCACGAAGCCCAAGCTGAAGATGGGCATCTGTGGCGAACATGGCGGCGACCCGGCCTCCATTACATTCTGCGAGCAGGTGGGGCTGGATTACGTGTCGTGCAGCCCGTTCCGGGTGCCGGTCGCAAGGCTGGCGGCGGCGCAGGCGGCACTGGGATCGGCGTCCGACCGCACGGCTTAGGGCTGGTGGGGCCGGCCGGCGGCTGGATGAATTTTTGCCCCGGGGGCCGCGATCCAAACGGCCTCCGGCCCCGTATAGAACACATGGCACTGTTTCATCGCCGTTTCGCGGCGCTTGCGGCCGCTCTGTTCGGCCTTGTCGTCCTGGTTGGCTGTTCGGCCGATCCGGACCCGCTGTCTCTCGCCCCCAGCGTCGATCTCGGCCGCTACGCCGGGCGCTGGTATGTCATTGCCAACATTCCGTATTTCGCCGAGAAGGGAAACGTCGGCAGCTATTTCGACGTCGCTTTCCAGCCCGGCGGCAAACTGACGGACATATATTCCGGCCATCCGAAGACGCTGGATGCGCCGCTGACAAGCTACACCATGAACGGCTACGTGGTGCCGGACACCGGCAACGCGCGCTGGCGCGAAAGCCCGTTCTGGCCGGTGTATCTGTCGTATCTGATCCTGTATGTCGATCCGGATTACCAAACCGCGCTGGTGGGTTACCCCGGCCGAGGCTATGGCTGGATTTTCGCCCGCACCCCCACGATCGGCGAAGCCACCTACAGATCGCTGCTGGGGCGGTTGAAAGACCAGGGCTACGACATCGGTCAATTCCGACAAATCGTGCAGACGCAGGATCAAATCGGCAAACCCGGCTTCCAATAACCCCGCGAAGCGGTCTATGTGCGGCCTCGCCGGACCAGCGACGCGACTCGGGCGAAACCGGTCACGGCCCGACATTGTTATTGCATATGAGGCTTAGACCAGATGACCGATATCAGGCGCCCAACCCATCCGGGCGTAGTGCGTCCTTTCGCATGGATGGCTGTTTTGCTCACCGGGGTCGTGCTTCAAGGCTGTGCACAGACACCCGGCAGTGCTGCCGCGGGTTCGAAGCTGCCTGTGTATGCAATCGATCTGGCTGGCGGCGCGAAATCCTGCGATGTGCCGCGGATAGACCCGGTGGCCGGCCAGACCACGCAAGCCGCCGTGAAGGTGACCAACGACGGCGGCTGGTGCGGGCTGACGGTGCATGAGTCCGGTCCCAAGCCTTACAATGCCGGTCTGCTGACGGTTCGCCCCGAACACGGCACGATCCTGATCCACGAGGTCGGAGACGATACCCGGATCGACTACACCCCTGACCGCGGCTTCAGCGGCAACGACAACTTTACCGTCAAGCTGCTGCCCGGCGACGCCATTATCCACGAAACCGTCATGGTGTCCGCCGCCGTCAAGTGAGCCGTCACCCACTGGCCCCGCGACTTGGGGGCCAGTGAAGCCTGCCAGTGACGCCTGCGGACGTGGCCATTGTAATCAACCGGTACGAACCGACATCAGCCTCGATCTCAGAAACGGACGCGTAGCGCTTCCGTGAACAGAGGGTGCCAATGCCGTATTTCGATCCGTTGATGCTGACCAGCCTCGACCCGCTGGTATTGGCCCGCATCCAGTTCGGCTTCACCATTTCCTTCCACATCGTTTTTCCGGCGATCACCATTGGCCTGGGCAGTTACCTCGCGGTACTGGAAGGGCTGTGGCTGCTCCGCAAGGACCCCATCTACCTGGATCTGTATCACTTCTGGTCGCGTGCCTTCGCGGTGAACTTCGCGATGGGCGTCGTGTCAGGCCTGGTGATGTCCTACGAATTCGGCACCAACTGGAGCCCGTTTTCCGCCTTCGCCGGCGGCGTAACCGGTCCGTTGCTGGCCTATGAGGTTTTGACGGCATTTTTCCTGGAGGCCGGGTTTCTGGGCGTCATGCTGTTCGGCTGGAAGAAGGTCGGTCCCGGTCTGCATTTCCTTGCCACGCTCATGGTTGCCACTGGCACGGTGATCTCGATGACATGGATCCTCGCCTCCAACAGTTGGATGCAAACGCCGCAAGGCTATACGATCGTCAACGGGCGCATCGAGCCGAGGGACTGGCTGGCAATTATCTTCAACCCGTCGTTTCCCTATCGACTGGTTCATATGGGCCTGGCCGCCTATCTGGCGACGGCTTTATTCGTCGGCGCCGCCGGGGCGTGGCACCTGCTGAAACACCGCGACAACCCACGCGTGAAGACGATGTTCTCCATGGCGATGTGGATGGTGCTGATCACCGCGCCGATCCAGATCCTCGCCGGCGACCAGCACGGGATCAACACGCTGGAATACCAGCCCGCCAAAATCGCGGCGATGGAGGGCGACTGGACCAGCAAACCGGGCGAAGGGGAACCGCTGGTCCTGTTCGGTGTACCTGACATGGTTCGGGAAAAGAACCTGTATGAGCTCGCCATTCCCCACCTTGGCAGCTTGATCCTGACCCATAGCTGGGACGGACAGATCAAGGGTCTCAGCGCGTTTCCGGCCCGGGACCGGCCGGACGCTACCATTATCTTCTGGACCTTCCGCCTGATGGTTGGCCTGGGCATGCTGATGCTTCTGCTGGGTGTTGCCGGCGCATGGTTGCGCTGGCGCGGGCGCCTTTATACGCAGCGCCTGTTCCTGCGCCTGGCCGTTGCCATGGGGCCAGCCGGTATCGTGGCGATGCTGGCCGGCTGGATGACCACCGAAATCGGCCGCCAGCCTTGGGTGGTATATGGCGTGATGCGCACGGCGGACGGTGTTTCCAGGCACTCCGCGCTGTCCATGAGTGTCGCGCTGCTGGCGTTCGTGGTGCTGTATGTCGCGGTATTCGGCATCGGAATTTCATACCTTCTGAAGCTGGTCGGCAAAGGCCCTGACCGCGGCGACCCAATCGAGGCCACGCACCATACCCCTGCCCGTCCGCTGTCCGCTGGCCCGGAGATCGACCCGTTGGGAGCCGGAGAATGATGAACCTCGACCTCTCCCTGATCTGGGTGCTGATCATTGGCTTTGGGCTGATGATGTATGTGGTGATGGACGGATTCGACCTGGGAATCGGTATCCTGTTCCCGTTCGTGAAGGCAACGCCCGAACGTGATCTGATGGTCAACACTGTCGCCCCGGTCTGGGACGGCAACGAAACCTGGTTGGTTCTGGGGGGCGCGAGCCTGCTGGCGGCGTTTCCGATGGCCTACGCTGTGCTGCTGAGCGCGCTGTTCATTCCGTTGATCCTGATGCTGATGGGCCTGATCCTGCGCGGCGTGGCCTTCGAGTTCCGGTTCAAGGCGGACGAGCCACATCGCCCGTACTGGGATATCGCGTTCTCCGGCGGATCGTACATGGCCGCCTTCTTCCAGGGCGCCGCCCTGGGCGCGTTTATCAACGGCTTCGTCGTCACTGGCCCATCCTATGGCGGCGGCGCGCTGGACTGGCTGACCCCGTTCAGCGCCTTTACCGGTCTGGGCGTCATCGCCGCCTACGCCCTTCTGGGCAGCACCTGGCTGATCATGAAGACTGGCGGCACCCTGCAGGGCAGGATGATCGCCATTGCGCGCAGGATCGTGCCGGTGCTGCTGATCGGCATTGGCATCGTGAGCCTGTGGACACCGTTAACGCATCACGCAATCGCCGCCCGCTGGTTCACCGAACCCAACATATTCTTTTTCGCCCCGGTTCCGATCCTTGTGCTGGCCAGCAGCTTTCAACTGATGCGCCTGCTGAGCGGCGGGGAAACCCCGAATGCCGGCCCGTTCCTGCTGGCGCTGCTGCTGCTGTTCATGGGCTACAGCGGCTTGGCGATCAGCCTGTGGCCCAATATCGTCCCGCCCGGAATTTCGTTCCGCGACGCCGCCGCCCCGGCGCAAAGCCAGGCGTTCATCCTGGTCGGCGCCGTGATCGTCATCCCGATCATCCTGGCTTATACCGGATGGGCCTATTACGTTTTTCGCGGCAAGGTGACCAGCGGCGAGGGTTACCATTGATGTGGGGCCGCCGCATTCTGTGGCTGGCGGCGATCTGGTCGGGCAGCGTCCTCGCACTCGCGGTTGCGGCGTTTGCCATGCGCGGATTGATGAGCCTGGCCGGGTTGGCGGGATAGACCTGACCGCCGGCTGCAATTACTGATGGCGGCATAGGCGGGAGAAACCATCCAATGAAAGATTTCGCGGGCAGAATCGCGGTTGTCACCGGCGGCGGAACCGGCATGGGCCGGGAACTGGTGCGCCAACTCGTGGCCGAAGGCTGCAATGTCGCGATGTGCGACGTCTCCGCCGCGGCAATGGCCGAAACCAAGCGCCTGTGCGAGGTCGAAAGACTGCCGCAGGGCCTGCGCATCACCGCCCATGTCGCGGACGTGTCCGACGCCGCCGCGGTCGATCGGTTCCGTGACGAAGTCGCCAGCCAGCAGGACACCGACAGGATCAACCTGCTGTTCAACAACGCCGGCATCGGCGGCGGCGGCAGCATGATCGCCAACAGCCGGGAGGAGTGGGAGAGGACCTTCAACATCTGCTGGGGC
>JAJZEV010000317.1 GCA_021805665.1 Pseudomonadota bacterium
GGGGCGTTGTCCGCCAGCAGTTCGATGCCGGCGGCGGTCAGCGCCGCGGTGAGTTTCATCAGGGAATCGACATTGCCGCGAATCACGCCGTCGCTGGCCTCCATCCGCTGGATGGTGGGCAGGGACAGTCCAGACAGCTCTGCCAAAGCCCGCTGGTCCAAACCCAGCAGCGCTCGTGCGGCTCGTACTTGGCCGGCTGTAATCATGTTTCAGATGTTAGATGTACTGCCTGCGATTGGAAAGTGATGTTTTATGCATCAAATCTTCGCGTGCAACCCATACAGTCCGACACGGATGAACCGTCACGGTTACGTCCGCCCGTTGTCCGAACCGGGCGAGGATGGTCATCGGCCGGTCGATGGTAAGGCGGGTCAGAGCCGCCCACGGACACGTGGGAAGTCCATTGCTGCGACACGCGTTTCCTCGCCCGCCGCGACGACTGTCGGCTTGCGGTCATCCAGCACACGGACGATCCCGGCGGCCAGCAGTGTCCGCAACTGCTCACTGCCGACAGCAGGATGTCCGCGGCCCGGAATGACAGTGCCCCTGTCGCGGTTAGTGTCGGCCTCGCCGTCCATGCCAGCAGCCGCGTCATCCGTTCCCGAACCCGGTCCCGCAAAGGGGCATGGCAATGCCGGGGTCCGGCCTTCAGCAAGAAGCGTCGGAGCCCCGGCCATCTCGATCTGAAAAACATGCGGGACGGCTTCGAAATCCAGCCCGGCCCCTTTCAGCCAGCCGATGGCGCGCGAATTTCCAGAAAATTGCCGTCATATCCGATAACGATCGTCAACGCCCTTCGCTACGCACCAGGGGTACATTCACCCCCCTGCCCCGAACGATCGGCAGCAGCAAGCCATTCCTTGACAGTGCCGAATCATGTCCGCCCTGCCAATCCGGCATGGATCCGGCTTTCCATTGCTGCGCCCGCCGATCCGCGACGCCTTGCCGCAGCGTCGCGGTCATCAGCAGCGGATCGTTCGCGGCGACATGCGGCGTCACCGCCCGGAACAGATCCATCATCGAATACGGCTTCGGCAGCAGCACCGTCGCCCCCGCCTTTTCCGCCGCAGCGCGGGTTCGCACCGACACTTCCTGCGCGGTCAGCATGATGGGCCGCCCAGCATAGCCCGATCGCCTGCGGATCCGCGCACAGGCCTCATAGGCTCTGGAGCCGGACGCGCCAGCGTCCAGCACCACAAGGCTGGCCACGGTCTGCGAGGCGTAGTCCTCGGCTTCGGCGCTGTCGAGGGCGAGCAGGACGGCAAAGTCCCAACGGCTGAACTCTACCCTCAGCACGCCGCTGATCATCGGGTCGGGTTCGGAAATGATGATGGTGGCTGGTGTTGACATGCGGGCGCATGGTGCCCGCAAAAGATTGACGATCGGTTAACCGGTATCGCCGAAATCGTCCCGCCGACGAAAAAATCGCGCGGCGGGGCGGTGGCGGGTGTACCTAAAGCACCGCGCTCCATTGCACCGGCACCAGCCGGTATCCGGTCGCGGTCTTTTCCACATAGCCGGCCGACGGGAACGGGAAATGGTATCCGGCGATCAGCATTTTCTCGACCGATGCCATGTCGTAGAATTCATGGCGGGTCTGCTGCGCCAGCGCCGGGTCATGATCGTAGGCGACATGCCAGTCGGGGTTGCGCAGGAAAAGTTCCGGGATGTTGGTCACGTCGGACTGCACCATCATCTGGCTGTTGCCCGAGACAACGGTGAATGAGGTGTGGCCTGGCGTATGGCCCGGCGTGGCGATCGCCGTGATGCCGGGTGCGACTTCCTTACCCCATGCGTAACGAACGATGCGGTCTTCCAATCCAGTCAATATCTTGCGGGTATTGGCGAAATAGTTCCTGGTCATCGTATCCGATGCCTTGGCCATGTTCTCGTCATTCATCCAGAACGCCCATTCGGGTTCCGGGGCGATAATCTGGGCATGCGGGAAGGCAATCTTGCCCGCAGCGGTCCGCAACCCGTTGATATGATCCGGATGCATATGGGAAATCACGACGAGGTCGATCTGCTCGGGCTTGACGCCAGCCGCGGCCAGGTTTGCGAACAGGCGCCCGACAGCCCCATCCGGCGATGGCCCGTTCCCTGTGTCGATCAGTACCAGCTTGGACCCGGTGTTGATCAGCGTCGGATTGAACGGCACGGTTATCTTGCCATCCGGCATGAACGCATCCGCCGCCGCCCGCAGTGCCTGGTCCTTGGAGGCATTCGACACGAACGTATCGGGCAGCGGGAAGGTCCGGGCACCGTCGTTCAGAATCGTGACTTCGTAGGCGCCCAGCTTAATACGATAAAAGCCGGGTGCCTGGGTGCCGGACAGCGGCGCGGTGGCTCGGGCGGCCGCCGGCAGCGCGGCAGCACCGATGACAGCAGCAGTTCCGGTTAGCAGACCGCGGCGATTGAGTTGGCTCGTGACAGTCATACCATGGTCCCCTTGGGCAGCGATTACGTCGCGGCGCGGACGTTATCGCCGGGGAATAAGCCGAACAAGAAAAACGTGCGTGTGACGGACGCCACCCCAATCGCCGCGGTGCGCATTCGGGCGTTCGCCCGTTCTAACGGGCCGCGCCCATGACCCAGGCGAGAATACCCTTCTGGGCATGCAGACGATTCTCCGCCTCATCGAACACCACCGACTGGGGGCCGTCGATGACGTCCGCATCCATTTCCTCGCCGCGATGGGCAGGCAGGCAATGCATGAAGATCGCGTCCCTGGCCGCCTGCGCCATCAGTGACCGGGTCACCTTATAAGGGGCCAGCAGATTATGGCGGCTGGACGCCGGGTCGTCCGACATCGACACCCAGGTATCCGTCACCACGCAACGCGCCCCGGCGACCGCCGCTGACGGGTCGTCCGTCAGGTCGATCCGCCCGCCCTCGGCGCGCGCCCGGGCCAGCGCGTCTTCCGGCGGCCGCAATCCGGCGGGCGTTGCCAAACGCAGCGTAAAATCGAACCTGACCGCCGCCTCGATCCAACTGCGCGCGACGTTGTTGCCGTCGCCGCACCACGCGACGACCTGTCCGGCGATCGGCCCGCGATGCTCCTCGAACGTCATGATGTCAGCCATGAGCTGACAGGGATGCGACGCCTCGGTCAGGCCATTGATCACCGGAACGGTGGCATTATCGGCCAACTCGTGAAGCTTGGCGGCGGAATCGGTGCGCAGCATGATCGCATCGACATAGCGCGACAGCACCTTGGCGGTATCGGCGATGGTTTCCCCGCGCCCAATCTGGGTGTCCTTACCGGATAGCACGATCACATCGCCGCCCAGTTGGCGCATCCCCACCTCGAACGACACACGAGTGCGCGTCGAAGGCTTTTCGAAGATCAGCGCCAGCGTCTTGCCGGCCAGCGGGCGCGACGTCACGCCCCCGGCCCGCTTGAAGCCGGAGGCGACATCCAGCATCTGCCGCAATGTGGCGGTATCGAAATCGCACAGGTCCAGAAAGTGACGCGGCCCCGCCCCTTGGCCGCGTTCGTCCGCCGTCGGCCGGACGGCCGCGCTCACTGTGCCGCTGCCTTGTTCGCCACCGCCGCCGCCACTTTGGCTGCCGCGGCGCGCAGCATGCCGGCCGCCTGATCGATCTCGGAATCCGTGACAACCAGCGGCGGAGCCAGGCGCAGCACATTTTCCCCGGCGGTGATCGCCATCAGGCCCTCGGCCACGCACGCGGCCTGGATCTGGCCGACCGGGACCGCGGCCTTCAGGCCCAACAGCAAACCAAGGCCGCGGGCATCGACGAAGACCGTCGGGAATTCGCGGGCGATCTTCTCCAGCTCCGTCTTCAGTTTGTTGCCCTTCCGCTGGACGCCTTCCAGAAAGCCGGGCGCCAGGATCACATCCAGCACGGCGTTGCCCGCGGCACAGGCCAGCGGATTGCCGCCATACGTGGTGCCGTGGGTGCCGGGTACCAGCGCCTTGGCGAACTGTTCCTTGGCCAACACCGCACCCAGCGGGAAGCCGCCGCCGATGCCCTTGGCGGAGGACATAACATCCGGCGTGATCCCCGCCCATTCATGCGCGAACAGCTTGCCGGTGCGGCCCATGCCGGTCTGCACTTCGTCCATGCCCAGGATGATGCCGTATTCGTCGCACACCGCACGCAGGTCGCGCAGGAATTGCATGTCGGCCGGGCGCACGCCGCCCTCGCCCTGCACCGGCTCCACGATGATGCCGCAGGTGGCCGGCCCGATCGCATCGCGCACCGCGTTCATGTTGTTGAACGGGACGTGGTCGAAACCTTCCACCACCGGGCCGAAGCCTTCCAGGTAGTGTGCGTTGCCGGTCGCGGCCAGGGTCGCCAGCGTACGCCCATGGAACGCGCCTTCGAAGCAGATGAACCTGAACCGCTCCGGCTTGCCGGCGTCCGACATCGCCCGGCGCATCATCTTGATCATGCCCTCGTTCGCCTCGGCGCCCGAGTTGCAGAAGAACACGCTGTCGGCAAAGGTGTTTTCCACCAACCGGGCAGCGAGGCGTTCGGCCTGGGGGATGCGGTAGAGGTTAGACGTGTGCATCACCTTGGCGGCCTGATCGGCGATCGCCTTCACCAGATGCGGATGGCCGTGCCCCAGCGAGGCCGTGGCGATGCCCGACCCGAAATCGAGGAATCGTCGCCCGTCCACCGTCCACAGCCAAGCGCCCTCGCCCCGCTCGAAAGCAAGGTCGGCACGAGCGTAGTTCGGCAGCAGAGCGGATATCATCCGGGTTAGCCCTTGTTTTTTTCGTCTTCCAACGGATCGCCCGCCCGCGACCCTTTCGGGGCAGGTCCAACGGAAACAGCGATCATTGGCGATCGTCCGGGCGCTGTCAAACAACGGATTTACTGGAACGCGCAACGCCGGGCCGCCGCGGCTGCGCGCGGGACGGTAAAACACCTTGCATACCGCGCACGACACAGCATCGTTGCGCGATGCCACGCGACTCCGTTCCTCCCGTCCCCGACGCCGCCAATTTGTACCAGGCGGCGCTGAACCATCTCGCCCGCTATGCCTCGACCGAGGCCGGGCTGCGCAAGGTGCTGATGCGCCGGATAGACCGCTGGACCCGCCTGCAAACCGACGCCGACACCACCGAACCATCCGTCCTGACCGCTCGGTTGGCGGTGGACGAGGTCGTGAAACGGCTGGCCGAAACCGGCGCGGTCAGCGACACGGTCTTCGCCGAAAGCCGGGCGCGCGGCCTGGTGCGCGCGGGACAATCCAAGCGTTCGGTGCAGATGCGCCTGGTGTCGAAGGGCGTGGCACCCGAACTTGCCCGCGGCGCGGCCGAAACCGACCCGGACACCGAACTATCCGCGGCGCTGGTCCTGACCCGCAAGCGCCGCATCGGGCCATACCGCGCGACCGAGGCAACCGATGCCGCGACCCGAATGAAGGAACTGGCGTTGCTGGCCCGCGCCGGGTTCCCCCGCGACATCGCCGAACGCGCCTTGGACACCGATCGGGACGAAGCGGAAAGCCGGATTTTCGAACTGCGCCGTTAACGCCGACCCCGGAGCGCTGCTCAGGCCCGGGCCAGCATCGTCTCATGGGAGGCCAGCGCCCGATGCACCATGTACAGCGGGATTGCCAGCAACGAGATTGCCGCCGCCGCGATCAGCCCGCCCTCGGGCCGGCCGGATAAGTCCGCCGCCAAACCGCAGAGACCGGGCGCGAACGTGCCGCCGAGATAGTACAATGTATAAAACAGTCCCATCCCCACCGCCCGGTTTTCCGGCCGGGCAGACAGGGTGCCAACGGCCATGATGACGCCGGGTTGGATCGATCCGCCAACCCCCACCAAAGCCGCCCAGGCAACCGGCGCGCCGGTCAGAGCAAGGCCGATCATACCGCCGGCCAGCGACACTGTCCCGATCAGGAAAATGTTGAACCCGCCGAACCGCGCCGCAAGACCGCCGCCCGCCATCGTTCCCGGCACATTGCCCCACATCATCACCGTCATCGTCAGCGCGACCGCGCCCAACCCATAGCCGCGCAATGTCAGGCTGCTGGGAAGATAGGAGGCGAAGGCGGAAAACCCCGAGGTATAGACAGTCCAGATCGCGCCGGCGATCAGCAGCAGCATGCACTCCCGAAGGCTGGGTAGGGAGAAATGCCGGGGCACCCCGGTTCGGTGCGTTGCTTCGCGAAAACTGGCGAGGAACACAACCAGCGACAGCGCCGCCGGCACGGCATCGGTCAGCAATGCGGCATGCAGCCCGTGCCCGGCCAGCACCGACGGCAGCACCAGTTGTGCCAGCCCCATCCCGATCGGAAATCCGCAAACAGACACGCTGATGCCGATCATGAACCGCGAGCCGGCGAACCAATCGGCGATGATCTTGCCCTGGAGCACGATCATCGCCACCGCCCCCACGCCGGCAACCGCCCGGCCGGCCGCGATGCCGCTGACGGTGTCGGACCATGCGCTTGCGCAGGAACCCAGGGTCATCAGCAACAGCCCCGCGCCCATCACCCACCGGTCGCCGAAGCGCCGCCCCAACAGGCCCAGCGGCAGCGCGACAAACGTCCCCAGCAACATATAGGCGCCGACGAGGCTGCCGAGTTGCGCGTAGCTCAAACCGAAGCGGCTGACCAAATCCGTGCCAAGGCTCGCGACCGTCTGGAATTGATAGCCGAACGCGACCCGGGCGAGCGCCAGGGACGCGAGAATAAACCAGCCGCGCGCGTGCATCCGTTTCCTCGATTCCAGTCCGGTCTGCGCCGGGATGCCGACTCTACCCGGCAGGGTTTGGCTGACCACGGCCGATAACGCAACTCTTACCCAAGATCGGCCGGTGTCGCGCCTTGGGCGGCGAAGAACGCGCATTTTCTGTTCGCTCCGGTAGCGGCGGGCGGCCGAAACACCTATCTTGCTGCTATGTCCGACACCCCAGTCTTCCTCGACACCGGTCGCCCGCCGGTCCCCGACCTTGTTGTCCCGCGCGGCGTGCTGCCATTCTTCCTGCCGCAGCGCCCGGTGCGCGGGCGGCTGGTGCGCCTGGGCCCGCTGGCCGACGCGCTGCTGACCCGCCACGACAACCATCCGGTCGTCACCCGGCTTGTCGGTCAGGCGCTGGCGCTGGCCGCCGGCCTGTCCTCGGCGCTGAAATTCCGCGGATCGTTCAGCCTGCAGGCCAAGGGCGACGGCCCGGTTTCGATGCTGCTGGCGGACTGCACCGACGCGGGCGAACTGCGCGGACATGCCATTACGAACCAGGAGCGGCTGGACGCCCTGCTGGAAACCGACCCCAACCCGTCGGCCGAGGCTCTGCTGGGCACCGGCTTCCTGGCCTTTACCGTCGATCAGGGCGGCGAGCAGAACCGCCACCAGGGCATCGTGGCGATCGCCGGCGGAACCCTGGCGGAAATGGCGCTGCACTATTTCGACACCAGCGAGCAGTTGCTGTGCCAGGTCCATCTGGCGGCCGAACCCACCGCCGACGGCTGGCGGGCGGGCGCGCTGATCCTGGAGAAAGTCGCCGGGGCCGGCGGCATCGATCCAGCCCTGAGCGATGCCGAACAGGCGGAAAGCTGGCACACCGCCACCACGCTGGCCGCCACGCTGACCGATGCCGAACTGCTGAACGACGACCTGCCGTCGGACCAGTTGCTGTACCGGCTGTTCCATTCCGAAGGCGTCGCCGCGGATCGTGCGCGGGCGCTGTCGTTCGGCTGCCGCTGTTCGCGCGCCAGGCTGGCGAGCATTCTGGAGGGTTTCGGTCCGGACGATCTGGACCACATGGCGATCGGGAACGATATCGTCATGACCTGCGAGTTCTGTAATTACGATTTCCGGTTCCCGCGCCAGGCCGTTCATGGCATGGCGTCCGAACCCAAAGGGCCATCTCCGGCTTGACCTGACGAACAAGGGACTTCGCGCCTCGATGCAACCCGGATACCTGACCCGCCGCCTCGCGCTGCTGATGCCTTTCGCCCTGGCGGCCTGCGGCGGAGAGCCGCCGGAAAGCTTTCCGCCGCTGCGCTTCAACGATCTGCCGCCGATTCAGTTGAATGTCGCCTCGATCACGGTCGAGCAGCGCTTCTTCCCGTCCGGCATGGACCCCGATGTCAGCGGCAAGGCCCCGGTGCCGCCGATCGAGGCGCTGAAAGCCATGGCCAACGACCGGCTGCAGGCGTTCGGCACCGCGAACAAGGCGGTTTTCGCGGTTCTGGACGCGTCGATGATGCGGGAGAACGATGTTGTCACCGGTTCGTTCGCGGTATCGCTGACGATCCTGGACGACAACGGTGGCCAGTTGGGCTTCGCCGAAGCCCGGGTGCAAAGCCGCCATGTCGGCCGGATTCACGACATAAGACCGGTCTTGTACGATATGACCAAGACCATGATGAGCGATATGAACATCGAGTTCGAGTATCAGATCCGCCACAATCTCAAGCCGTGGCTAACCGAGGGCGCGGCACCCGATACACCGGTGGAACAGGCGCCGCTGGATCAGCCGGCACCGAAACCGGCGCAGTGAAGAAGCCGAACCGGAACCCGGTTCGGCCCCCGTCTTACTCGCTGATGATCGTCGGGCCCCGGCCCCCGATCATCGCCAGCAGTTCCCGTCTGGTCGCGGCGTTGTCGCGGAAAGCGCCCAGCATGCGGCTGGTCACCATTGTCACCCCCGGCTTATGCACGCCGCGTGTCGTCATGCATTGGTGGGCCGCCTCGATCACCACCGCGACGCCGCGGGGTTCCAGCACGTCCTGGATGGTATTGGCGATCTGGGCCGTCAGCTTTTCCTGAATTTGCAGCCGCTTGGCATATGCGTCCACCACGCGCGCGAGTTTGCTGATGCCCACCACCCGGCGATGCGGCAGATAGGCGACATGCACCCGGCCGATGATCGGTGCCATGTGGTGTTCGCACGTGCTTTCCAGCCTGATATCCCGCAACAGCACGATTTCATCGTAGCCGTCGGTTTCCTCGAAGGTGCGTTCAAGCACCGCGACCGGGTCGGTATCGTAGCCGACAAAAAATTCCCGGTAGGCCCGGGCAACGCGCGAAGGTGTGTCCCGCAGTCCCTCCCGTTCCGGGTCATCGCCGGCCCACAGCAGCAATGTGCGGATGGCGGCCTCGGCCTCCTCCCGGGATGGGCGTTCCGGGGCGCCCGCACCGCCAGTTCGGGGGGAAGCAGGCGTAATAATGTTCACCGCGACGAATCCTCCGGCTTGTTCAGCGGGCTGTCCTGGCCCTTGGCCGATATGGGTCAGGATCGGAACCTCGCAACCCGTATTATGTCGGCTTAATGAACCCTACCGCTTTGATGCGGGCTGTCCAGGCTGAAGGCCGGAATGGCCACGTCGAAATTCTCCCCGGACGATGGAACGACCATATGGTAGGCGCCGACCATAAAGCCCGACGGTGTGTCCAGCGGTGTGCCGGAGGTGTATTCGAAGCTCTCTCCGGGTTCCAGCAGCGGCTGCTCGCCGACCACGCCGGCGCCATGGACGTGTTGGGTGCGTCCGCGCGCATCCGTGATCTGCCAGGTGCGCCGTAAAAGCTGCACCGGTTCGGCGCCCTGGTTTTCGATCTTGACCCGATAGGCCCAGACAAAATGATTTTCATCCGGCTGCGACTGATCGGCGAGGAAGAACGAACGGACGGAGACCTGCACCTCCCGCGTCGTGCGGCTGTAGTCGGCGCGCGCGTTTCCCGCCGAACGGGATTGCCGTTGCGACTGGATGGCGGGGGCGGCCGAACGCTTGGTCCGGCCAGGCTTGGGGTCTTCAGACGACATGACAGCAATCCTTTTTGCCTTGCCGAAGCCAGGAATCAAGGACAATCCGCGCCGCTTGTCCAGAACGCCGCTGTCACACACCGATGCGGCAGCCGGTCCGGCCGACCGGCGGAAATACGTCCGCGGCCGGAATGACACCGATTGGTTCGTAATGATCCCAATCGTCGCTCATCGCGGCCGGCGGCTTTACCCGCAGCAGTGTAAGGTCCGCGGTCAGCCGTCCGTCGATTCGAAGATGCGCGGTGCGGCCGAAGAAGTACACCGGATTCCGGCGCATCTCCTCGTTCACCGGCACGGCATCGATGGTTTCCGTCGCAACCACCGCCCGCACGTAATGCCGAACCGCGGCATAGGCAGCGGCGTGCGCCGTGTTGGGCATCTGTCCGGCGGCATTATTGAAACGAAAAGCGAATAAACGAGCGGAATCGTTTTGATTCCAGTAGAAAATGTCGGCGAGGATGAGGCCCTGCGCGGCTTTCCCCCCCGCGGCATGAATATCGCTGAGGGCTGGCACGAACGCCACCACGAACCGGCCGTCGGCGAACAGCCCGCCGTCCTGAAACTGGCCAAGCTGAACCGACAGCGCGTGGCCGGTGTCGCACAGTCCGATCGCTTTCGCGCCGGACGCCCTGGCCTGTGCGACGATCGAACTGTAGTCGGTATCTTCCACCGGATGCCTGGAACGGCCGGCCACCCGCCCCCCGGTCGATTCGATCGTTCTGATCGCATCCGCTTCGACAGCCACGCCCAGCACCGTGTCAGGAACCACCAGAAACCAGGATGTCGCACCGCGGCCGGCCATCGCCTTGACCAGCGCGTTCGCTGTCGAGGCACTATCGACCGTCCAGCAGGACCCGAACGGCGAGCAGGCGCGCCCGGTCAGTTCGGGTCCGATCGAGCCGGTTATCAGGGTGCTTCGCTTGCGCTGCGTCGCCAGGGCCTGGACTGCCATCGCGGCGCTGGTGCCGGGGATATCGACGATAACCGAAACACCGCGGTCGATCCACCGGCTGGCAATGGCAACCGCGTCCTCCGGCTTTCGGACGAAGCTGTCCGCCAGCAGCGACAGAGGCCTGTTATCGGGCAGCAGGCCGGAATCCTTGACCGCCATTTCCACCGCATGCACCAGCGGGGGGCCGGATACCGAAACGCCCAGACCGCTGCTGTCGGAGAGCACGCCGATGATCAGCGGCGGCGGTGCATCCTGCGCGGCGGCCGTGGCGGCTTGCAACCCGCCGCCGCAGGCCGCGGCGAGCAGGCCGCGGCGTGTCAGACAGCGAACCGCTGCCCGCGGGCGGCGATCCGGCTGCGAACGTCGTGGCGGGGGAACCATCGTTTCAGACTACAGCAGGTTCAGCGCCCGCCGAAAATCGTCTTTGATGTCTTCCACGTCTTCCAGCCCGATCGACACCCGGATCGTCCCGTCGGTAATCCCCAGCCTCGCACGCTCCACCTCGCCGATGCGCATATGCGTGGTGGTGGCCGGGTGGGTGGCGAGGGACTTCGAATCCCCCAGGTTGTTCGACACCGCGATCAAGCGAAATCCGTTCATGACCTTGAAGGCACCGTCTTTTCCGCCGGCAACCTCGAACGTCACCACGGTGCCGCCGCCGGTCATTTGCTTCAGCGCCAGATCCTGCCTCGGGTGATCTGCCCGTGTGGGGTACCAAACCCGGGTAATTCCGGGCTGTTCGGCCAGGAAGTCGGCCACGGCCGCGGCAGACCGGCCGGCCGCGTCCACCCGAAGCGCCAGGGTTTCCAGGCCTTTCAGGATCACCCAGGCGTTGAATGGCGACAGCGCGGGGCCGGTGTTGCGGATGAACGGCTGCAACACGTCGTCGATCCACTTCTTGCGGCCCAGAACGGCCCCGCCCAGCACCCTTCCCTGCCCGTCCATGTGCTTGGTGCAGGAGTACACGACCACATCGGCACCCAGCTTCAACGGCTGCTGCAACAGCGGCGTGGCGAACACGTTGTCCACCACCACGATTGCCCCGGCGGCGTGCGCCAATGCCGCGACGGCGGGCAGATCGACCATTTCCAGCATCGGGTTGGACGGGGTTTCCAGCAGCACCAGATTGGCCGGCCGCGACAATGCCTGTTCCCATTGCGCCAGGTCGCCGCCATCCACGAAATCCGCCGCGATACCGAACTTCGGCAGCAACGTAGAAACGATCCAATGACACGACCCGAACAGCGCCCTGGACGCCACGACCCGGTCGCCGGTCTTCAGATGCGCCAGCAGCGCCGCATTCACCGCGGCCATTCCCGTCGCCATGGTGCGGCACTCCTCCGCCCCCTCGATCAGGCACAGACGCTGTTCCAGCATGGTCAGCGTCGGATTGGCGAAACGGGAGTACTGGTAATGATCGACTTTGCCGGCGAAGGTCGCCTCTGCCTGTTCGGCATCGTCATAGACGTAACCGGAGGTCAGGAATAAGGCCTCGGCGGTTTCGCCGTGATGGGTACGCTGGACGCCGCCATGCACAAGGCGGGTGGCGGGACGCAAGCTGGAGGGATCGAATGTCATGTGTCAGGGCCCTTGCACGCGAATGGCCCGACCGTGGAGCAGCCTGAATCGTGAAATTCGACTCAGTGCTGGCCTCTTTAGCGCGCTTGTTTCACCTCGCCGCAATCCGGCCGGACAAATCACGAGGGCCGGAACAGCCGGCGGAACGCTGATAGGGCGAAATCCGCCGGCGCGTCAATGGGAATGCGCGCCGGGGCGACGGCGCCTTCCCGGCCGGCGGCCCCGCTTCTACCGAAACGACGCGTTGATCTTCGCCAGCGCCGCCGACCCCGGACACAGAACCGACTCGTCCAGACTGTTCAACGGCTTATCCGTCGTGTGCAACTGGGCATGCAGATCTTCCGGCGCCGGATCGACATACAAAAGCCCGGTCACGATTTCCCCAAGCGCGCGCCGGGACTCGATGTGGTGCATCGCCGCGGTGCGGTCGTGGATGTCGTAATCGGAGTCCAGCTTGCTCAACCGCAACACCGAACCGTCGGGTTGAGTAATCAGTTGCACCCTGGCGGAGTCATGTTCCGGCGCGCCTTGCGGGTGCGCGATCACGTCCAACGTGCCGACGGCGTGGTTATGCTCGCGGACATAGTCCAGGCTTTTGGTCGAACCCTCATGGTTGTTGAACGCCACGCAGGGGGAAATGCAGTCGATGAAGGCCGCGCCCTCGTGCTTCAGCGCCGCCTCGATCAGCGGTACCAACTGGGCCTTGTCACCGGAGAAACTGCGGGCGACGAAGGTGGCACCCAGCAGCAGCGCCATGGCGACCAGATCGACCGGTTCGGAACTGTTGATCACGCCGCGCTTGGACTTGGCACCCTTGTCGGATGTGGCGGAGAACTGGCCCTTGGTCAGCCCGTACACCCCGTTATTCTCGACGATATAGACCATGTTCACACCGCGCCGCATGGCATGGGCAAACTGGCCGATGCCGATCGAGGCGCTGTCGCCATCGCCGGACACGCCCAGATAGATCAGGTCGCGGTTCGCGAGGTTCGCGCCGGTCAGCACCGACGGCATCCGCCCATGCACCGAGTTGAAGCCGTGCGACGCCCCCAGAAAGTACGTCGGAGTCTTCGACGAGCAGCCGATGCCGGACAGCTTGGCGATGCGATGCGGCGGCAGGTCCATCTCGAAGCACGCACGCACGATGGCGGCGCTGATCGAGTCGTGGCCGCAGCCTGCGCACAGCGTGGAGATCGTGCCTTCGTAGTCGCGCCGGGTGAAGCCCAGCGCGTTCTTGTGCAAATCGGGGTGATGCAGCTTGGGCTTGACGATGAAGGTCATGACACAGCCTTTTCGGTCGCCCTGGATAAGGATTCGGTGGACAGGGCCTCGACGATGAAACGCGCGCTGATCGGCGTGCCGTCGTAATGCACGACTTTGCGCAGCCGTTTTGGATCGACATCCAACTCGTTGATCAGCATCGACCGCATCTGGCCATCGCGGTTCTGCTCGATGACGAAGACCTGGTCATGGGCGCCGATGAACGCGTCCACTTCCGATCCGAACGGGAACGCCCGCACGCGCAGCAGATCGACATGGATGTCCATTTCCCGCAGCCGGATCGCGGCTTCGGCCATCGCCGGACTGGTCGAACCGAAATAGATCGCGCCGTAACGCGTCGGCCGGTCGGCCTTGGTTTCGAGGGCGGGCGGAACCAGGGTGGCGGCGGTGCGGTGCTTCTTCAGCAGACGCTCCATGTTCTCCTGGTAGTCGTGGCCTTCTTCCGAGTAGCGCGCCATCCGGTCCTTCGACGTGCCGCGGGTGAAGAATGCACCCTTGCTGGGATGGGTGCCCGGCAACGTCCGATAGGCGATGCCGTCATTGTCCACATCCAGATAGCGGCCGAACAATTTGCCGGATTGCAGTTCCTCGGCAGTCATGACCTTGCCGCGATCCATCTTGCGGCTGTCGTCCCAGGTCAGCGGCTTGGTCAGCCGTTCGTTCATGCCGATTTCCAGATCCAGCATGACGAAAATCGGGGTTTGCAGCCGATCCGCCAGATCGAACGACAGCGCGCCGAATTCGAAGCACTCATGCGGGTCTTCCGGGATCAGCAGAACGTGCTTGGTATCGCCGTGCGAGGCATAGGCACAGGCGGTCAGATCGCTCTGCTGCGTGCGCGTCGGCATGCCCGTGGATGGGCCGGAGCGTTGTACATCGATGATCACAGCCGGGATTTCGGCGAAATAGGCCAGCCCGATAAACTCCTGCATCAACGAAATGCCGGGGCCGGAGGTGGCAGTAAAGGACCGAGCGCCGTTCCAGGCGCCGCCGATGACCATGCCGATGGACGCAAGCTCGTCCTCCGCCTGCACGATCGCTACGTTGGTCTTGCCGGTGGCTTTGTCGGTTCGCATCATGCCGCAGTATTTGGTGAACGCCTCGGCGACCGAGGACGACGGCGTGATAGGATACCAGGCGCAGACCGTGGCCCCGCCGTACACAGCGCCCAGCGCGGCGGCGGCGTTGCCGTCCATGAAAATGCGGTCGCCGACCGAATCGGCATGTTTCACGGTCAGGCCGATCGGATACGGCAGATTGTGCTTCACCCAGTCGCGGCCCATGTGCAGGGCGGCGATGTTGCCGGCGATGATCTTCTCGCGGCCCTTGAACTGGTCGGCCAGCAATGCCTCGATGACCGTCGTATCCATGTCCAGCAGGGCCGACAGCGCGCCAAGGCCGACGATGTTCTTGAACAAGGTGCGCTGGCGCGAGTCGCTGTAAGCCTTGTTGGTCATGTCGGTTAGCGGCACGCCCAGCACGACGATATCCGACCGGAACTTGTCGGCCGGGATGGTGCGGGTGCTGTCGTAGAACAGGTAACCGCCGGGTTCGATCGACGCCACATCCTGATCCCAGGTCTGCGGGTTCATCGCCACCATCAGGTCAGGTCCGCCGCCGCGCGCGGCGATGTGGCCGGCTTCGGAAATCCGCACCTCGTACCAGGTCGGCAGGCCCTGGATGTTGGAGGGGAAGATGTTGCGCGGGGTGGCGACGATGCCCATCCGCAGCACCGCCTTGACGAACAGCGCATTGGCGCTGGCCGACCCCGACCCGTTGACGTTGGCGAATTTTACAACGAAGTCGTTGACCCGTTGCAGTCCGTCCACTGGTTCTACTTGCTGCAGCATACGCGTTCCGCCTGAGCCACATTGATAATCATGCGTTGCATATCCCACGCGCCCGTGGGGCACCGTTCCGCGCACAGACCGCAGTGCAGGCACACATCCTCATCCTTGGCCAGGATGCGCCCGGTCTTCAGTGGGGCGGAGACATACAGGGCCTGATCCAGCGTCGTTGCCGGTGCGCTCAGACGGCTGCGCAAATCGTCTTCCGTACCGTTGTCGGTAAAGGTCAGGCAATCCACCGGACAGATATCGACGCAGGCGTCGCATTCGATGCAGGCGGGTTCGGTGAACACGGTCTGCACATCGCAGTTCAGGCACCGGTGCGCTTCCGCGACCGCCTGCTTGAAATCGAACCCAAGTTCGACCTCGGCCTTGATATCCTTCAGCGCCGCTGTCTTCTCCCGGTGCGGCACCTTGAAGCGCAGGTCCAGCGACGGGCTGTTGTCGTAGCTCCATTCATGGATGCCCATGCGCTGGCTGACGACATCCACGACCGGTGCCGGGCGGTCCTTCAGGTCCAGGCCCTGGCAGAACTGATGGATGGAAATCGCCGCCTGATGCCCATGAGCCACGGCCCAGATGATGTTCTTCGGGCCGAACGCCGCGTCGCCGCCGAAGAACACCCTTGGGTTGGTGGACTGGAACGTCGTTTCGTCCAGCACCGGCAGGCCCCATTTGTCGAAGTCCAGCCCGATGTCGCGTTCGATCCAGGGAAACGCATTCTCCTGCCCAACCGCTACCAGCACATCGTCGCATTCAAAGAACTGCTCCGGCTCCCCGGTCGGCACCAGGTTGCGGCGGCCGCGGGAATCGTATTCGGCCTTCACCTTCTCGAACGTCATGCCGTACAGCCGGCCGTTGTGGTGCTTGAATTCCTTGGGCACCAGGAAGTTCAGGATGGGGATGTCCTCCCCGATCGCGTCTTCCTTTTCCCAGGGCGAGGCTTTCATCTCCTCGAACCCCGACCGCACGATGACCTTCACGTCTTCCCCACCCAGCCGGCGGGCGGAGCGGCAGCAATCCATCGCGGTGTTGCCGCCACCCAGCACGATTACCCGGCGTCCGACCTTGGTAATATGGCCGAAGGAAACCGAGGACAGCCAGTCGATGCCAATATGGATCGACTCGGCGGCTTCGGACCGTCCGGGAATGTGCAGGTCACGGCCGCGCGGGGCGCCTGTGCCGACGAAGATCGCGTCGTAGTCCTCGGCAAGGAGTTGCTTCAGGCTATCGACCCGCTGACCCAGGCGCATGTCAGGGCCCAGGGCGGTGATGTAGCCGACTTCCTCGTCGATTACTTCTTCCGGTAAACGGAATTTCGGAATTTGGGTGCGGATCATGCCCCCCGCCCGGGTGTCGCCGTCATAAACGACGACATGGTAACCCAACGGCGCAAGGTCGCGAGCCACCGTCATGGCAGACGGACCGGCACCGACCAGTGCGACTTTCTTGCCGTTCCGGACAGAAGCCGCCTTGGGCATCAGGTTGCCGACATCGCCCTTCATATCCGCGGCGACCCGCTTCAGGCGGCAGATCGCGACCGGTTCTTCCTCGACACGGCCGCGACGGCACGCGGGTTCGCAGGGGCGGTCGCAGGTACGGCCGAGAATCCCGGGAAATACGTTGGACTTCCAGTTGATCATATAGGCGTCGGCATGGCGGCCGGCGGCGATCAGTCTGATGTATTCGGGAACCGGCGTATGCGCAGGACAGGCCCACTGACAATCGACCACTTTATGAAAGTAGTCGGGATTTTGGACGTTGGTCGGATCCAATGGGCGCTCCTCTCCTCCGGCCGAACCGCTTTCCGTTGGCAGGGCGGCGAACCGACCTGTCATCCGATGCGTCCTTTAGCCGTCTCGCCACACTAGTCCCAACCCGGAGTCGCGGCAATCCCGGCTCACGGAACGCAAGCCGGCAGCCCCCGGGGAGTCAGCGGGCCTTCGCTTCGAACCGGTATGGCGACGCCCCGGCGGTCAGCGGATCCAGCGACAACCGATGTTCCAGCGGCGGAAACGCTCGGCTGCCGCAATCCGGCCGGTCGCACAGCCGGCATGACAGACCGATGCCCACCCGCGCGCGATCGAGGTCCAGGCCATCGGCATAAACAACGTCGGCAGCATGGGAAATCGCACACCCCATCGCAACGACATGGGTCGGGCGCGGCTCCCCCCAACGCACCACAGGCTGGGCGATGGCCCGGGCAAAGCACAGGTAAGTAGCACCGTCGGGCAGTTCGGCAATCTGAATCTGCACGGTATTCGGTTGCGCGAAGGCGGTATGGACGATCCAGCGCGGACACGAACCGCCATAGCGGGCAAACGGAAACCCCGCGGCGGAGAACCGCTTGGATACATTGCCCGCCGGATCAACACGCAGGAAGAAGAATGGCACCCCCCTCGCGCCGACACGTTGCAGCGTGGACAGGCGGTGGCAGGCTTGCTCATAGGACACGCCGAAACGGGCGGCGATCGCTTCCATATCGTGCCGCAATTCCGATGCGGCGGCATGAAACGCGGCGTACGGCATGACCAGCGCGCCCGCGACATAGTTCAGCAGACCGATCCGCATCAGCATCCCGGCCTCGGCGGTGGACGGGGCAGCCTCTTTCAACACGGTTTCGACCGCCTCGCGCGCCTCCAGCAGCACCAGTTGGAACGCCATGTGGAAGCCCCGGCTCTCCCGCGGCAGCGATTCGGACAATGCCAGACCGCGCGTGGCGGGATCGTAGCGGCGCAACGCCAGATCCAGCGGCTGGACCGAGACGCGGACCCCATGGGCCACGCGCAAGCGTTCGGCGATGGCGTGGTTCATTTCCGCCGGCGCACCGGGGGCGAGTTCGTTGGCCAACGCCCCGGCCGCGTCTTCCAGAATCGGAAAATGGTTGCCGCGATCGTCGAAGAAGTCCCGCACCTCCTCGTTCGGCAACAGGATTCGCCGGCCGGACGGCAGCGCGATGCCGTTGGCATCTTCCCTGGCGACCCGCCACGCCCGATACAACGCCAAAACCGCCCGCGCGGCGTTCGGACTGCTGGCGGCCAGCGCCTCGACCTCGGCATCGGCAACGTCGTCGGCACCCAGCAGCGGATCGGCGAACGCCTCCCGCAGACCGACTTCCAGCTGGCGCTCTTGCGTCCCGGACAGTTCGCCCAGATCGACGCGCAGGATTTCACCCAGCTTGATCAGCAGCGAGGCGGTGACCGCACGCTGGTCGTGTTCGATCAGGTTCAAATAACTGGCCGAAATACCCAACCGCGTGGCCAGCGCCTGCTGCGACAGCCCCCGTTCGGTTCGCAGCCGGCGCACCGTCCGCCCGATCAGCGTGCGGCTCATGCTTTACACCCTTTACAGATTTACGGGACACACTGTGAAGTCAGCCACGGCATTGCGCGGTTTCACCCGAATTAGGGCTTCGCTTTCGCCGGCGCAATGTCAATTATTCACTCATCGAATGACGACATGAAGGAGCACCAGACGATGCGTTCCACCGCAGTGTATGCACCCGATGGCATGACAGGCTTCAGCGCCGCCCGCGCGGCGATCGACTACTTCGACGACGGCCTGGTGCATAACCACAACTGGGCGGCCAGTTCGCACGACCGACCCGCCCCCGCCGGATTTGCCGGGATGCCGGCCGCGAGCCGGTACCGCGCCTACGATGTGGTCCAGGCGCACGAGCGGTTCGATGACGGCCTTGTGCATAACCACGATTGGGCCGTCGGCGGGAAATAATGGGCTGAGGGACCGCGGCGGAGCGATGGCTCCGCCGCCACGGCGACCTTACGCCGCCTTCCTTCTGAACGCCGCCAAACTGCCGGCATGGATCAGTTCGCTCGGCAGTTGGTGCCCGACGATCTCCTCCGCCAGCCGGCCAACCTCGATCAACATGTCCAGATCGACACCGGTATCGATGCCCATTTCCTCGCACAACAGCACCAGTTCCTCGGTGCAGATATTCCCAGCCGCTTTCGGCTGGCCGGCGAACGGACAGCCGCCCAAACCGCCTACTGTCGAGTCATAGCGCGTGACGCCCATTTTCAGGCCGGCATGGGCGTTGGCCACCGCCATGCCGCGGGTGTCGTGCAGATGCAGCGACAGCTTCATGTCGGGCCAACGAGTCCGCACCTCGCCGATCACCCGCTCGATCCGGGCGGGCGTCGCCCATCCCATGGTGTCGGCCAGCGAAAACAGTTCGATCGTCGCACCGGTTTCGGCGGCGATGGCCAAGCCGTCTTCCAGCGTACTGATGACTTGGGCCGGCGAGATGTCGCCCTGATAGTTGCAGCCAAATGCCGCCATCACGCCGATCCGGGTGACCGGCACGCCCTTCGATTGTTGCAACGAACTGTGCTTACGCATCGCTTCCAGGTTTTCGGCATGGCTGCGGTTGAGGTTCTTGCGGGTGAAACCCTCCGACGCCGTCAGCGAAATGCTGCCATGGATCGCCAGCTTGTGCTTGAAAGCCAGCGCCCGGTCCAAACCGTTGCCGTTGAAGAACAGGCCAGTGTACTCGACACCCGACTTGGGCTTGAAGCCTTCGACCACCGCTTCCGCATCGGCCCAGCCTGGAACCAGACGGGTGTTGACGAAGGAGCAGGCCTGGATGTGATGCAGGCCGGTTTCGGCCAGCGCCTCGATCAGTTTGATCTTGTTTTCGGTCGGAATCGGGCCGGGTTCTATCTGGAAGCCCTCGCGCGGGCCTTCCTCGTGGATTTCGACATATTTCGGCAGATCGGTCATGACGGACGCCTCCTTATTGGATCGACCGCTATCTTGGAATTCCCGCGGGCGGCTGACAAGAGAAGCGCCGGCTCAAGGCCCCGTTAGCGCATACGTCGTGGTAGCGTGAGAGATCAGCCGCCCGGTGGATTCCTCGACGATCCGCACCTCCGCGGTGTAAAGTCGGCGTCCGGCCCGCAACGGGGTCGCCACGGCAACCAGCGGCAACACCATCGCCGGGCGGAGAAAATTGATCGTCAGATCGACCGTCACCGCTGCCTCATCCCGCCGAGCCGCGAGGATCAGGGCATAGGTGGCGACGTCGGCCAGGGCGAACTGAACCGGTCCGGCGACACTGCCGCCCGGCCTGGTCACGTGGTCCCCCGCCCGCAGCCGCACCGCCCCGCGTTCCACGCTGGCTTCGATCACATCGATATTGAACAGCGGCACCAGCGGTAAGCCATGCTCGATATGCCGGCGGATATGGTCCAAGGTCCAATCGATGTCCGGGGCGTCCAAACTAACCATCCTGTCACATGATCCCACAGCCGCCATTACGCTATAACCCACTCTTCAACGCGGAGTCTCTCGCTCATGCCGTTCAAGGTCCAGGTCGGCCCGCCGCAGATCGCCATCCATCAGGCCATGACGGTCATGGTGACCGAATCGGACGGGCAAATTGCCTGGCCGAGCGACAAGGGGCTGTATTTCTTCGATACACGGTTGATCAGCGCCTGGTCGGTCTATGCCAACGGCACGCCGTGGGACTTGCTGAACGGCGGGGCGGTGAATTTCGACTCGGCGCGCATTTTCCTCACCAACCGGGCATTCCTGACCGAGGATGGTGCCATCCCGGCCCAAACCCTGGCCTTTGCCGTGGCCCGGGCGCTGAGCCAGGGTCTGCACGAAGACCTGGACATCACGAATTACGGGCAGAAGCCGGTGCGGTTCAACCTGGAGATCGCGATCCGGTCGGACTTCGCCGACGTGTTCGACGTGAAGTCCAAGCGCGACATCAGGCGCGGGCACATCGATTCCGACTGGTCGGAAGCCGCGCAGACCCTGCGGACCACTTATCGCAACATGGATTTCTGCAGGTCGGTTGCCGTATCGGTCGGCAGCTTCGATTCACGCGCGGTGTTCGCCAACGGACGCCTGAGTTTCGAGGTCAGGCTGCCGCCGGGCGGCACATGGCATGCCTGCCTGCTGTATGAATTCACCGACGGCGACAGGCGATTTCAAGCCAGCGATGAGTGCGCGGCGCAGGCCGGATCGTCCTCGCAAGCGATGGCGCACCGCGACTGGCGGCAAACGGTGCTGAAACTGCAGACCAGTAACGAGGAATTCTATCGCTTCTTTCATCAGGCGATCGACGACATGGCGGCGCTGCGCCTGCCGTTGGAAGGCACCGATCATATGGTGTTCCTGCCAGCCGCCGGCCTGCCGTGGTTCATGGCGCCGTTCGGGCGGGACAGCCTGATCGTGTCGTTGCAGAATATCATGGTCTATCCCGACTTCGCCCGCGGATCGCTGGACGTGCTGGGACGCTGGCAAGCAAAGCAACGCGACGATTTCCGCGATGCCGAACCGGGCAAGATCATGCACGAACTGCGATACGGGGAACTCGCGCATTTCAAGCTGATTCCGCACACGCCTTATTACGGAACCGCCGATGCCACACCC
>JAJZEV010000077.1:0-25623 GCA_021805665.1 Pseudomonadota bacterium
TTGATGAGTATATTCGCTGCGGATCAGCCCCGGCAGCATGCCGGAGTATGGCGTCTCCGGCTCGCGTCCGATCAGTGTCAGCCTGACGCCCGGTTCCGGCCGCATCGCGAAGCGGCGCAGCACCTCTAGGTGGGCGTGTCCGGCGCCAAGCAGGACGATATCGGTTTCGATCGGGCTGGATGGCTGCATCGGGCGATACTACGACGCATTGGCGAGTCGCCTCGCCGAGCTATTCTGGTTGTGAACAAGAAAGCCATCGGGTCGGCCGATCGCCCACCGCGGGGAAACCGATCACCGGAGGCGCCGAAGCAACGCCAGCACATCGCGCTCCGCCCCGTTCGGCCGGGCCGCCGCCAGCCAGCAGCCGGCCAGCACGACTCCATAGGTCAGGGCTCCGGCCACAACTGCTTGTGCGAGAGCCGAGATGCTATCGTCGTCCCGCCAGCCGAGTCCGCTCCAGGTCAGGACACCGGCCATCGCCAAAGCGCCCGCGGCCGGCCGCCAGACTCCGCGAATCAGGTCCCCGATCCCGACCCGGAACCGCCGCAACGCCGTTCCCACCGTCAGGATTTGCTCCGTCAGCACGCCAGCCGCCGCGCCGGCCGCCGCACCCGGCAACCCATAGGCGGGGATTAAAACCGCCAGCATCGCCACCCGGACCGCCGCGCCGGCCAGGGTAATCCCAACCAGCCGCCCCAGCAGCGCATGGGCGCTCAACAAATGCAGGCTCAGATGTCCGAACACCATAATGGTGAAACCCAGCGACAGGATGCGCAGCACCGGCACCGCCTGTTCCCACCCCGGCCCAAACGCCAGGGCGACCAGAGGTGCGGCTACCAGCGACAGCCCGACACCGGCCGGCAAGGTCAGCAACGCGGCCGACCCGATCAGCCGCAGAAAGGTCTCGCCAGGTGCGGCGTTCTGGTGCCGTCCCGCCGCGAACCCGGAAAATGCCGCGCGCCCCAGGGGTTCGATCAATTCCGTTGTCGGCAGGGCCGCGATCTCCGCCCCCACCGAATAGAAGCCGACCGAGGCGGTGTTCATCAGCCGGCCGAGCAGCAGCGTGTCGCTGCGGTCCCGGATCAGCACCGCGAGCGACAGCAGGAACGTCCACAGCGAATACCCCGCCAACCCGCGCCAGGCCCTGAGCGAAAGCCGGGGCCGGAACGGATGCATCGCGTAGCTCATGACCATTCGCAGCGTCCGGTTGACGCCCATCCCGCACAGCATGGCGAGATAGGAGTGGGTCAGCACCGCCGCCACGATGGCCGCCACGATGCCGCACAGCTTCGGCAGCACCATGATGGCGAATTCCTTGTGGAAGGCGAAGTCGCGCCGGAAATCCACCGTTCCGATATTGGCGCATCCGTCCAGCAGCGGCAGGCAGGCGACAAACAGCAGCACCGGCCCAAGCCTTGGGTCGGCAAAGAACCTGGCGGCCGGAAAGGCCAGAACCGCGACCAGGATGGCGACCGCCAGTCCGCGCAGCAGGTTCAGCGTGAAGGCGGTGTTGTAGAAGGCGGGTTCGGGTACGGACTGGCGGATCACCGCTTCCTCGGTTCCCAGTGTCAGCATGCCGTCCAGGGTCTGCATGAAGCCGGTCGCCAGCGCGATGACGCCGAAATCGGCCGGTGCGATCAGCCGGACCAGCACCAGCGTGCTGACCAGCCCCAGCAATCGCATCCCCAGCCGCCATGCCATGACCCAGCCGGCGCCGCGGGCGGTGCGGACAAGCAGGCTGTCAGGGGTGGGGCTGCTGGGCACCGGGGCCTGTTACCACACCAGATCGAACCGGCACAGGCAATCTGGACGCCGGCATGGTTCGCGAGGCAGGATGCGGCCATGAGCATCACGATGTACGACCTCGCCGGAGCAGACCCGGACCTGCGTTTCAGCCCGTATTGCTGGCGGATCCGTTTCGCACTGGCCCATAAGGGAATGCCGGTCGAAACCATCCCCTGGCGGTTTACCGAGGGCGACAAGATCGCGTTCTCCGGCCAGGGTAAGGTCCCGGTGATCCAGGACGCCGGAACCACTGTGTTCGACAGTTGGACGATCGCGGAATATCTGGAAGAACAGGCACCGATGCCGTCGTTGTTCGGCGGGTCAGTCGGCCGCGCCCATGCTGCTTTCATCAATGCGTGGGCCGACAGCGTCATGCTGGGCGGGATCGCGCCGCTGATTATCCGGGATCTGCTGGATGCGGTCGATCCGAAAGACCGCGCCTATTTCCGTTCCAGCCGCGAGGCCCGCTTCGGCAGGACGCTGGAACAGGTTCAAGAAAACCGGGAGGATCGGGTTGCCGCATTCCGCGCGTCGCTGCTGCCCGTCCGGCTGGTGCTGCGGCGTCAGGCATGGCTGGGCGGCGCCGGTCCCAGCTATGCCGATCATATCGTGGCTGGCACGCTGATGTGGCCGCACTGCGTCAGCCGGTTCCAGTTACTTGAGGATAACGACCCGATCGCCGCATGGTTCGGCCGCATGGTGGACCTGTACGGCGGTTTGGGCACATCGGCAAAGCGGGTATAGCCGATCGGGGCGAACGCCTGGTTCGCCCCGACTGCTGCCGCTCAGCCGCCGTAATAGACGGTGTCGCCCAGATCCTTCATCTCCAGGATCGCCGCGTCGGCTCGGCCGGCGGGCGGGCGCATGACATAGGCTTCGGTTACCTCGGCCACCACGATGTGATGATCGCCGAGTTCGACGATCTGGCGCACCGAACATTCGACGGCGGCGATGGCATCGTCCAGGATCGGGCATCCGTTGGCCCCGGCATGGAACGTCTGGCCGGAGAGTTTGCCGTCTTCCACCTTCGCCGGCTTGAAGAAGGTGAACGCCAGCCCCTTCTGGTCCTTGCCCAACATGTTCAAGGCGAACTTGCCGGTGCCCTTGACCACGGTGTGGGCGCCGGAGTCCGCCTTCACGCCCACCACGACCAGCGGCGGTGCGAATGAGCCTTGTGTGACCCAGTTGACGGTTGCCGCGCCGACATTGCCTTTATGGTCGTCGGCTGTCATGACGTAGATCCCGTATGGGATCATTCGAAGCGCGGTCTTTTTGGCGTCTGCGTCCATGATTGCTTTCCCCCGGTCGATTTCCGTCCGGCGATTCTATGGCCGAAAGCCGCTAAGAGGGAAGGGCATCGGCGCCGGGGCTACAGCGGTTCGGTATCCAGCGCGTAGCCTGCCGTGCGAACCGTCCGCACCACGTCCAGTTCCCCGGGGCCGTTGATCGCTTTGCGCAGGCGGCGGATATGCACATCGACCGTTCTTGGTTCGACATGAATATCGGGCCCCCAGACCGCGTCCAGCAGTTCCTCACGCGTGAATACGCGGCGGGGATGCTGCATGAAGAATTCCAGCAGGCGGAATTCTGTCGGGCCCAGATGCACCGGCCGTTCGTTACGGTTGACGCGATGGGAGGCCAGGTCGATCTCGATGTCGTGGAATGTCAGCTGCCCCTTGACCGGCACCGCGTTCGAGCGCCGCAGCAGCGCCCTCATCCGAGCGAGGAGTGCTTCGATGTTGAACGGCTTTGTGATGTAGTCGTCGGCGCCGGTATTCAGTCCGCGCACTGCGTCCTGATCCTCGGTTCGCGCGGTCACCATGATCACCGGCAGGTCGCGGGTGGACGCCTTGCGGCGGATCTGGCGGCAGACCTCGATCCCCGACATGACGGGCAACATCCAGTCCAGCAGCACCAGATCGGGCGGCGCTTCTGAAATGCGGGTCATCGCTTCCTGGCCGTCGCTTGCTTCATCGACGCGAAAGCCTTGCTTTTCCAGGTTGTAACGCAACAGCGTCGCCAGCGCCGGTTCGTCCTCGACGACAAGAACAAGCGGCTTTGGCAGGCTGGAGATACTGTCGAGCATCGCATTCATTCCTTCGATCTAACAACGGCATAAGCGGAGGTGTCGCCCTTGGGACGTACATCCGGGATTGGCTCCCCCTCGACGGCGTAATAAACGGTTTCGGCGATGTTGGTGGTGTGGTCGCCGACCCGTTCCAGGTTTTTGGCGATGAACAGCAGATGCGTGCAGGGGGTGATGTTGCGCGGATCTTCCATCATGTAGGTAATCAGTTCACGGAACAGGGCGTTGTAGATATCGTCCACCACGCGATCCGACCGCCAGACCTCCACCGCTTTCGCGGTATCGCTGTTACCCAGCGCATCCATGATCGACTTCAACTGTTCTTGTACCAGTGTCGCCATATGCGCCAGGCCGGCGAGCGAATAGGGCAGATTATACTGTCCCAGCACCACGCTGCGCTTGGCCACATTGGCTGCATAGTCGCCGATCCGTTCCAGGTCGCCGGTAATTTTCAGTGCGGCGACGACACGCCGCAAGTCGCCCGCCATGGGTTGGCGCAGCGCCAGCATCTGGATCACGAACTGTTCGATTTCGCGTTCAAGCGCATCGACCTTGGGGTCTTCCTCGACGGCGCGCATGGCGATGTCGGCGTCGCGGTTCAGGATCGCCTGGGCGGCCATTGCCAACTGACTTTCCACGATGCCGCCCATTTCGGTCAGCATGTCGCGAAGCTGTTTCAAATCCGTATCGAAACTCTTGACCAAATGTTCGGCGGAATCTGACATCGCAATGTTCTTTCTGGTTCAGCCGAAACGGCCGGTCACGTATTCCTGGGTGCGCTTTTGCTTCGGTGCGGTGAATATCTGCACGGCGGGCGCACATTCCACCATCTCGCCGAGGTAGAAGAACGCCACCTGATCGGCGCAGCGGGCGGCCTGCTGCATGTTGTGGGTCACGATCGCGATGGTGAAATCGTTCTTCAATTCGTCGATCAGTTCCTCGATCTTCAAAGTACTGATCGGGTCCAGCGCGCTGGTCGGTTCGTCCAGCAGAATGACTTCCGGCCGCACCGCGATGGTGCGGGCGATGCACAGCCGTTGCTGCTGTCCGCCGGACAGCCCCATCGCGGAGGTGTTGAGGCGATCCTTCACCTCACCCCACAGCGCCGCCCGGGTCAGCGACCATTCCACCCGTTCGTCCATCGCCGATCTGGACAGCCGTTCATGCAGCTTCACGCCGAAGGCGATGTTTTCGTAAATCGTCATTGGGAATGGCGTTGGCTTTTGGAAGACCATGCCGATCCGGGCCCGCAGCGCGTTGACGTCAACCTTGGGGTCGATGATGTTCATTTCGTCCATCATCGCCCTGCCGGTGGCGCGTTGGCCCGGATAGAGGTCGTACATCCGGTTGAGTACTCGCAAGAGCGTGGACTTGCCGCAGCCGGACGGACCGATCATGCCGGTTACCTGACGGTCCGGAAGGTTCAGCTTGATGCCCTTCAGGGCTTTGTGGTCGCCGTAATAGAAATCGAGGTTTTCAATCGCGATGCGCGCTGGATTGATCGTGTTCTTCGCACGGGCCTGAACGCTGCCAAAGCTGGCTGTCTGGCCTTCCGAGGGATCGGTTGTCATGCTCATGTCTGCCTCATTTTCCCCGCCGCAGGACCAGCCGGGCTACGATATTGATGGCCAGCACACCGAATGTGATCAGCAGTGCGCCAACCCAGGCCAGTTGCACCCAATCGTCGAACGCGGAGCCGGCGTACTGATAGATCGTCACCGGCAGACTGGCCATCGGCTGGTCAAGACTGACGGACCAGTTCAGATTACCCAGGCTGGTGAACAGCAGCGGCGCCGTTTCCCCGGCGATGCGTGCAACCGCCAGCAGGACGCCGGTGACGATGCCGTCCATCGCCGCCCGATAGCAGATCAGTACGATGACTTTCCATTTCGGCGCGCCCAGGCCGATCGCGGCTTCCCGAAGGGATGGGGTAATCAGGCGCAGCATATCCTCGGTCGTCCGCACGACGATCGGAATGACCAGGATAGCCAGTGCCATACATCCGGCGGCGCCGGAAAAGCCGCCGAACGGTTCGACCGCCAACTGGTAAACGAACAAACCGATCAGGATCGATGGCGCGGACAGCAGCACGTCCGAAACGAACCGAACGGCGTTGGCAAGCGCTGAATTGTGACCGTATTCCGCCAGATAGGTGCCGACCATCAGCCCGATCGGTGTCCCGACGGCGGTGCCGATCACGGTCTGTATCAGCGTCCCGACGATTGCGTTCAGAAGTCCGCCGCCGGACCCGGGCGGTTTGGTGACGGTGGTGAAGACCGACAGCGACAGTCCGGATGCGCCCCGCCAGATCAGTGTCAGCAGGATAGACCCGAGCAGGACCATGCCGAGGGCGGTGGCCAGAACGCACAGCGCCTTGACCATGGTGTTGATGCGGTGGCGGCGTTTGCCCAGTGCTCGGGAAACCCGGATATCCTTGGCCGGCCCCGGAACGCCGCCGACGGCGGATAAGGTTGTGTTCATGTTACACCTTCAGTTTCGGGCGCAACAGGGTGCGGGAAATCGCCAGCACGATGAAGGAAATGACGAAAAGGATAAAACCGAGCGCGAGGAGTGCGGAGAGTTTGAGGCTGCCGGATGGGCTTTCGGGAAATTCCAGCGCGACGATGGAGGCGATGGTGTTGCCGGCTGAAAACAAGCTGGCCGAGATGTGGCTGGAGTTCCCGATCACGAACGTCACCGCCATCGTTTCGCCCAGTGCCCTGCCGAAACCCAGCATGATGCCGCCGATCACCGAAACCCGGGTATAGGGGGTGACGATGGAGCGCATCACCTCCCATGTGGTGCAGCCCAGACCATAGGCGGATTCCTTGAAAACCGGCGGCACGGTTTCGAACACGTCGCGCATGGTCGCGGCGATGAACGGGACGACCATGACCGTCAGGATCAGCGCGGCGGTGAATATACCGGTGCCGAATGGCGGGCCGGCGAACATGTCCTCCAGTATGGGGATCCCGTCGAACAGATCGATCAGTGTGGGTTCCACGTACTGCGACATCAGTGGGACGATGACGAAGAAGCCCCACATGCCGTAAATGATCGACGGAACCGCCGCCAGCAGTTCCACCGCCGTGCCGACCGGGCGTTTTAGCCAGGCGGGTGCGAGTTCGGTCAGATAGAAGGCGATGCCGAACGCCAGCGGGACTGCCAGGATCATCGACAAGACGGCGGTCATCACGGTGCCGTAGATGGACACGCCGGCGCCGAAAACCTCTTTGACCGGGTTCCATGTTGTCGAGACCAGAAAACCGAGGCCGAATTTTCGGAATGCCGGGATGCCGCCGATGAACAGCGACATGATCAGGCTGCCTAGCAGCAGCAATACGAACACACCGGACGCCCTTGCCAGCGCGGCGAAGATCGGATCGCCGGGGCGGAATTTGGCCGCGGAGCCGGACGTGACGCCTGGAACGACCGCTTGCTGCACGGGGCCGAAAATCCCTTCATGATCTCCGCGGCCCGGCATGTCCGGGCCAACCGACGGAGCTTTGTGCTTGTTTAACTGGCCCGGACACGCCGGGCCAGCGCATTAAGGCGACTTACATGCTGCCTGGAACGGCCTGCCAGGCTGCGCGGATCGCATCCTGCACCTTGGCGGGAAGCGGGATGTACAGCAGTTTGGTGGCGATGTCGTTGCCATGGGAAAAGCCCCAGTCGAAGAACCGCTTGACGGCCGAGCTTTGCTTTTCGTCCCGCGGGTCGGTTGGCAGCAGCACGAAGGTAGCGGACTCGATGGGCCAGCTTTCCGCGCCTTTTTGATCGTTCAGATCGATGGCGAAGTTCTTGACCGCCGACCAGTCGGCATTCGCGGCGGCGGCGGCGAATGCTTGCATCGTCGGGGCGACGAACTTACCGTCGGCGTTGCGCATCGCCACCGTGGTCAGATGGTTCAGTTCGGCATAGGCGCTTTCGTCATAGCCTATACCGCCCGGGATCTGGCGCACCGTGGCGGCCACGCCGTCGCTGCCCTTGGCACCGGCACCAGTCGGCCAGCTTACGCTCGTGGACGCGCCGACGTTGTCTTTCCACTCCGGGCTTTGCATGCTCAGGTAGTCAGTAAACACGAACGTCGTGCCCGACCCATCGGCGCGGTGAACGGTTGCGATGGCTGTCCCGGGCAGCTTCAGACCGGGATTGACCGCGGCAATGGCCTTGTCGTTCCACTTGACGATCTTGCCGAGGAAGATATCGGCCAGCAGCGGCCCGGTCAGCTTCAACCCGTTCGCCTCGATACCGGGCAAATTGACGATGACATCGACGCCGCCGATCACCGTCGGAAATTGCATCAACTTGTGTTCGGCCAGCGCGTCCGCCTTCACCGGCATATCGGATGCGCCGAAATCGACCGTGCGATTGTTGATCTGGTTGATACCGGCGCCGGACCCGACGGCCTGGTAGTTCAGTTGAACGCTGGCAGTGGATGCCGCGGCCTCGCCCCACTTTCCGTAGATCGGTGCGGCGAAGGTCGAACCCGCGCCGGTAATCGATTGCGCTTGGGCGGCGACAGTAAACCCGGCCAAGCCAATGGCCATGGCCGCTAGGGCGAACTTCATAACAATCTCTCCTGAGGAGTCGGTGCGCGGCAGCGCGTTGACACATTATAAGCGATCGGTGACTGGAATATTGCATCCATATGACAGTTGGATGACAGGCCCGGCCCGGAGGCCCCGTCATGACGAAGGCCGACCGTGTCCGTTACGGTTGTGTGACTCCCGTTCGCAGGCCTGTGGTATCCGGCGGCACGCCCTCTATCGCTGCTATTCGATATCCTCCAACCCGAACTGTTCGGCTTCCTCGTCATAGCTGAACAGCTCTGCGTACCTGCCCCAGCCGATCAGCGTGCGCAGCGTGTCCGCCGCATAGTCCGGGGA
Organism: Pseudomonadota bacterium; assembly: GCA_021805665.1. GTDB lineage: Bacteria > Pseudomonadota > Alphaproteobacteria > Acetobacterales > Acetobacteraceae > Rhodopila. Next base: position 8,761 of record JAJZEV010000077.1, read on the forward strand.
CATGTGATCTTCCAACTCATCGCGGAACCGCACGGCGGATGCCCGGTGGTTCCAGCGTTCGTCCAGCACCTGACGGATCATGTTGGCCAGCGGCACATGCTGGCGCAGCGCTTCGGAGAAGATGCGCTTGCGCTGGTCGGTATCGCCATCGACATAGGTCCGGCCCAGGTCGGTCAGCAGGATGTCGCCTTCCTCCAGCACCGCGAACCTGAACAACTGGAGCGTTTCGCCCAGTGGGAGCAGATCGTCCACCTCGTATTGCAGCGAGTTCGCAAGTGCCGGCAAATCCGCCCGCCCGTTATAGGGTTCCGCCGCCAATGTTTCCATCAGGCCGGACATGATGTTCGTGCCGACGCGGTGCAGCGGCATTGCCAGCGGCGAAACCGGGGCCGTCGTCGCGGCCTTCGGTCCAGCCGGTGCCCGCCGCGTCATGATGCCGTAGATGTCATCCACCAACTGGCGGAAATCGGGGTCCAACCGGTTCCGCGGATGCGGGAAGGGGACTTTCAACTCCGTCGCCACCCGGCCGGGATTGGAGGAGAACACCAGTATGCGGTCGCACATCAGCACCGCTTCCTCGATGTTATGCGTCACCATCAGCACCGATTTCACCGGCAGTTTGCCGTCCATCCACAGGTCGATCAGGTCGGTGCGCAGGGTTTCGGCGGTCAGCACGTCCAGCGCCGAAAACGGTTCATCCATCAACAGCAGGTCCGGATGGACCACCAACGCGCGGGCGAGGCCGACACGCTGGCGCATGCCGCCGGACAGTTCCTTTGGGTAGGCGTTTTCGAACCCGCCCAATCCGATCATGTCGATGGCGGTTTCAGCGCGCTTCTCGCGCTCCGAGCGGTGAACGCCGCGGGCTTCGAGGCCGATTTCGACGTTTTCCTGCACGGTCAGCCAGGGGAACAGCGCGAAGCTTTGGAACACCATCGCCACGCCCTCGGTCGGGCCATTGACCGGTTTGCCGCGCCATGTGACTTCGCCGGCCGTGGGTTTCAGCAGGCCGGATACGATCCGCAGCAGCGTGGACTTGCCAGAGCCGGACCGCCCGAGCAGGGCGACGATTTCGCCTTCGTGCAGAGTAAGATTGACATCGTCCAGCACCACCAGATCGGCGCTGGAATCCTTATGATAGGCTTGGCGGCATCCCTTGACATCGATCAGACAGGGGCGTGCGGTGACGGCTGCATCCATGCCAGTTTTCCCTAGCCCAAGGTGAGGCGTCGCTGCGCGTAAGCATACATGGGTCGCCACAGCAAGCGATTGAACAGGACGACGAAGGTGGACATGACCACGACGCCCAAAATGACACGGGCCATGTCGCCCTTGTCGGTCGCGTCGGCGATATAGGCGCCCAGCCCATGCGCTTGCAGTTTGGTATCGCCCCAGGACGCCACCTCGGCCACGATCGCCGCGTTCCATGATCCGCCGGAGGCGGTTATGGCGCCGGTGACGTAATACGGAAATATGCCGGGGATGATGACCTTGCGCCACCACAGGAAGCCCCCGATCCGGAAATTCGCCGCCGCTTCCCTTAGATCCCCGGGAAACGCCGCGGCACCGGCCACGACGTTAAACAGGATGTACCACTGTGTGCCCAGCACCATCAGCGGTGTCAGCCAGATATCGGGGTTCAGACGGAAAAAGACGATAAACAGCACGAAGGGCGGAAACAGCAGATTGGCCGGGAAGGCCGCCAGAAATTGCGCGATCGGTTGGGCGCGTCTGGCCCAGACCGGGCGCAGGCCCAGCCAGACGCCGATCGGCACCCAGATCGCACTCGCCAGGATCATCAGCACGACAACTCGCAACAGCGTGATCAGCCCCAAGCCGACAGCCTCGCTCACATCGGCCCAACTGATGGCCTCGGAGGCGAATAAGACCACCCGCCAGGTGGCGGCGGCGACCAGTATCACTAGAACCGCGATCCAGACCGCGTCCACCGCCTTGGATGGTTCGGGTGCGGCCATGCTTCGGACGCGGCCGGTAAATGACATTCGCAGGCCGCCGACCCTTGCGGCCATGTCGCCGATCCGCTCACCGATGAAATGCAGCAGCCTGGTTCTGCGCACCAACCGCAACATCCAGGGATCGGAGGCGGTGGCGCCGGCCGTCGTTTCGAACCGGAACTTGGCCGACCAGGCCACCAGCGGGCGGAACAGCAACTGGTCGTAGGCCAGGATCACCACCAGCATCGCCAGGATCGCCCAGCCCACGGCGGCGATGTCTTTCTCCTCCAGCGCCAGCGCGACATACGATCCGATGCCCGGCAGCTTCCAGGTGTTGTCACCGACCGACACGGCTTCGGAGGCGACGACGAAGAACCAGCCGCCGGACATGGACATCATGGTGTTCCAGACCAGACCCGGGGTGGCGAACGGCACCTCCAGCTTCCAGAACCGCTGCCAAGGAGTCAGATGGAAGCTGATCGATGCCTCATACAAGTCGGCCGGAACCGTCTTCAGCGACTGATACATGCTGAACGCCATGTTCCAGGCCTGACTGGTGAAGATGGCGAAGATCGCCGCCAACTCCAGCCCCAGCACCTGGCCGGGAAACAGGTTCATGAAGAACACAACGGTAAAGGTCAGGAAGCCCAGGATCGGCACCGATTGCAGCACATCCAGCACCGGCACCAGCACCAACGCCGCTCGGCGGCTCTTCGCGGCCGCGGTGCCATAAGTGAAGGTGAACAACAGCGACGCGGCGAGAGCGGCGAACATCCGCAACGTGGTCCGCACGGCATAGACCGGCAGGTTCATCGGATCGAGCGTGATCTGGGTTGCGCCCGGCGCGTCTATTCGGGTCAGCGTGCCCGCCGCGACGTGACCGACCCCCACCAGCGCGCCAATGACGCAGACGAACGCCACCAGATCCCAAACATTGGGCAGGCGCCATCCGGCGGCCATCGAGTAGCGTGTCGTGGCTGACATTCGCTGAAGGGGATTTCCGCCAGGGGTTTACGCGCGCCCTGTTAGCCCGGCCTTGCCGGCGTGTCACGCGCGAAAGGCGTTTCAATCGCGTGACATATGGGCGCCGGCCGGGGTGAACAACGCCTACCCGCGGCCGCGCGTGACCAACCGCCCCGCCCTGGCCACCGTCGCCCCGTCGCCGAATACATAGGTGGACTGGCCGTTGACCCAGGTCTCCAGAATCCCCTCGGAAACCCGGGTCGGGGCGTCATAGGTGGCTGCATCGCGCACCGTCTTCGCATCGAACAGCACCAGATCGGCGTATGCCCCCGCCCGGATGACGCCGCGATCCACCATGCCGAAGACCGACGCCGTGTGCCCGGTCATTTTGCGCACTGCTTCCTCCAGGCTGAACAGCCCCAGATCGCGGGAATAGTGCCCCAGCACGCGCGGGAACGTGCCCCACAGCCGGGGATGCGGATAGGAATCATGCGGCAGCCCGTCGCTGCCGATCATCGCCAGCCGGTGGGCCATGATCCGCTGCACGTCGGGTTCGTCCATTTGGAAGTAGATCGCCCCGGCCGGCACCAGCCGCTCCGCCGCCGCCTTTTGGTCGATCTGCCATTCCATCGCGATATCGGCCAGCATCCGCCCGGCGAATTCGGGATGCGGCACCGACCACGTAATTTGCACCGGCACGTCCTTGCGCAGGCGGTGCGGCATCAGCACCGTCGATCCCGCCGCATATGGGTAAACATCGAAATCCACCTTCTGCCCGAGCGCCGCCGCATCGATTGCCGGCAGGGTCTGCGCGCTGCGGCCGAAATTCTCCGGCATCGAGCATTTGTGGTGGCTGATCACCACGGGCACATCCACGGCCCGCCCGATCTTCAGGGTTTCCTCTATCGACAGCAGCACGTCGTTGGCCTCGTCGCGCATATGCGTGACATATATCCCGCCCGATTCCCGCAGCGCCTCGGCAACCGCGATCACCTCATCGGTCGGCGCCATCGCGTTCGGAGGGTAGTACAGCCCGGTGGAAAACCCGGATGCGCCCTGTGCCAGGGCATCGCGCAGGCGCACCCGCATATGTTCGGCTTCCTTGTCGGTGGCTGCCCGCTGGGTGTCGCCGTTCATCGCCTCGACCCGCAGCGACATGTGGCCGATCAGCGCATAGGTGTTCACCGGGGACGGATCGCGGGCCAGCCGGTCGGCGTATTCGCCGAAACTGTCGAACGCGAACCAGGTCTCGTCGCCCAGCAGGTCCAGCGGCGGCACCGGGCGGGATTTCATCCGCACCGGCGACAGGGATATCCCGCAGTTGCCGACCACGACGGTCGTCACGCCTTGCGACATCTTGCACAGCATACACGCCGGACCGCACAGCACCGCCCGGTCGTCATGCGTGTGGGCGTCGATAAATCCGGGCGCCAGTGCCAGGCCATCGGCATCCAGATCCCGGGCGGCTTCGTAATTGCCAAGCTCGCCGACGCCCACGATACGGTCGCCGGTGACCGCGACATCGGCCTGGAAGCGGGGTGTGCCCATCCCATCGAAGACCGTCGCATCGCGGATAATCAGATCGCAGTGCAGCGCCATGTGGTTTTTCCGTCTCGTTCGTGGAATAGATACCGCTAATGTTAAACGGAGAGTCCAGTAATGACCATTGCCGACCTGTGCCTTCTCGCCGCCGTCGTGCTGACGATGGGTTCGATCATGCCCGCCAAGATGGACGGGAAGAAGGAATTCGATAACGCCAACCCGCGTGATCCGCGGTTCTACACGCCCGGCCTTCGCGCGCGTGCGCTGGGTGCCCATATGAACGGGTTTGAGTCGTTTCCGTTCTTCGCAACCGCGGTGCTGCTGGCGGAAATGCGGGGCGCGCCGCAGGACATGGTTAACACGCTGGCGGTTGGGTTTATCCTGGCGCGTATTCTGTATGTTTTCTTTTACATATCCGATCGCCCGACCTTCCGCTCGGTGGTTTGGATGGTCGCGTTCTTCTGCAACCTGGCCATTTTCTTTTCGCCTGTCCTGGCCGTGCATTGAACCGACGGGTCGAACGAAATTCTTCTGTTCGCACCAACGGCAAACCCGTTCGGCGTTAGTGTGCCGAGCGGGTTGCTTCGTCCGGGCAGGCGGGTTGGGCGTGCCTAATTGTGGTGGATCAGCATGTAGGTACTGCCCGGGGTAGTGCCGACGGTCGGCGTTGTGCCGTAACTTACGGCCAGCGAACCGTTCGTCAGATCGGCGGTGGTGTATCCTGTCAGCACAAGGTTGGCATCTGGTTTGCCTGCGGCAGTGAAGGAGAAGTCAAGGCCTTTGTAGCCGGTCGCACCCTGATTGTTATAGGTGTTCAGCGTGAAGTCGGCGGTTGTGACCCCCCAGACCGTAGCGTTGTCGCCCGCGTGGAAATTCACCACGGTGGAAAATGTGGCCGTCGTGGCGCCACGGTCGTCCAGGAAGAACGTATCGAACCCGGTGCCGCCCACCAGAAAGTTCGAACCTGTCGATCCGTCGAGTACATTGGTGCCATTCACCTTGCTGACGTCGATGGCATCGTTGCCGGACCCGGTGTGGATAAACGAATTCGGTGACGTGGCGGTGATATTCAAGCTGTCGGTGGTCGCGGTGATATACTCATTGACGATGCCCGCAACCGGGCCGGTGTAAGGCGTGCCGGCGGTCGTCGTCGTTACGCCGGTGGTGGTGTCCGTGACGGAGAAGTTGCTGACGGCGGAGGCGCTGCCGACGGTGACGATCGATCCATTGGCCGTGAAGCTGTCGTTTGTGTAAGCTCCTGTTAGCTTCAGCGATGCAACCGCAACGGTTCCGTTGCTGATCGATAATGTCCCGTTGTTGTCCACCGCGCTGGTCGCGGTCATGCCCTGTAGAACGATCCGGTCGCCAATGTTGGCGGCGATCGTGCCGGCGAATGCCGACGGCGTGTTCAGCACCAGCGTATCCGACCCGTTCATCATGATCGTTTGGCCTGCCGAGACGCTGGCTACGTCCAGTGTGCCGCTGGTGCTGTTGATCTTGCCGGCGTTTTTCAGGTCATGGTCGAACGCGACGATCCCGGAACCCAGCAGGTTGCCGGTCAGGTCCATGACGGTGCCCGCCGTTCCGGCCAGCACCATCAGTGTGCCATTATTGGTGACCGCGTTGGTGATCGTGCCAACGCCTTGAACGACACCGCCGTTGATATCGAGGCCCGCCATCGCGATGGTGCCGGCCTGAAGATTCAGCATGCCCCTGGCATCGACCGTCAGCGTGTTGGCGGTTGTATAATCGCGCATCGTCTGCACATCCAGTGTGCCCGCCGCGCCGATTTCTTTCAGTGTTGTTTCGAGTCCGACATAGGCCTTGCCGTTCCACTCGTTGATCTGGCTGTGCGGTCCGTTCAAGACCAGTTCCGACCACCCGGTCGGGTTGGCGGGGGGGCCTTCCAGCGTTGCGATATTGACGATCAGCCCTTCCAGGGCGCCGCCCAGATTGACCACGGAGGTTGCACCGGTCGCGTCATAAATCCCATCGAACATCGTGTTGGCGGCGATGGTGACCCCGGCGGCGACCGTCGGCGCGGCACCCGTGATCTCGTTGATCGATTTCGTATCGACGGTAACGGTACCGAGGGATTGCAACCAGTTTTCGACGTAGAATCCGTTGGTTCCGGTGAACAGGACATTGCCGGTGCCCTGAAAGAACGGGGCGAACGTGCCGACGTTCACGAACGTGCCGCTGTTGGACACCATATAGGATTGCAGCGACCCGCCGATCGTGCCGGCCGACCCGGGGGCGAAGGTCAGGGTGCCATCCATTTGGAATTCGGCACCCGTATATGTCGGCGAATTGGTACCTGCCAGGTTGTTGGCGGCATTCAGCGTCAGGCTGCCGATGGTTTCCGACTCACCTGCCGCAATCGTAACGGTATAGATGCCGATCGTGTCCAGCGCGTCGATCGATACGTCGGCGGTTGCATTGGGCACCGTTCCAGTGCTCCACAACGTGCCGGTGTTCCAGTCGCCGCTGACTGGCTTCGTCCAACTGTAGGTCGTCATCTCTATGCCTCTGGGTTAGTGTCTGGGAAGCCGGGAAGGCGGGTGGTCTCTGTAAATCGATGCATGGAGCCGAAAATGACTTTCGAACGGGCGAACACGGCGCGCCGGCGGCGTGTCCGTGGCCTTCGGCTTCACAACAATGACGATTCTGGCGCGACTGATAAAATCACGTCGCATTGAGATCGGTGCGGCAACGCGACTGTGATGGGGAAAGCAAAACAGCCAGATCCGCAATCACGCCGAATTGTTGCCGCTTATTATCATGTAAAGAAAACAATTATATTATAATATATTGAAAACAAACGCTAATCGGTCAAGCTGGTTAGGCGTTGTCCGGCCCGGCTCATCCTCTGCCGGGTCGGCCGCGAACGATTTCGGGCACAATTCCGTTCTGATTACGAAAAAAACATATAACCATTATAAACATGTAATATATTGCTATTGCGTTGCGTTTTCCCGCACCGCCGCCGTCACCGACAATGCGGCTGTCGGGATTTTCAAAAACACCGCGCACACCAGGCCCGAAACCAGGGACAGCGCCGCCAGCCCGTACAGTCCGCCGGCATAGCTGCCAGTCGTGTCCTTGATGAAGCCCACGTACCACGGCCCGAGAAAGCCGCCCAGATTGCCGATCGAACTGATCCAGGCGATGGAAGCGGCCGCTGTCTTTCCGGTCAGGAACATCGGCGGGGTGGACCAGAACGGACCCTTCGATCCGTAGAACCCGCAGGCGGCGAGTGTCATCCCCGCCAGCGCCCACCAGGTCCCCATCGTTGCACCTGCAATCGCCAGCCCCGCCGTCGCCACGGCGCAGGCCGCGAACAGGTTCCAACGCCGTTCCTGCATCCGATCGGACACTGCCCCCCAGACCACCAAGGAGATTGTCCCGGCGACATACGGGATCGCCGACAGCCAGCCGACGGTCATGTTGCTGGTGACACCCAGCGATTTGACGATCTGCGGAATGAAGATCAGTTGTCCCAGGCTGGCCGTGATGATTCCAAAATAATTTAACGACAGCCACAACACCTTCGGGTTGTAGAACGAACGCCACAGGCTGATCGTCTGCACGGCTTCCTTGGCCGACCGTTCGGCCGCCAGTTGCCCTGCCAGCCAGGTTCTTTCCTCCGCGGTCAGGAATTTTGCCTGTGCCGGGCGATCCGTCAGCACGAACAGCATGACGAAGCCGCACAGGATCGTCGGGATCGCTTCCAGGATGAACATGTACTGCCACCCGTGCAGGCCGTACAGCCCGTCCAGCGACAACATGGCAGTGGACACAGGGGACCCGACCGCGACCGCGGCCGGCAACGCCATCATGAACCCCGAGATGACCCTGGCGTGGTGTTTCGCCGGGAACCAGTATGTAAAATACAGGATGATCCCGGGGAAAAATCCGGCTTCGGCCAGCCCCAGCAGGAACCGGATCGCGGCGAAGCTGGCGGGGCCGGTGACGAACGCGGTCGCCCCCGCCATGATGCCCCAGGAAATCGCGATTCGGGCGATCCAAAGCCGTGCGCCGAACTTCTCCAGGGCCAGGTTGCTGGGGACCTCGAACAGGAAATAGCCCCAGAAGAATACGCCGGAGGCGAAACCGAACGCGGTGGCCGACATATGTAGGTCGCCGCGCATGGTCAGTGCCGCGAACCCGACGTTGATGCGGTCCACGTAGGCCAGCAGATAGGCGAACAACAGAAACGGCAGCAGCCGCCAGTAGATTTTCCGCATCGCGGATCGTTCAACCGAACCGGTCATCGGTCGCTCCTTGAATTGCCCCTTGGCCGGGGCTTATGTGCGGCGGCCCTAAACCGGTGGGGCGGGTGTCCGGCCCCCCGAACGAAGCCGCGCTGTCTCCGCCGCGTCCACCGCGAACCGATCGGTGACGGCGACTTTGTAAAGGTCCCGCGCGTTTGCCGCCGACACCAGCCCGTCGCGCACGTCGCGGGCGACCAGCACCGGGTCGCGCGCCGCCGGGTCGCCCATGCCCGCCCCGCCGGGCAGTTCCAGGATCAGCCGCTCGCCGTCCGGGATCACCTGAAAGCCCTTCGTCCGCAGAATTGTACCGGATTTTTGCGCCACCCGCCCGTTGGCGCCGTTCAACCCGCCCTCCCGTCCTTTCGGCGCATGGGCGATGCGGTCGAAACTGGCGTTCACCGCGAATTCCAGGTCGCCTTTCGTCGCGATCTCCATGATCTGCCCAACGCCGCCGCGGGTCCGCCCGGCGCCGCCCGAATCCGGCTTCAGTTCCTTGCGCCACAACACGATCGGGGCAACGTTTTCCGTAGCCTCCACCGGCATGGTCCGCACGCCGGACGGGAAGGCCGTCGCGTTCAGCCCGTCCCGGGTCGGCCGGGCACCCGTGCCGCCGGAGTTGAAGGTGATGATCTCGAAATCCGCCACCACCGGCTTGTTGCCGCGCGCCTGGCCGGAGATCGAACCGCCGCCGCGCAACGGCGGGTTCCACAGCGACGACGCACCTTCCGCCGTGACGCGTTCCGGCACGGCTTGATGCAGGCAACTCATCATCAGGTCCGGCAGCAGATGCCCGATCACATGGCGGACGGACACCGGGTAGGGGCGGGGCGCATTCAGGATGCATCCATCCGGTATCTTCATCCGGAACGGCGCCAGCGAGGCCCAGTTATTAGGTATCTCCGGCGCCACCACGCACTTGATCCCAAAACTCGAATAGGCTCGGCAATACGCCGGCGGCACGTTGATGCCGCGCGACGACAGGCCGGAGGTGCCGGCGAAATCGACCTCGATCGCATCGTCCGAGATGTCCATCGAGGCAGCCAGCCGCACCGGTTCTTCATACCCGTCGGAGTAGATTTCGCCCTGGTAGGTGCCGCTCGGCAGCCGCGCGATCTCCGCCAGCGTGGCTCGGCGGGAACTGTCGAAGATAAAGGCCGCCAGCGGGTCGAGACTGGTCATCTCGAACTCGTCCATCATCTCCACCAGGCGCTTGGCGCCAGCATCGTTGCAGGCGCACAAGGAGTAAATGTCGCCCTCCAACTCGACCGGCAACCGAGAGCCGGCGCGCATGAAGTCGAAGAACGTTTCGTTCGGCCTGCCTTCGTCGAAGCACTTGACGATGGGGATGTACATTCCTTCCTCGAACACCGATCGTCCTTCCGGCCCCATGCCCAGGCCGCCGATGTCGATCACATGCGCGGTGTTGGCGAACAGCCCGACGATGGCGCCGTCGTGAAAGGCGGGGGTGACCACGGTCAGATCGTGCAGATGGCCGGTGCCGAGCCAGGGGTCGTTGGTGATGTAGTGGTCGCCGGGCTTCATTGTGGCGGCGGGGAATTTGGCCAGGAAGTGCCCGACCGATTCGGCCATGGAGTTGACGTGGCCGGGCGTGCCGGTCACCGCCTGCGCCATCATCCGGCCTTGCAGGTCGAAGATGCCGGCGGACAGGTCCCCGGCCTCACGCACCGTGGTGGAGAAGGCGGTGCGGATCATGATTTGCGCCTGTTCTTCCACCACCGCGATCAGGCGGTTCCACATGATCTGGCGATGGATCTGCGCGAGGGCGTTGGTTTCGTGCGACATGATCTTACACCCTCACCATCTCGATATACCCGAGCCCATTCACCGTCGCCGTCCAACCCGGCCCGATCAGCGTGGAGGTCTCATCCTCCGCCACGATCGCCGGACCGGTTATCGTGGCGTCCGGCGCCAGGGAGGTGCGGTCGTAAATTGCCCACGCCGACACCGCGCCGGTTGTCGTGTCGCGCACAAGCTGCGTACGGGCGGGCACGGCTTCGGTGGCGAACAGGCTTTCCTCGCGCCCGGGTGCCCGCACGTCTTGGACGGCAGTTGTCACCACAACCGCATAGCTCATGATCTCCACATCCGATCCCGGCACCGGCCGGTCGAAAAACCGGGCATATTCTCCATCGTAACGGGCTCGGATCAACGCGATATCCTCGTTCCCCAGCACATAGTTCGGCAACGGGACAGGGATTTCGTGCCCCTGTCCGACATAGCGCATATACGCCGTGCGGGTTTCCGTCGTCGGGGCGCCGAAACTGCCCTTCGCCACGGCGGCCTCGGCCTCGGCGCGCATATCCTCCAGCAGATCGTTCACCGCGGAGACGTCGAAGCTGGAGAACCGTTGATACAGGCTGCGCACGACCTCATAGCCAACCGGCGCCCGCAAAAACCCGATCGCGCTGCCGACCCCGGCGCCGGATGGCACCAGAACCCGGGTGATACCCACTTTCTCCGCCACCCGGCACGCATGCACGGGCCCGCCGCCGCCAAATGCGATCAGTGTCCGGCCCTCATACGTCTTGCCGGACTCGATGGCATGCACCCGCGCGGCGTTTGCCATGTTCTCATCGACCATCTCGATCACGCCAAGCCCGGCCAGTTCGGCCGTCAGGCCCAGTTTCGCGCCGACATCGGCCAGCAGCGCATCGTGCGCCGCGCCGACATCCAGCTTGATCGATCCGCCAGCAAAGCGGCCGGGGTCGTACCGGCCCAGCGACAGATTGGCGTCGGTCACCGCCGGGTGCCTGCCGCCGCGCCCATAGCACGCCGGCCCGGGATCGGCGCCCGCGCTTTCCGGCCCCACCCCGATGCGTCCCATCGAATCGACATGCGCGATGGATCCGCCGCCGGCGCCGATTTCCACCATCTCGATCACCGGAATCCGCAGAGGCAGGCCGGATCCCTTGCGAAACCGTCCAACCCGGGCAACCTCGAACGTGCGGGCGGTTTGCGGCTTGAAGTTGTCGATCAGGCATATTTTCGCCGTCGTGCCGCCCATGTCGAACGACAACACGTTCTCCAGCCCGCACTCCCGCGCGATATGGGCGGAGAAAATGGCCCCGCCGGCCGGACCGCTTTCCACCAGCCGGATCGGAAACCGGCAGGCGGTTTCGATCGTCGTCAGCCCGCCGCCCGACATCATCAGAAACAGCGGCGCCACCGCGCCCGCCGCGTGCAGTTCGGTTTCCAGCCGGCGGACATAACTGGCCATCATCGGCTGGACATAGGCGTTGGCGACGGTGGTCGAAAACCGCTCCCACTCGCGCATTTCCGGGGAGACTTCGGACGACAGCGACACCGGCACGTCCGGCAATGCTTCGTGCAGGATCGACGCGATCCGGCGTTCGTGCGCCGGGTTGACGAAGGCATGCAGCAGCCCGACCGCGATGCTTTCCACGCCCTCCTGCCGCAGCAGCGGGATCAGTGCGCGCACCGCCGCCTCATCCAGCGGCCGCAGCACGGCGCCGGTATTGTCCAGGCGTTCTGGCACCGTCAGACGCAGATACCGCGGCACCAGCGGTTCCGGCAGCACGATGTTCAGATCGTATTGGTCGTAACGGCTTTCGTTGCCCATCGCGATGACGTCGCGAAAACCTTCCGTCGTGATCAGCGCCGTGCGGGCGCCCTTACGCTCGATCACCGCGTTGGTTGCCAGCGTCGTGCCGTGGATAATCAATTCGATATCCGCGGGCGCGACCCCCGCGGCCGCGACGATCGCGCGAAACCCGTCCATCACGCCGCGTTCCGGAGTTGCCGGAGTCGTCAGCACCTTCGCCGTGGTGCGGGTTCCGCCGACCTCCAGCGCCAGGTCGGTGAATGTTCCGCCAATATCGACGGCAAGACGGGCAGACTTCATCCGGAACCTCGGTCACAATGGCGATGCGCCGGGCAGGCTAAAGCCAAACGATCCGGCTTCCTATAGCCCGTCCGCCGCTTCAGGCGCCCCCGAACTGGAACACGCCGGCCGGTTCGTCATAGAATTCCAGGGTTCGGTCCAGGTGGCCGACCATCTCCTCGACATACGGTGCCGTCGCGCATAGCTGTTCGAAGTGCTTCTCTGGCAGCGTCAGTCCGCGCCGCTTGCACAGCATGGCGATCTCGTCGCGCCGGAACTGGCTGATTTCTGCTTTGGCAGGCGGCGGAACCGGGGGCGCGGGCAGGGGACTCGCCCCTGCTTCCAGCAAGGGTCGGCGTGATTTCCACGGGGTTGCGTCCTCATACGCCTTGGCCACCCGGAGTACCATCGCGTCGGCAAACGGGCGTCCCACCACCTGCATCGACAGCGGCAGCCCGTCGTCGGTGAAGCCTATGCACTGCACCAGCGCCGGCCCGCCGGTGACGTTGAACGGCGTCGTCACGGAGTTGTTCTTCCAGAAATTCAGTGTCCTCCAGGAGTCCAACCTGGCCGCCGGCCCGGGTCCGGCCGTTACCAGCACGTCGAACCGGTCATACAGCGGTGCCATTTCCGCGATCATCACCCGGCGCTGCCGCGAGGCCTGCATATAATCCGCCCCGCCGATGAACAGCGCCCCCAGCGCCCGGCCCAGGAAATCGGCGCCGAAATCGTTCAGGCGCTGGCGCAGAACCGGTTCATGCACCGCGAACAACTCGCTTTCCGCACCGGTAATCTTGACCGCGTGGTAGTCGGCGGCTGGCCTGATCCGGACGTCCTCGATGATCGCGCCCAATCCACGCAGCACGTCATAGGCTTGGTCCAACGCGGCTTTCACCGAGCCGGCGACCGGCACGTCCTCCTCATACAAATGCCGCAGAACCCCGATCCGCAAACCCTTTACGCCGGCACCCAGGTTGGCGCGATAATCCGGCACCGAGCGTAGTGCGCTGGCCGGGTCGCGGGGATCGTGGCCGGCGATGGCTTGCAGCATGATGGCGCAGTCTTCCGCCGTCCATGTCATCGGGCCGGCGTGATCGAAGCTGAAACTATTGGTATAGACACCCGCCCGACTCACCAGCCCATAGGTCGGCTTCAGCCCGACCAGACCGCACAATGCCGAGGGATTCCGGATCGATCCGCCGGTATCGGACCCCAGCGATGCCGGGGCCAGCCCGGCGGCGACACTCGCGCCGGATCCGCTGGAGGATCCGCCGGTGAAATGCTCCCGGTTCCAGGGATTGCGCGCTGCCGGCCAGGGCAGGTCGAACGACGGCCCGCCATGGGCGAATTCATGCGTCGAGAGCTTGCCCAGCAGGACCGCGCCGCTTTCATACAGTTTCGTCACCGTCGTCGCGTCGAAACCGGGGACATAATCCATCCGCGTGCGGGAATGGCCGGTCGTGCGAATCCCGGCCGTGCAGTAGATGTCTTTCAGGGCGAACGGGATGCCATGCATCGGGCCGCGATACCGGCCGGCGGCGATTTCGGCCTCTGCCTCACGCGCTTGTTCCAGTGCCCGTTCGGCCGTAACCAGCAGATACGCGTTCAGTTGTGGGTCGAACGTCTCGATCCGGTCCAGGAACGCCCGGGTCAGTTCCACGGGCGACAGACGCCGTTGCTGGATCAGGCGCGAAGCCTCGGTAACAGACAGATAATGCAACTCGGTGGAAGCAGGCGCGGCATTGTCCGGCATGGCTGGTGTCTCCCTACAGAAACGTCGCTCCCTCCGCCCGCGATCGCCGCCGCGTGTAACCGGAGTTTCAACGATCCGGCGCCGAGTGCAAGGGGCGTCGGTTGTCTTGTATGTGCATACAGCCCATCCATGGGGTAAAGCGTTCCCGCGACAGTTAAAGGACCGAACGTGCGCCGCGAGCATATACTTCTGATATGGATTGGCGGCCTGGTTCTGGCCGTGCTGCTCTATCTGATCGGGCCGGATCGGTTTTTCGCCGTGGTTTGGACCGTCACCGATATCGTGGATGTTGTCATCCGTGACTGGGTGGCCGAACTTGGCATGCAAAGCTATGCCGTGGTGCGCGCGCTGGCGATCGCGATCTACTGTGTGTTCGCGGTTCTGGCGGTCCTGTCGGCTCGGCGTGGCCATCGCGGGCTGTGGGCACTGACGGTGGTCACCGCCGCCTGCCTGTTTCTTGTCTGGCGCCCGTTCGACTTTTATCCCGTCCCGTTCGGACGCTGGCTGACCACCCTGATCCTGGTTGGTGTCGGCGCCGGCGTCATGACCAGGCGCCTGACCGCGCCGCCCTATCCGCCGCACCGCCCGTCATGAGCCAGGATGGTTCTACCCGCCCGCAACTGATGGCCAGGGTCGCCCTGGCCCTGGTATTGGCGGGCTTCGGCCTGTGGACGCTGCATCGCTATCTGCCGGCGCTGCTTTGGGCCGCGATCCTGGCCATCGCCGTGTGGCCGCTGTACCGCCGGGCGATCGGGCGCTGGCCTCCGGGCCGGCATAATTTGGTGCTGCCGGGCGTGTTCACGCTGCTGCTTGGCCTGATGTTCATCGTTCCGCTGGTCATCGTGGGGGTTCAGGCGGGCAAGGAAGTGCGCGGTATTTACGAAACGATCGACAAAGCCCGAACCGACGGTATCCCGCCGCCCGACTGGCTTGGGCATTTGCCGGCGGGCAGCCGGCAGGCGACGGGCTGGTGGAACCGCAATCTGGCTACCCCGGACGAAGCGGCCGCACTGCTGAAGAAGGCGCGCCAGTCCGAATTCGTGACCAACAGCGGTCAGCTTGGCGCCGAGATCGTCCATCGCGCCGTGCTGTTCGGCTTCACCCTGCTGACGTTGTTCTTTCTGTTCAAAGACGGCGATGCGCTGACCGCACAACTGCTACGCGCCAGCCACCGGGCATTCGGTCCGTCCGGCGAACGGGTCGGCCGCCAGGTCATCGCGTCGGTTCACGGCACCGTCGATGGTCTGGTGCTGGTCGGCCTCGCCGAGGGGGCGATTTTGGGTATCGGCTATCTGCTGACGGGGGTTCCGCACCCCACCTTGTTCGGCCTGCTGACCGCGATCGCCGCCATGGTTCCGTTCGGATCGGCGGCGGCTTTCGGGATTGCCGCACTGATCCTGCTGACACAGGGATCGGTGACCGGCGCCATCGCAATCGGTGTTCTGGGCGTCGCCACGACCTTCATCGCCGATCATTTCGTCCGTCCGGGGCTGATCGGCAATGCCACCCGTCTGCCGTTCCTGTGGGTCCTTCTGGGCATCCTGGGCGGAGTCGAAACCTGGGGGCTGCTTGGGCTGTTCCTCGGGCCGGCCATCATGGCCGCGCTGACGATGCTGTGGCGGGAATGGGCGGGCAATGGGCCGGACCGGCCAGTAAGCTGAATGCCGGCCCGATCGGCGGTTGATCTGTATCATCGCGCGGCGACCCGCTTTATACGATCCACCGCGCACCATCTCACAATCGAGAGCCTGAACCGCATGAGCACCCCGACCCACGGCAGCAACAAAATCCCTTGCACACTGATCCCCGGTGACGGCATCGGCCCGGAAATCGTGGAGGCCGTGACCCGGGTACTGGATGCGTTGGGCGCGCCGTTCGAGTGGGATCGCCAGGCCGGCGGCATGGCCGGCATCGCCGCGGGCGGCGACCCGCTGCCGTATGCCACGCTCGATTCCATCCGGCGGAACAAGCTGGCGCTGAAAGGCCCGCTGACCACACCGGTCGGTGGCGGCTTCCGTTCCGTCAATGTGCGGATGCGCGAGGAATTCCAGCTTTATGCCAACCTGCGCCCCGCCCACACGCTGGTGCCTGGCGGCCGCTACGACAATATCGATCTGATCCTGGTGCGCGAGAACCTGGAAGGTCTGTACGTCGCATTCGAACATTACATACCGGTCGGCGACGATCCGCACGCGGTGGCGATCTCCTCCGGCGTCAACACGCGTTCGGGGGCTGAGCGCATTGTGCGCTATGCGTTCGAGCATGCGGTGAAGCAGGGCCGCAAAAAGGTCACCCTGGTTCACAAAGCCAACGTGTTGAAGGCATTGACCGGCGTGTTCCTGGAAGCCGGCCAGCACATCGCCAAGGAATACGCGGGCCGCATCGAATGCGACGAACGCATCGTCGATGCCTGCGCGATGCAACTGGTGTTGAATCCCTGGCAGTTCGACGTGATCGTCACCACCAATCTGTTCGGCGACATCCTGTCCGATCTGATCGCCGGCCTGGTCGGCG
>JAJZEV010000077.1:26400-75863 GCA_021805665.1 Pseudomonadota bacterium
TGTCTCGCACCGTCATACGCGGAAACAGGCGCTTACCCTCCGGCACATGCACCAGACCGCGTTCCAGGCGCTGGCGCGGCGTCAATCCGTCGATGCGCTGGCCGTCGAAAGCGACCGCACCCGCCGTTAGCGGTTCCAGCCCCGAGATCGCCCGCAGGCAGGACGTCTTGCCCGCGCCGTTGGCACCGATCAGCGTCACGGTTTCCCCTTGCGCGACGGTCAGCGACACCCCGTGCAGCACCTGCGCGGTGCCGTAGCTGATGGCGATGCCGGAAACTTCAAGCAGCATCGTCGTCTTCCGCCACACCGAGGTACGCCTCGATCACTTGTGGATTGCGTGAGACATCCATTGGCGAGCCTTCCGCGATCTTGCGCCCGAATTGCAGCACGCTGATGGAATCGCAGACATTCATCACCGCCCTGATATTATGTTCCACCAGAACAACGGTAATGCCCTGCTTGTCGCGCAGGCTGCGGACCAGCGCCATCATCCGGTCCACGTCGGCATGGTTCATGCCGGCCACCGGTTCGTCCAGCAACAGCAGGCGTGGTTTCGGTGCCAGACCGATCGCCACTTGCAGGATGCGCTTGTAGCCGTGTGACAGGCTGCCGGCGATTTCGTCCTCGCGCCCGCCGAGCCCGACAAAACCGATGATTTCGCGGGCCCGGTGATACAAGGCGTCATTGTGACGGCGGGAGGGGGGGGAGTCGATCAGACCCGCCCAGAATCCCGACCTTGCATGCACATGCAGCCCCACAAGCACATTTTTCAGCACCGAAAAGGTCGGAAACAACTGGGCGTGCTGGAAGGTGCGGACCAGACCCTGCCTGACCAGACCGTGCATCGGAACCCGGGTGATATCCTTTCCATCGAAACGAACGGTTCCGGCGGTCGGCGGGATGGTGCCGCTGACCAGATTGAACAGCGTGGTCTTACCAGCGCCGTTCGGGCCGATCAGCCCGCGAATTTCGCCGGTTTCCACCGACAGCGACACCTCGTTGACCGCGATCAGGCCACCGAAGCGCCGGGTCAGCCCGTGAACATCCAGCAGCGCCATCGTTCAGCGCCCCCCGCGCGGCGGCACGAGCTTCTGCCACGCACCGATGATCCCCTGCGGCATCAGCAGCATCGAGCCGACAAGGATCAATCCGAACGCCATCATCTGGTATTTGCCGGTGACGCGGAACAACTCCGGCACCAGGGTCAGCACCACGGCACCGGAGATCGGGCCGGCCATGCTGGCGAAACCGCCGACGACGATGAAAACCAACACGTTGACGGAATATTCGAAGGTGAACACCAGCGGGCTGATATAGCCGTAGTACGCGGCATACAGACTGCCGGCGGCACCGGCGAAGAAGGCGGAAACGATGAACGCCACCAGCTTGCTGCCGGGCACATCGATCCCGACCGAACTGGCCAGCAGGTCGCCCTCGCGGATGCTCCATAACACCATGCCGAACCATGATCGGCTGATGCGGTAGATGATCCAGCAGGTTACCAGCACCAGCGCCAGTGCCAGATAGTAGAACGCGGTCTTGTCCAGGGTGCGGAAGAAGGCGGCGGGCTGCGGCGGCGGAATATCGCGGATACCGTACCAGCCGCCGAATGGATTCTCGAAGTAGGCGAAGACTCCGGCCACGACCTGACCGAAGGCCAGGGTGACCAGGAAGAAGTAAACCCCTTTGACCCGCAGGCTCAGCCGTCCGACCGGCGCGCTGACCAGGCCGGCGGCGGTCGCCGACAATGGCAGCGCCAGCCAGAACGGCCAGCCCAGGTCTTTCGTCAGCAGGGCCGTGGTCATCGCGCCGATGAACATAAAGCCGGCCTGTCCGAAGGAAATCAGGCCGGTGATCCCCAGCAGCCACATACTGACCGCCATGACGACATTGATGCCGATGACGATCATGACATGGAGAAAGTACTGGTTGTGAACCCCAAGCGGCAGCGCGAGCAGCAGCGCGATCAGGACCGGCAGGGCGAATTTCATGGCTGTGCCCTAAACATCGTAGCCGAACAGCCCCTTGGGCCGCACGATCAGGATGAGCATCAGGATCGCGAAGTCGATGATGAACGCCAGCTCCCCGCCCAGCAGCGTGCCCGTCACGCTGTCCGCCACGCCGATGAACAATCCGGCCAGCACCGTCCCCGGGATGCTGCCCATGCCGCCGATCTGAACGATGATGAAGGATTTCAGCAGCGGTTCGGCCCCCATCTCGGGATCGACGCCGAACACCGAACCCAGCATCGCACCACCCACGGCGGCCAGCGCGGCACTGATCATGAACGCGGTGACATAGACGCTTTCGGGGTCGATCCCCATCAGCAGCGCCGCCTCGCGGTCCTGCTCCACCGCCCGCATGGCCTTGCCCGGTTTGGTGAAGTGCAGGAACAGGTACAGCAGGATCGCCAGCACGACGCAGACCCCGGCCGCCAGCAGGCGCTGCTTCGCCATGAACACGCCGCCCAGTTTCACCACGCCCGGCAGCATGGCCGGGATCGCCTGGGGCTCCGGCCCGAAGATCGCCCAGGACGCCGACCGGATGGCGAAGCTGGCGCCGATGCCGACGATGAAGCAGTTCAGCATTTCGTATTGCAGCGGCTTGAACAGATACTTTTGCAACAACACGCCGATGCCCGCCGCCATCGCGATCGCCAGCGGGATTGCCACCCACATCGGCCACCCCCGATCGACGCCGATGTACCAGATCACGAACGCCGACAGCATGACCAGTTCGCCATGCACGAAGTTGACGACCCGCATGATGCCGAACAGCAGCGTCACGCCCAGCGCGATCAGCATGTAGATCAGGCCGGTGACCAGACCGCTCAATACGATCTGCAGCAGCAGGGTCGTATTCAGCGGACTAAACTCCGGCGGGCCAGTCGATCGTGGCCAGCCACGCGGGTTTGCCGTTCTTCACGATCGACATCGGTATCTGCCGGGTCAGCGAGCAGTCGATGCCGTAGACCGACTTCATCCCGAACCGTTCCTCGCCGAAAATGCCATGGTGTACGACGGTGCGCAGGGCCTCGGCCACCGCCACCGGGTCCACCGACTGCGCCTTGCGGATGCCGTCGGCCAGGATGAATGGCCAGTCCCACATCAGGAACACATAGCTTGGGAAGGGGGCGCCGTATGTCTTCATCCACCAGTCGTAGATTTCGTGCTGTTCC
Source organism: Pseudomonadota bacterium (assembly GCA_021805665.1). Lineage (GTDB taxonomy): Bacteria > Pseudomonadota > Alphaproteobacteria > Acetobacterales > Acetobacteraceae > Rhodopila. Next base: position 29,579 of record JAJZEV010000077.1, read on the forward strand.
GGCGTCTGCGGTTCGGCCAGCGTATCGAACAGCAATGCGCCCTCCGCGGCGTCCGGTCCGGCGATATCGACAAACGACTTCGCGTCGGAATAGCCCAGCAGGATGTGGCCCTTATAGCCGAGTTCGCGCAGCGCCTTGCACGCCAGCCCCTGATCGCGCCCGATGGTGCCGCCGAAATCGATCAGATCGGGGTTGAAGCCAACAAGCCGCGTGGCCACCGGATACATGTCGGTCGATCCGCGTTTGAAGTATTCGTTGCCCACATTGGTGAACCCGTTCTTCGCCGCGATCATCCGCCGGTCCTCGGATTCTGTGAATCCGGCCTCATCCGAGGGATTCATGTGCGCCACACGCTTCACATCGGGAAACGCCGTCTTCAGCCAGGGATAGACCGCATAGGCGGTTTCGTTGGTTGGCTGGACCCTGAAGCTGTAGGGGAATTTCGGTCCGGTCAGATGTTCCTTGCCCGACGCACCCGACAGTTGCAGCACCTTGGCTTCCGTCGTCTTGCCGACCACCGGGACAGAGTTGCCGGAACCGGAGGAAAACAGAAACTTCACGTTGTCCGCCAGCATTTTTTCCACCACCGTGACGGCCTCGGCGGGGATGTATTTGTTGTCGTAGAACTCCGGCACGATTGTATAGCGGTCGGCGCCGACCATGATTCCCCGGGCGTTGATCAGTTCCACCGCGTGTTCGATGGTCCGCTGGGTGGTGATTCCGGTCGGTGCCGCCGGGCCGGAAAGGGGGATGCTGCACCCAAGAACGATGGTCTTGTCAGCGGCGGCTGACGGCCGCGATCCCATGCCGGCCGCCGCGGCGGCCCCAAGTACGACGAATCCCCGTCGGGCGATGGTCATTGTTCGTTTCCCCATTGGCGTTCGATTTTTTATCGGCGGAATGGTTCGGCCGAACGCCGGTCGTGTCAAGCCGGGGCGGCGGCAGCGATATGAAACGTCCGTCCGGATCGGACGCCAATACTTCAGTAGTGTTCCTTAGCGCCGGCCAGAGACAGCGGAAACAGCGCGCCGCGATCCGCCGCGATGGCCCGCAGCACCGCATCCAGGGTCAGCCGGGCCATGCCGTCGTGCTCCCCGGTATTTGGGGACGTTATTGCAACGATCTGGCTTGCGTGATGGAATGGTTCGGTCGTGCCGAACAGCGCATATGTCCGTATGCCGGTCGCGGCGGCGATGTTCATCACGCCGGTATTGTTGCCGACATAGAACGCCGCCTGCGACAGCATCCCGATCACGTCGCTCAGGTTCCACCCCAGGGCGAGGCGCACGCGGTCGCCCCGTTCGCCCAGAGCGTTCACGATCATCGTGGCAGCCGGCAGGTCTTCCTGTCCGCCGACCAGCACCAGTGTGGGCCATCCGGCATCCAGCAGTGTTGCCGCTAACTGGGTGAAGCGCTCGCTGCCCCATTGCCGCAGCACCTCGCTGCTGCCGATACCGATCGCGACATAGGTGTCATGGCTTTCCCCCAGCCGAGCCATCGCCTCCTGCAAGGCGGTTGGATCGATTGTCAGCGACGGTTCGTCCGAGGCCAGCGGGATTCCGGCGGCCCGCAGATACCGGGTCGCGCGGGTGTGTTGGTGCATTTTCTTTACGTCGGGCGGCAGAAACGGGCCGGTGTTCAGGAACCAGCGTTGACGCCCCCAGCCATAACCCCGCCGATCCGGGATGCCGGCCCGCCACGCAGCGGCGGCCAGCATGGGGCTGTGGTGCAGCAGCACGATGGTGCCGAAATCGAATGCCCGCAGGCGCCGCACCAGCCGGCGAAAGCCGCTGACCCCGTCATGCGCGCCGCGCCGTCCAGCCGGGTTCAGGTCCAGCCAGCAGATGCCGGCGACCGAGGATTCATGCGCCAGCAGTTGATCCGAAAGGGTACGCGGCTTGGTCAGCACCGTAACCGGCTGGCCCGCCCGGGCGGCGATTGCCTTGATGTGGGGTAAATGCCAAACCATGTCGCCGATGCCCGGCAGCGGCTGGATGACGCCCACCGGCCGTTCATAGGGTGGCCAGTCCGGTGAATCGGATGTCATTGGGCCATACCGGCGAAACCGCGGGCGCGAACCATCGTGGCGGTCTCCTTGAAAAGCCGTTCGCGTAATGGTCCCGGGGTCGGGCTGTCAAGCCGTTCACTCGACCGGTTCCGCCTCGATTTCAACGTTGCGGGGCGGACGGCGCATGATCAGCAGCAGCAGGATGGCCGGAAAGGTCGTGCAGATCAGCAGCACGTAATCGTCCATGTAAGCGATGATCTCCGCCTGGCGGTTGACCGCATGATCCAGGATCGCCACCCCCTTTGCCGTCGATGGATCGAATGCCTTCACCGCCGCCAACGCCCTGTTGAAGGGCGTCGCGCTGGCACCGATCACCTGGTGCAGCGCCTGGGTGTTACGGGTCAGCATGGTCGATGTCACGGACACACCGATCGCCGCGCCGATATTGCGCAGAAGGCTGAACAGCGAGGCGCCTTCGGTGCGCAGCGACGGATCCAACGTGGCGAATGCAACCATTTGCAGCGGCATGAACACCAGCCCCAGCCCCGCGCCCTGGATCACGATGGTGGTGATGATGGTCCATTGCGATACGTCCGGCGTCCAGCCCGTCATCATATAAAAAGACACGCACAGCAGCACCAGTCCGGCCGCGACCAGATAACGGGGGTCGGTTCGGCTCACCATCCGGCCGCTGAAGCTGATGGCGGCGAAGTTGCCCAGGCCGCGCGGCGCCATGATCAGGCCGGCTGTCGCCACGGGATAGTCGCTCATGACCTGCAGCCACGGGGTCATCAGTGCCAGGCTGGACACCAGCAACGTGCCGACCGCGAACATCAGGATCAGTCCTGACAGGAAATTCACGTCGCGGAACAGCGTGGGCCGCAACAGCGGCCGGCGGGCGGAAAACAGGTGAACCGTGAATAGATAGAAACCCAGCCCGGCCAGCACCGCCTCGATAACCACCTCTCGCGAGTAGAACCAATCGAGGTCCTGGCCGCGGTCCAGCATCAACTGCAACGCGCCGATGCCGGTGGACAGCACGGCAAAACCCAGCCAGTCGAAGCGCGAGCCCCCGGTCCCGCGCACATTGGGCAAGAAGAACGCCATCCCCGCCGCCGCCAGCAGCCCGAACGGCAGATTGATGTAGAACACCCAGCGCCAGTCGTAGTTGTCGGTCAGGTAACCGCCCAACGTCGGCCCCATGATCGGGCCGATCATGACACCCATGCCCCAGATCGCCATGGCGAAGCCGCGCCTGGCCGGTGGATAGATATCCAGCAGCGTCGTCTGCGACAGCGGCACCAGCGCCGCGCTGAACATTCCTTGCAGCAACCGGAATATCACGATTTGCGCCAGCGACTGGGCAGCCCCGCACAGCATCGACGCGATCGTGAACCCCAGGATGCAACCGATATACAGCGGCTTGCGGCCGAACCTGCCAGCGAGCCAGCCCACCGGAGCGGTCATGATCGCGGCGGCGGTGATGTAGGATGTCAGGACCCAGGTGATCTCGTCGTAACTCGCCGAGAAACTGCCCTGCATATACGGCAAGGCGACGTTGGCGATGGTTTGATCCAACGATTGCAACAACGTCGCGCCGATCGCCGACGCGGTGATCATCGTTCGATACGGGACCGTATCCCCGAGTTGCGCGGTGTGTGGTGCCGGCTGGGCCGCTGTGGCCATCGCTCTGCTTCTGGTTATGGTCTCGGACCGGACAAGATTGGACGTAAGCCCCGTTCGCGGTCAATTAGCGGTTTTTCCGCACCTCGTCCGGGTGTTGTGACACCGCGGGCATCTCGCTTGGGGTAATCTGCCGCCACGCGAACAGTTTGCTGTTTTGGAGGCTCGCATGGCGACATGGCGCGATCAGGTAGCGCTTGTGACCGGGGGGGGGCGCGGCATCGGACGCGCCATTGCCCGCCGGCTGGGTCGGGAAGGCGCATCGGTTTGCGTCAACTATGTGAACAGGGCCGATGCCGCCGAGTCGCTGGTGGCCGATATCATCGCCAACGGCGGACGGGCGATCGCCGTCGCGGCCGATGTGGCCGATGATGCAGCGGTCGAGGGGATGGTGGACCGCGTGGGCGCCGCGTTCGGGCCGGTAACCATCCTGGTCAACAATGCCGGCGTTTCGCACAAGGCGACACTGGAAAGTTATGATCCCGACAAACTGGAGCGAATGCGCCAGGTCAACGCGGGCGGCGTGATCCATACCACCCGGGCGGTGATGGCCGATATGCGGCGGATGAAATATGGCCGGATCGTCAACATCACCTCGATCGCCGCGATGGGCACCTCGCTGGCCGGCAACGCGTTCTATGCGGCCACCAAAGCCGAGGCCCAGATCCTGACGCTGCGCTTCGCGCTGGAACTGGGCACCCACGGAATCACCGTCAACGCGGTGGCACCAGGGTTCATCCAGACGGAGATGACCAAGGGAACGGACGAGGAGGCGTGGAAAGCCCGCGCGCAGAAAATGGCCGCGCTGGCCATGCTGGGCCGGATCGGCGAGGCCGACGACATAGCGAATGCGGTGGCGTTTTTTGCCTCCCCGGATGCGGGATGGGTGACCGGCCAGGTGCTGGCTGTCGATGGCGGGCGGATGGATTATCTGGGGCGCTGATCCCTCGCCCTCATTTCAGGTGCGGGCTGTTGGGGACGCTCGGGTCAGTGACCGCGCCGCCCCAAATGGCAGGCACCAATCGCTGTCGCGCGTCGTTTCCAACGGAGTAATATTGATAAAATTCCTGCAATTGGCTATATCACAGCAGCGATAACTCAGCCCCGGCCCAAGGATGCACCGGCATAGGCCTGCCGCCACCTGATGCACACGCTGATAGCGCTGCTCCCGGTACCGGAAACGTCGGCGCCGAGGTCGAAGCGATTGCTCCATAAGTAAGTACATCGGATATATTGACGCGGCTTCTGGCGCGCCGATAAAGCCCCCGGCATTGTCCCTATCGAAATGCGCTGCCCCGGAGAGGTTATGATGAACGATCGGCACGGCTTCCTTGTGTGTGGCGAGGCACTGATCGATCTGGTGCCGATCGATAGCGGCCCCGAACCGACGATGCGTTCCGTCTGCGGCGGCTCCCCTTACAACGTCGCGATCGGACTGGGTCGTCTTGGCGCCGATACACGGTTTTTGGGACGGCTGTCACGGGATGCCAATGGACGTCGCCTTGCCGGCCGCCTGGCCGAAAACGGCGTCGGCCTGGACCTCGTCACATACGGCGCGGCGCCCTCTACGCTCGCCTACGTTTTCCCCCCGGACAGCGGCGGGCCAGACGTCAGCTATGCTTTTTACCTCGAAGGGTCCAGCGGCGCGGTATTCCAGGCAGAGGATTTCCCCGCGACGCTGCCTGCCTCTGTCGGCCTTGTGCATTTCGGTTCGTTCGCGGCACTGCTGGGGCAATCCGGCGCACTGATCCGCGCGTTCGTGCAGCGCAGCGGCTGCATTGTCAGCTACGATCCCAACATCCGCCCGACTGTCACGCCCGACCCCGACGTGACCCGCCCGCTGGTTGCCGCCTGTATGGCGGCCGCCGATATCGTAAAGCTCAGCGATGCCGATGCGGACTGGCTGTATCCCGGTCAATCTTTGGATGACGTGCTGGCCAGTATCCTGGCTATGGGGCCTTCGTTGGCCGCCATCACGCGCGGGCCGCAAGGTGCTCTCGTCGCTACCCGATCGGTATGCGCCGCGATCCCGGGAATCCCCACCCGGGTCGCGGACACGGTGGGCGCGGGGGATACCTTCATGGCCGCCTTCCTGTGGGACATTGGCCGGCGCGGGCTCTTCGATCGGAACGCACTCGCCGCCGCGTCGGAAAGTCAGCTTGGCGGGATAACCGCGTTGGCCTGTCAGGCAGCCGCTCTTGTATGCGCCCGCCATGGTGCCGAACCGCCGTTCAAGGCAGAGCTGGAGCGAGCAGTGCGGGGTTAGCGGCAAGGACCCGGGCCACCTCCACGGAGGCAGCCCGGTCTTTGGCTGGTATCAGTGAGTCCAGCCGGGGTAGCTGCCGACGTTCTCGCGCGTAACCAGATGCGAGGGCATCAGGATCATCGGATCGGCCAGCTTTTTGCCCTGCATGATCTCATAGCCGGTTTGTACGGCCAGCTTGCCCATGCCGAACGGATCCTGGCTTGCCGAAGCCTGCACCATGGTCGGACCCTTCAGCGCGGCGACGATATCCGGCGCCCCGTCCACCGACGTGATGACGATACCGCTGCGATTCAGCTGATGAGCCGCGAGATCGCTGCCGATCGCCTGCGGGTCGTTGATGGCGAATACGCCAGCGATATCGGGGAAGCGCGTCAGATACCCCTGCATCGCATTCATGCCGCCGTCGCGGGAGCCCTTGCCATCCTGATCGGACGACAGGATTTTGATACCCGGATAGGCGCTGAAGACCTTCTTGCAGCCGTTCACCCGGTCGATGACGGCCGAGACCTGGGGGCCGTTCTCGATGACCACGTTGCCCTTGTGGTCGATCTTGTCTGCCAGGAACTGACAGGAAATCTCCCCGGCCTGGGTGTTGTTGGTCTGCACCGTCGCGTCCGCGCCGGCTGCCGCCACGTCCACGCCGACGACGACGATCCCGGCGGCCTGGGCGCGCTTCACCGCCGGGGCAATGGCCCGCGGATCGGCGGCGTTCACCAGGATCATATCCACCCCGGCGGCGATGAAGTTGTCGATCTGGGTGAACTGCTTGTTCAGGTCGTAGTCCGCCGATGCGATCGTGACTTTCGCCGCCGGATTGATCGCATGGACCGCCTCGGTTGCCCCCTTGCCGACGGTGACGAAGTAGGGATTCCCGAGCGATCCGACGGTAACACCGACCGAATTCAAATCCTTGGCCGAGGCGGCCCCCGTCATGGCGATGGCCGCGCCGGCCAGTAGCAACATCTTGAACATCGACTTGTTTCCTCCGGCCTCTCAAATTGGCACCGCGGCGGGCAGGCCTGACCCACCGGGGCGCTTGGCGGGCCGGTGACCGGCCCGATCTTGCTCGTCAGGTCCGGGCGCTGCTTTGCAGGCGCACGCGGTCCAGCGCCACCGCGCCGATGATGACCAGGCCCTTGACGATGAATTGCCAAATGTCGGAGACGCCGACGAGGGTCAGCCCGTTCGACAACACCGCGATGATCAGCGCGCCGATCAGCGTGCCCCAGATGGAGCCGATGCCGCCCACGAAGCTGGTGCCGCCCAGGATGACCGCGGCGATGGCGTCGAGTTCATAGCTTTGACCAAGCTGCAACCCATTGGCGGCGAACAGCCGCGCTGCCGACATGACGCCGCCCAGCCCCGCGAGCATGCCGGAGACGGAATAGACGAACAGCAGGATTCGCCACACCTTGATGCCTGACAGCCGGGCCGCTGCCGGATTGCCGCCGACCGCGTAGATCCAGATGCCCAGCACGGTGCGGCGCAGCACGTACCACGACACGACGATGACGACGATCGCGATCACCGCCAGCACCGGTATCTGGACGCCGGGGGCGATCTTGATCGCGGCGTTGCCGATGAAGGCGAACGGCAGGTCCGGATTGAACACGGTCGCGTCGTTGCCCATCAGCCGCGCGAGGCCGCGAACCGCCGTCAGCGAGCCCAATGTGACGATGAACGGCGGCAGTTTGCCGAAGGCGATCAGGCTGCCGTTGATCAGGCCGAAGCCAAGCCCGGTCAGCAGCGCGGCGGGAATACCGAGCATGCCCCAGCCGGGGACGAGGGAGAAAATCAGCGCGGACATGGCCGATGCGGCCAGGATGCTGCCGACCGACAGGTCGATCCCCCCGGTCAGGATGACAAACGTCATCCCGGCGCCAAGGACTGTGTTAATGGCGGCCTGCTGCGCCACGATCGACAGGTTCTGCGCTGTCAGGAACCGCTCATCGCCCAGGTAATGAAACGCGATCGCGAGGATGAACAGCACCGGGAGCATACCCAATGCCTGCATCACGGCCCGCATCCTCGGTTGGCGTGCCGATAGTCCCGCGCCGCCGGCCGGTTGCGCCGGTCCAGCCGCGGATGAATTCTTGCCGGTATCGGACATGTTCTTTCCCCCTGCCTGGCTGGATTAAGCCGCTATGCCGGCGCCAAACGCCATGATGTTTTCCTGCGTGACCGGCGCTCCGCCGGCGCCGCCCACCTCGCCGGCGATCTGGCCCTCGCGCATGACCAGCACGCGGTCGCATACGCCGATGATTTCAGGCAGCTCGCTGGAGATGACGATCACGCCGATATCGCGTTTGGCGAGTTCGTCGATGATCCGATAGATCTCGGATTTCGCGCCGATGTCCACGCCCCGGGTCGGTTCGTCCAGGATCAGGACCTTTGGCCCGATTTCCAGCCAACGCGACAGCAGGACCTTTTGCTGGTTGCCGCCGGACAGGCTGCCCACGGTGACCTGCGGACTCGGTGCCCTGACCCGCAGCGTCTCGAACGCCTGATCGGCTCGGCGGCGCCAGGCTGTTCGGTTCAGGATACCGCCGGTTCGTGCGTCGCGGCCGATGACGCCGAGATTGATGTTGGTGCCGCACGACAGATCCAGGAACAGGCCGAGGCCCTTACGGTCTTCCGTCAGATAAGCGAGCCCGACCGCGAGCGCATCCTCGGGTGCCTCGATGACCACCGATTGACCGTCCAGGACGATGTCGCCGGCCGTCTTCGGGTCGGCACCATAGATCAAGCGGGCGAGTTCGGTGCGTCCCGACCCGACCAGGCCGGCGATTCCCAGCACCTCTCCCCGATGCAGGCTCAGGCTGCATGGGCGAACGCGGCGGCCGCCATCGGTGATGCCGCGGACTTCCAGCAACACCGAACCGCGGCTGCCATGCGGGTCGTGCGTCTTGGTGTAGAAGCTGGAAAGGTCGCGCCCCACCATCATCTTCACCAGCGCCTCGGCGCTGAGTTCCTCGCGCGTCAGGGTGCCGACATAGCTGCCGTCGCGCAGGACCGACACCCTGTCGGCCAGTTCGTAAACCTCTGCCATGCGATGGCTGATATAGATCAGCGCGATGCCTTCGCCGCGAAGCTGACGGACCAGGGCAAACAGGCGGTCCGTCTCCCGCGAGGACAGCGCCGTGGTCGGTTCGTCCAGCACCAGAATCTTCGAATTGACGTGCAGCGCCCGTGCGATTTCAACGAGTTGCTGCTCCGCGATGGACATGCCGCCGACGACGGTGTCCGGCGTGAAGGGTGCCCCAAGCCGGTTGAGCACCGCCTGGCAGCCCGTTCGCATCGCTGGTCTATCGACCTGGCCATGCCGGGACGGCTCGATGCCCAGATAGATGTTCTCCGCGACCGTCAGGTTGGGGGCGAGCGCCAGTTCCTGATAGATGATCGATATGCCGTGGCGCTTGGCGGCGATCGGGTCCGTAATGGTAACCGGCTTGCCGTCGATCAGCAGCGTTCCGCCGGCATCGGCCTGATAGGCGCCGGAGAGTATCTTCATAAGCGTTGACTTGCCGGCGCCGTTCTCGCCCATCAGTGCGAGGACCTCTCCGCCCCGGGCTGTGAGCCGAACGTCGTTCAAGGCTTTGACGCCTGGAAATGTCTTTGAGATGCCGCGCATCTCCAGGCGCGGCACCGGATCGGAATCGACAGGCATGTTATGATCCTCCCAGTCGGACTGACCGTCTTGCTTCGTGTTTCGACAGCAGATCATGCCGTGGCCGGTAATGACAGAGAAGGGGTAATACCGCCGCGCCAATGCTCGCGGCATTATGGGAGATCGATCCGGCTCTCAGATCCGGGCAGCCTGGCCAATTGGCGAGGAGACGAAGCCGCAGGCGCCCGACGAGATCGTCGAGCCCGGGGCGGGGGAGGGTGCCGGCGATAACGATTGCCCGCAGGTCCAGCAGGCCGGCCATCGACAACAGCGGGCCGATCAGGGAATCGATACATAATTCCATCCAGTCCCGGATTGCCACCGACCCCGCGAGCGGTTCGCTCTCCGGGATCGTGTCGCTGGCTGGCGGGACACGATCGTTCCCTAGCTGCCGGATGAGGTCGGCGGGAATGATATCCGGCGAACCGGCGGCGATACCGCGCCTGAAGCCGCGATCCAGGATAAGGCCCCTGGCGACGACGCCGCCGATATAGACGACCGCGAAATCATCGAATTCGCGGCCGTGCCCGTGACACAGTTCCGCGGCAGCGACGGCGGTGGCGTGGTTTTCGGCCAGAACGGGCAACCGGAGAGCCTCGCTCAGGCGGCCGGCGAAGTCGAATGTATCCCACGCCGTGCAGATGGCGTCTGGAAGAGCCAGGGTCCGTTGCCATTTCGCGAAGGTGTCCGGCACCGCCAGGCCGATCCCCGCGATGCGGGTCTGTCCGGCGGGCGGCAGCGATCGGCGCAATATCGTGATGTCCTCGCGGACGATGCGCAGTGTCTCCGCGGGCAGCGGCAGGGTCCATCGGTGACGGCGGGATTTGAGGACCGATCCGTTGAAATCGACCAGCAGGCAGACCAGTGTTCCGCGCTCGATCTCGATCCCGATGGAATATGCACCCTCGGGATCGAGTTGCAGCAATGTGGCGGGCTGGCCCCGCAGACCGCTGCGTTTTCCGGCGATGCAGACGAGATTTTGCTGTTCGAGATCCCTGACGATTTGGCCGGCGGTATTCGGGGTGAGGTTGACCTGACGCGCGAGTTCGGCTTTCGACGCCTGTCCCAGCCGCCGAAGGGCGCCGAGGATCATCCGTTCGTTGCATTGTCGAACGGTGGCGGAATTGCTGCCTTGCCCGGTTACGGCTTGGTTCACCGTCGTTCCTCCTGGTCCGCGGCGTTATTTCCGCTGCGTTACTGGCGGATGATAGTGACGGCCGGGCGGCGCGTCAATTATTAACTCACTATGAGGTATTTAATAGCCGGGGTGTGCGACAAGCGCGCCGCATCGGCGCCCGGGCCGGCAACATTCAAGGGGAGTTTTTGACTTGATGGCGCGGACCCGCTGCCGCGGACCACGCCGCGCCGGCTATACCGGTCCGCCAGCCCAGACGACCCGGCCGATGACGGCGATTCGGCCGGCCGCGGCCTTGTCAACAGTTTCAGAGTGGTAGGCGGTGTTGTCGCTGATCAGCAGCAGCCCGCCATCGTGCCTGCGTTGAACGCGTTTCACCTCGCGCTGATCGCCGATCTCCAGCAGGTACATCCCGTTTCTGGCGGTTGACTGGCAGCCGGTTGCAATCAGCAGCAAATCCCCGTCCTGGATCGTGGGCGCCATCGCATCGCCGGATGCGATCTCTACCACGACCTTCGCCGGGTCCATGCCAAGGATGGCGCGTATCCATTCCTGGTGCAGGGCCATCGGTTGCGGACCCTTGGATGCCCCGGGCCACGATACGGGATCGTTCGAGGCGGCGCCGGTCGCCGCTTCACGGCCACCGGGACGCCGCCGCCGGGTGCCGGCCACCAGTTCGAAACTTGGTTCAGGTCCGGCGCCCACTGCCAGCCATGCCACGCCGACCCCGGCCGCGTGCGCCAAGGCCACCAGGCGTTCCCGGCTGGGTTCCGCCTCTCCCTTCAGCCATTTGCGAAATGCGGACGGCGAGACGCCCATGTCGCGGGCGAGGCGGTCGACACTGGGCCAGTGCGACAGAATTGTCTGAAGACGGGCAACGAACGCCGCCTTTTCAGCGTTCGCGCCGGGAAACGAGACTGGCGCGCTGACGTCTTCGTTCCGGGCCCCTGGCATGGAGTTTCGATCCATTATTCAGTTCAACACTTTTCGCACTGGATATCGCCGCTTTTCGCCGGTATGGCTGGAGCGGTTTAGCATTTGATTGATTCTCTAAGGAGAATTTCGAGCTACAATGGACGATACCGAGACAGAAAAGCAAGAGAGCTCACACCTCGCTGACTGGCATCCCGCCGACGTCCAGGCGGCGCTTAAGAAGCGAGGGCTTTCGCTGGCGGGGTTGTCCGTGGTGAACGGTTATCATCCCACGGCGGCTGGGAAGGCGCTCAAGCGGTCATGGCCCTCGCTGGAGCTCATTATCGCCCGGGCGATCGGTATGGTGCCGAACCAGATATGGCCAAACCGCTATAAGGCCGTTGTGATATCTAATCAGACCGGGGATTCCGATGCGATAGAAAAATGACCGGGTGCCGATGGTATGCCGCGGCCACCTCGACGAAGCGGACGGCATCGACTTCGTCTTAAATACAGAACGTCCTGATGCGACGCCCATTACCTCGCTTACGGGCTGCCTCTTGGACCGGGGGTTGTTCTGCTCAGTGCCCGCTGGCCACCCACACTATTGTGTGCGACGCGCCCCCCACCGCCCGCGTCCCGGATCGGACAACGGGCGGTGCGCCGGGTCAGGCCCTGATATCCTCGCCCAACGCCGTTTCATAAACGCGCACGACCGCCGCCGAGTCCGACGATCCAAGGCCCATGCCGCGCGCCATCCGCATCAGGTTCATCACCTGCGGGCCGATCATGCCCGGAACGCCCAGTTCGTCCGCCATTTCCAGCGCCAGACGCAGGTCCTTATGGGCCAGATCCAGCGCGAAGGTCGGCTTGAAATCCCCCGCCAGGGTCTTGTTCGCCATGTTCCCATAGGCGCTGGACATGCCGGAGGCATTGCGGATCACCGAATCCAGCTTCTTCAGGTCGATGCCGGAGCGTTTGCCGATCATCAGTGCCTCGGCGGCGGCGGCGGCGTTGCAGAACGCCAGCATGTTGTTGATCAGCTTGGCAGTGGAACCGAACCCGATCTCGCCCAGGTGGATGACCTCGCCGCTGAATGACTTCAGCAGCGGCAGGTTCTGTTCGAACACCGCCGTATCGCCGCCCACCATGATGACGATCGTGCCGTCTGCCGCACGGGATGTTCCGCCGGAAACCGGTGCTTCCAGCATGTGAATGCCCTTGGCCGCCATCCCGGCCGCGACGCGTTTGGCGGTGGCCGGCGAGTTGGTGGACAGATCGATGAATGTCGTGCCGGGTTTGGCATGTTCGGCGATTCCGCCGGCGCCTAGGGTTACGTCCTCCACGATGCGCGGCAGCGGCAGGGAGGTGATGACTACATCGCAGCGTCCGGCCACGTCGGCGATCGACGTGCTGGAGGATGCGCCGAGATCGGTGCAGGCTTTCACCGCGTCGGGGCTGAGGTCGAAAACGACGACCTCATGGTTGGTGTTACGAATGATGTTCCGGCACATGGGGCCACCCATGTTGCCCACGCCGATGAAGCCGACTTTCATATCCCGTTTCCCCCTTGACCACCGGACTGTCCGGTTCGGGGAAGTTTGGAACATGTGCCCGGGGTTGTCAGCCTTCAGGGCTGGCGGACCTTGAGTCTATGCGAACGAATAGGCATCCATTCTTAGAGACGAATACATGGCCGAGGTATGAAGGCGGTGCGCGGCCCCGCCGGCGCCCATCGCGACATACAGCGGCAGCAAATGCTCATCCGTCGGATGCTGCCGTTCAGCGTAAGGCGCTCTGGAGCGGTATTCCAGCAAATCCTCGGTCCGGCCATCGGCGATCGCCGAGTCGAACCAATCCGAGAACGCGACGACATCCGGCGGCTGCTGGCCATCGATCGCATCGCGGCGCAACAACCTCAGGTTATGGGTGAACGAGCCAGATCCGACGATCAGCACGTTGTCCTCGCGCAATGGCGCCAGTGCCTGACCCAGACGCAGGTGATGGTCCGGGCCAAGCTGGGATTGGATGCCCACTTGCACCACGGGGATATCCGCGTCGGGATACATCAGCGTCAACGGCACCCATGCCCCGTGATCCAGCCCGCGTTGCGTGTCGATACCGGTTTCCAGGCCGGCGTCCCGCAGCAGCCCGGCGGCTTTGTCGGCCAGCGCCGGGGCGCCGGGTGCGTCGTAGCGCATCGCGAACAGTTCCGGCGGGAAGCCGTAGAAGTCATGGATCGTGGTGTTGCGTTCGACTTTGTTCAACGCGGGAATCCGCGTCTCCCAATGCGCCGACGCCACCAGGATCGCATCGGGCTTTCCAAGTTCCCGCCCCAGCCCGAGCATGAAATCGCGAGAGGGCGAGTCGGTCAGGGCCATCATCGGGGAGCCGTGGCTGAGGAACAGGGCGGGGAACATGGTTCGGCCTCGTGTGTCTTACGGTATTATCGTCGGGCGTTCGCCCGCGGCGTTATAGCCGGGCGTTCGCCCGCGGCGGGCGACCGATCAGGCGCGGGTTCCGCTGTTGCCTGACGAACCGGCCGCATAAGCGCCGCTGCCGAGCAGCGCCTGGACGACCAGTGCGACGATCCAGAACGCCGGATATTCCCAGCCGCCGTTGGGGTTGTTGAAGAAGAAGCCGTTATGCCCATGCACGGTGACGATGGCACCGATCAGGACGGGGGTCAGTGCCAGTGCCACGATCCGGGTGTAAAGTCCGGCGATCAGTGCCAGTCCGCCGACAACCTCGGCCAGCATGGTCAGATAGGCGACGAAGCCAGGCACGCCGACGCTTTCGAAGAAATGTGCGGTTCCGGCGGGGGTGAATACGAAAATTTTCAGCCCGGCATGGGCCAGGAAGGCGGCGCCCAAGGTCAGGCGCAGCAATGTCGCGGCATAGGGGGCCGTGCGTTGGTCGATCATGGATTTGGTCCTAAAAAAGTTTGATAATAGCAGATTGGGCTTTCCTCCATCGGCATGCACTTGGCGAAAGGTGTAGAAGCCCTATGCACAACCGTATGGGACGAGGCGCCTTCCATGTTGGACTGGGACGATCTGCGAACATTTCTGATGATCGCGCGCCATCGCACGCTTTCCGGCGCCGCCCGGGCGCTGGGGGTTCAGCAGCCGACCATGGGGCGCCGGCTGGAGGCGCTGGAACGGCGGGCGGGTGTCGTGCTGTTGCATAAGACACCATCGGGCTACGTCCTGACCGAACCAGGCGAGGCGGTTCTGGCCAATGTCGAGCGGATCGAGGCGGAAACCTGCGCGGTCGATCGCCTGATCGCCGGCAAGGATCCACGGCTGGAAGGCACGGTGCGGCTGACCACGCTCGAATCGCTGGCCGTGGAGATTTTGTGCCCGATTGTCGCGACTTTCAGGGCAACCCATCCGGATGTACAGGTTGAAATCGTGGCCGCGCCCCGGTCGTTGAACCTGACCCGGCGGGAGGCGGATGTCGCGCTGCGGATGGCGGCTTTCACCCAGCCGGATCTGTATGCCCGCAAGGTCGCGGAGGTTGCCTATGACCTTTACGCCGCACCCGCCTATCTGAAGCGGTTCGGCATGCCCGATTGGACACAAGGCGGCCTGGGGCATGCCCTGATCCAGACCGAGCCGGATCTGTTGGACACGCCGGAGATGCGCTGGTTGCGCGGTCTCGCACCCAACGCGGCTGTTGCCTTGGCCAGCAACAGCCGCTTGATCCAGCGGGCGGCTGCACGCGACGGCATGGGATTCGCCTGCCTTGCGCGCTATCTTGGCGATGGCGATCCCGGGCTGGTGCGTGTCCCGGTGGCCGACCCGCCGCGGGCGCGCGATTTGTGGCTGGGTGTGCATGGTGACATGCGAAACACACCGCGCATCAAGGCATTCACCGCCGCGCTGCAACTGGGGATTCGCCAGGCTTCGGGGCGGTTGCGGCCTGAATAGCGGACGCTACAGGCCGGAATATCCGATCCTGGTCTGCAACGAGGCTTTGAATCGCAGATAGGCGGTTTCGACGTCCTCGGCTGCCTTGGCCAGCGCCGGATCGTCGAAGAAGCGCATCGACCGCAATGTCCCGATCGCCACCCGCAGATCGTCTGCCGGCAACGCGGCGAGGGCGGTTTGCGCGGCGGATGCGGCGGCGGGGTCGCTCAGCGGTTCCGATCGTTCGAAAGCGAAGCCGGCCTCGGTGCCGCGCGCCCATTGCGTCCTGGCCGTGAATGCACTGCCGGCATTGAACCGGAGGATGACCGATTCCGGCAACGGGATCACGACTTCTGTCCGAACCCTGGCGCCGTGCGGCGAGACATCCAGGACCGTACAATCGATCGCGGCTTGTCCGAAGCAGATCTTCGCCCCCTTGATTACCAGCGTCCGGTCTTCATGCCGCCGTGTTGGGCAGGGCTGGTTTGTCGCCGTTGGCGCGGGCGGCGGCCGCGACTGTTCTGATGTCATTGTCGGAACCTTCTTCCGGATCCCACACTAGCAGGCTTTTTCCGTTGTCTTAAGGCAATTTTGGTTACCGATTGTTCGTCCCGGCCACCCCTGGTCCGGGCATCCGTCTGCCGCCGCGGCGGTGTGGTCCTGGCTAGCGTGCCTCTCGCTGCCACGCCAACAACATCAGCCCCAGTACCGCGGGCAGGGAGAACCAGCCCGGCAGCAGATCCAGAGCCGCGATACCGGTTACCACATGGTCGTGCCGCCGTTGCAAACTCACCAGGGAACTGCCCGATACCGCGCGGCTTTCCTCGGTGCGGCGCAGTTCCGGCACGCCGTTTTCCCCCAGCCAGCGAACTCCGCCGCCGGAGGCCCGTGCCAGCGGTCCGACAATCGCGGCGGTTGCCCGCAGGTCCGCCAGTTCGGGTGGATTCGCGGCGCCGGCCGCGGCATAGGCTGACCGAGTTCCCTGCGTGACCTGCCAAACCCCCGGAACCGCTGCCTGCCGCACCGCAGATGCCCGACCCGGCGCATCTTCATGCAGGGCCACGGTTTCCCGCCGGCCGTCCGGATCGGTGACCGCCACATCGCCCGGCGCTCCCGGTTCGGTGGACCTGCGTTCGATCCGCAGCCGTCCATCCGCGACACGCGCCGTCAGCGCGTTTTCCTCCAGTTCTGGTTCCTGCATCAGCCAGTGGGCGATCCGGCGCAGCAACTCCGCCTGCGGGCCGCCGCCCTGGTGGTCGCGCGACCACAGCCATATCTGGTCCGACAACAGCAGCGCCGTGCGTCCCTGACCAACCCGGCCAAGCGCCAGCAGCGGATCGCCGTCCGGTGTTTGCAGCAAAACCTGCCCGTCGATGGGCCCGGGTTCTATGCGGCGATACCAGGAACCCCATTCCGGCGGCGTCGTGCCGTTGTTCGCGCCGGGTAAATCCTCGGTCACCGGATGCCGCTGCCCCAAGGCGGTCACCCGGGGCCGAAACCGGCCATCGACGACGGCATCGGTTTGCGCCGGGCCGCCTGGCAGCACCGATCCCAGCGGCGTGGCGGCCAGGCTGGCCGGGCCGGCGAATTCCGGCCCGACGCTCATCAGCAGCGCCCCGCCCTCTCGCACCCGGTTGGCGATATTCGCCAGATAAGGCAGGGGCAAAAGACCGCGATTTTGGAACCGGTCCAGGATGATCAGGTCGAACTCGCCGATCTTATCGACGAACAACTCCCGCACCGGAAAGGCGATCAGCGCAAGCTCGTTCAACGGCGTGCGGTCGTCCTTTTCCGGCGGCCGCAAAATGGTGAAGTGAACCAGATCGACCGACGGGTCGGCCTTCAGCAGCCGCCGCCACGTCCGCTCCCCCTGGTGCGGCTCGCCGGAGATCAGCAGGACCCGCAGCCGGTCCCGCACGCCGTCGATCTCCAGGACCGCCCGGTTATTGAGCTGCGACACCTCCCCGGCCAGCGGACTGGCGGACATCTCGATGACTGTCGGACCCGCGCGCGCGATCGGTATTTCGATCCGCTGCTCCACCCCGACCGGCACGCTTTCCGTCAGGAACGGCTGTCCGTCGCGGCGAACGGTCAGCGTGGCGGGGCCGTGGTTCCCGCTGACACCCAGATCGTCGATGGCGAGGCGGATGGTCACCGGCTTACCGACAATACCGTATCCCGGTGCCTCGATCACCCGCAGCCGCCGGTCGGTTTGCTCCCCGCTGGCGGTCAGCAACAGGTTCAGCGGCGCCCCACCGGGAGCGGTCTTCGGGGTGTCATGCACCTGGCCGTCGGTGATCGCGATCGTCCCGGCGAACCGCGAACGCGGAATGTCCGCCAGCGCCCGGTCTATGGCATCGAACAGCCGCGTGCCGGCGTTGCCGGCTTCCGGCACAGTGACGGTGCGGAGTTCCAGGTCCGGCATCGAGGCTGCCTGCGCCTGGATCGCCTGACGCGCGGCCTCGGCCAAACGCTCCCGATCGCCAACCTGCATCGATGCCGACCGGTCCACCACCAGAAGCCCGATATCGCGCAATGCGGTGCGCGATTCTTGCACCAAACGCGGCCCGGTCAGCCAGATCAGCAGCACCGAGAACGCGCCCAGGCGCCACAGGGCGCCCTTGGCACCGCGCAACAGACCCAACCCGACAACGGCCAACGACGCCGCGCCCAGCAGGACCAGCAGCCACACCGGCAGCAGCGGGTCGAAGCGGATCGCGGCGATCGCCTGTTCGGGGCGCATCTATTGTCCCAGCCGCTGCAAGATGGCGGGCACATGGACCTGGTCGCCCTTGTAGTTTCCGGTCAGCGCATACATCACAAGGTTAAGTCCGAAACGATAAGCCAGCAGGCGCTGACGCTGCCCGCCGGGCAATACGGCATAGGGGTTGTCGCCGTCGGGGCCGATGGCCCACGCGGCCGCCCAGTCGTTGCCGCCGACGATCGCCGGGCTGACGCTGTCGTTCGCCCGGTCCTGATCGCGCTGGACCCAGACCGTGCCGCCGGTAAACCGGCCGGGAAAATCCGACAGCAGGTAGAACGACCGCGCCAGCACATGCTCGCTGGTCAGCGGCGCCAGCGGCGGGATGTTCAACGCTCGGCCGATCCGTTGCAGTGCCTCCTCGGTGCCCGGGGCGAAGCCGGCGCCCGATCCGGAATCGCGGGTGTCGATCAGCACGATGCCGCCGCGGCTCATGTAGTCGTTCAGCGCGGCGATCTGTGCCGGTGTCAGGTCGGGTGCGTCGGCAGCGATCGGCCAGTAAAGCAAGGGGTAAAGACTGAGGTCGGTTTCGCCCGGCGTCACCGCGTCCGGCTCGAACAGCGTGGCGGCGGTGCGGCGATTGACGAATTCCGACAGCCCCTCCAACCCGGCTTTGGCGATATTGTCCACGGTGCTGTCGCCGGACACGATATATCCTAACCTTGTGTCGGTCGCCGGACTGGGACTGGCTTCCAGCGCCCGGGAAGCCGTGGTCGTCAGCAGCAGCAGCGCGACCATCGCCGCGACCCGGGACCGCAACAGCCCGCGCAGCCCCAGGGACAGGACCATGTCCACACACAACAGCACGAAGGCCAACGCCAGCAGCGGCGCCCCCAAGGCCCGCTCCCGGGACGAACCCCGCGACGTTTCCAATGTCGCACCGGCAATCGGCGGGGCGGCTTGCGGTTCGGCGATCCGCGCGGCCAGGTTCAACACCTGCCTGCCGTTCTCCGGCCCATACAGCCCCGGCGGATGGTGCGGCGAAACCGGCGTGGAGGCGAATGTGTCGGCGCGCAGACCGACGGCGGCGGGCGGCGGCTGGCCCAGCGTTCCGAAGCCATCCATCGTCTCCACCGGGGCGAGCATGCTGGAGCCCGGCGGGCTGGCCACTCCGACCGACAGATCGACCAGCCGCCGCAGCATATCCACGAACAGACCCGACATCGGCAGGCTGGACCAGTCCGCATTGGCGGTGACATGGAACAGCACAACCCGTCCCGCGCCATCCGGGACTTCGGTCACCAGCGGCGTGCCGTCTTCCAGCGCCGCGGTTGTCCGCGACGCCAGATCGGCCGCTGGTTCCGCCAGCACTTGCCTTGTGACCTTAACCTCTGCCGGTACCGCAAGCCCGGCGAACGGCGACCCGGCGGCGAACGGGGCGAGTCCGACTGGTTTGCTCCATGACATCGCCCCACCAAGCTGGCGGTCGCCGGCCAGCAACTTCACCGGCAGCATCGTATCCGTATCGTTGGCCGCGGCTTCGGCGGTTCGCGGGCCGGCAAACCGGATCAACAGCCCGCCCTTGCGCACCCATGCCTGAAGCGCGTCCCGTTCAGGGCCGGCCGTCAGCGGCCGATCGGCCAGGATCAGCACCGAAATGTCGCGCTTCAGCAGCGTGGCCGCATCGCCCTGCCGCAGTTCGGTGAACGGTTGCAGCGCCCGTTTCAGGAAGTAGATCGACCCGGTAAACGGGGTATCGGCGGTCGCGAGATCGCCCGACAGCAGCCCCACCGGGCGGCGCCGCCACCGTTCGTCCAGCAACACGACCGACCCCGCGCCGGGTGGCCCTTCCAGCACCAGCCGCGTCAGCCGGTTGCGCAGTTCCGGGGGCAGCAGGATCGGCCCGGAGGCTTCTCCGGCGCCCGCCGGGATGGCGATTTCGGTTCGCGCCAGCGTCCGCCCATCGCCGCTTTGGGCCAGCACGCCGACGTGCGCCGCCACCGCCCTGGGTACCAGGGCGACCCGGGCGATCAGCCGATCCGCCTCGCTGACCGGCGGCAACAACAGCGTTGCGGAGGCGATGTCGCAGCATACCTCGGTCACCGGGCCCACCGAACGCATGGCGTTGGCGAAACGGTCTATGCCGTCCCCATCGGTCAGGCCGTCCGGGACATAGAGCGCGGATGCGCCCTGCCGATCATGCCAGCCGGCAATCGCATCGGCCGACGCGTCGCGGTCGGAGGGCCAGGGCTGTGGCTGCAACGCCACCAGCCGCGCCCTAAGATCGGCGACAGGCATCGTGGCCGATACCCTGATCGGGGCGCCGCTGCCGTCCTGCGCCGTCAGTAACAGCGCGGCCTTGCGGTTGGCCCGCTCCACGCGATCCAGCAACGCCCCGGCGGCGTCTGTCCGGCGCACCCAGCCATCCGCCGCCGCCCAGCCATTATCCAGCACCAGCAACACCGGCCCCTTGCCCGTCAGCGCGGTTCCGGCGTCGAGCACCGGCCGGGCGAGTGCCACGATCGCCAGGGCGGCGGTCAGCAGACGCAGTGCCATCAGCCACCAGGGGGTGCGCGCGGGCGTTTCCTCGGTCGCGTTCAGGCCCAGCAGAAAGCGGATCGCGGGGAAACTCTCCGACTTTGGGGCAGGGGGGGTGACCCGCAGCAGCCACCACACCAGCGGCAAAGCCGCCAGCCCGGCCAGTAGCCAGGGTGCGACGAAAATCATCGTGCCGTCAGTGCCTGATACAGGGTCAGCAAGGCCGTCTCCGGCGGGTGATCGGTGCGGTGAACGCCGAAGCCGAATCCGGCCGCCGAACAGATCGCGGCGATACTGTCCTGGTGGGCCTTCAGGCGTTCGGCATAGGCCGATCGAACGGATTCCACCCGCGGAATCATGGCCTCGCGCTCGCTTTCCAGACCACGGAAGCGGACGCGGCCGCGATAGGGCAGGTCGGTTTCGGCCGGGTCCAGGATCTGCATTAGATATCCCGTCACCGGCACGGCGGCGAAGCCGGCGATCAGCGCCTGAATATCGTCGAGTGGCGTCAGGAAATCGCTGAACAGCACCGCTGTCCCATGCCTCGGCAGCCGGACGTTGCCGGGCAGGCCATCGGTGCCGAACCCGCTATCCAGGACCGCCGCCAACCGTTCCAGTCCAGACCGGTTTGTGACCGGCCGAGCGTCCTCCTGCATCATGATGATTCTTTCGCCGCCACGAAGCAGCAGCGAAGCCAGAGACAGCAACAGCAGATTCGCCCGGTCCCGCTTTTCCACCGGAACCCCGCGCGATCGCCAGCGCATCGAGGCAGAGGCGTCGCGCCACAGACAAACGGTCTGCGCCGCCTCCCATTCGGTTTCGCGGATAAACCAGCCGTCCGGTGCGTCGCGGCCCGATTTCGCCGACTGCCGCCAGTCGATCCGGGACAGCGGATCGCCCGTCACGAAGCGGCGGAACTGCCAGAAGCTGTCGCCCTGACCGACGCGCCGGCGTCCATGCACCCCTTGCGCCACGGTGGACGCCACACGGCCGGCCGCCACCAGCAACGGCGGAAGCCGGGCGCCGAGGGCTTCGGCGGCCAAGGTATCGGCTGGGGTTTGGGTCATGGATGCTCAACGGTCGTTGTTCGGTCCCCGCCATGACAGGCGGTGCCGGGGCGGTGCCCGTTCGGCGCCGTCCTAACCAATCTTGCCTACCAGCCGGTCTATCACGTCCGCCAGGACCCCCCCATCCGCCCGAGCGGAGAAATTCAGCGCCATTCTGTGCCGCAGCACTGGCCGGGCGAGGGCAGCGACATCGTCGATGCTGGGCGAGAGACGGCCGTCCATCAAGGCCCGGGCGCGGGTCGCCAACATCAGCGCCTGCGCGGCCCGCGGTCCCGGACCCCAGGCGACCTGCCGCCGGACGATCTCATCGCCGGGGGTTTCCGGGCGGCAGCCGCGCACCAGGGACAGGATTGCTTCCACCACCGAACCGCCCAACGGCAGCCGCCGCACCAGGGCCTGCGCCGTCATCAACTCGTCCGCCGACAGCGCCTTCGCCGGCTTTTCGTCGTAGGCCCCGGTTGTCGCCAGCAGCATCGCCCGTTCGGCGTCGCGATCCGGGTAGGTGACGTCGATCTCCATCAGAAAGCGGTCGAGCTGCGCTTCCGGCAGGGGATAGGTTCCCTCCTGCTCCAGCGGATTTTGTGTCGCCAGGACGTGGAACGGGGCCGGCAGCGGATGCTCGACGCCGCCGATCGCCACCCGCTGTTCCTGCATGGCCTGCAGCAGCGCCGACTGGGTGCGCGGGCTTGCCCGGTTGATCTCGTCGGCCATCAGCAACTGGCAGAACACCGGGCCGGGAACGAAGCGGAACGCCCGCTTGCCCTCGGCCTCGTCCAGCACCTCGCTGCCCACGATATCGGCCGGCATCAGGTCCGGGGTGAACTGGATGCGTTTCGTCGCCAGCCCCATGACCACGCCCAGCGTTTCCACCAGGCGGCTTTTGCCAAGCCCCGGCACGCCGACCAGCAGGACATGGCCACCAGACAACAAAGTGATCAGCGTCTGATCGATCACTTCGTCCTGCCCGAAAATCACCCGTCCGATCGCGGCGCGCGCCTGCGCGATCCGTGCGCCGATCGTGTCGATGGCAGCCAGAACCTTCGCCGGATCGTCGTCGATCGGCGCCATTCGGCCTGCATTCATCTGTGTCGTACCAGCCATACCGCCCGACATACGGGTATCACCCTTCGCGTTTGCGTCCATGCCATCATATAGGCTCTTTCACGGACGGGGGGATGCTACCTATATCCCGCCTCTGTAAGGAAGTTTTGCTTCCGATGGAGATGGGTCGATGGAGACATGTTCGTGAACGGGGGCCGCGGGTGAACGGGGCAGGACCGCCCAACGATATGGCCGTGCAGGCCGCGCCGTCGGCGGACACCGTGCTCGCTGGCTGTACCGCCCGACTCGCCGGGGCCCGGCCTGCCCGTGTCCCCACCGAATGCGGCGACCTGCCGTTTGTCATCAAGCGCGATGGCACCTGGCTGTATCGCGGCAGCCCGATCAACCGCAAGGAGCTGGTTTGCCTGTTTTCCAGCGTGTTGCGCCGCGAGGGCGACGGAAGCTGGTGGCTGCAAACCCCAGCCGAACGCGGCCGGATCGAGGTCGAGGACGTTCCGTTCGTCGCGGTCGAACTCGATTGGACCGGCGACGGCCGCCATCAGACGCTGTCGTTCCGCACGAACATTGATGAAGTGGTGACGGCCGGCCCCGACCATCCCATCCGCGTTGCGCACGACATCCTGACCTGCGAGCCGACCCCCTATATTCTGGTTCGCCCCGGCGCGGGCCATCTGCCGATCGAGGCGCGGATCAACCGCGCCACCTATTACGAACTGGTCGCCCTGGCGGTGCCCGAATGGGTCGGCGGCAAGCGTATGCTGGGCGTATGGAGCCTGGGTCAATTCTACTCGCTGGGCGAACTGCCGCCCAATGCGGCGTGACGCCCGCCGCGCTGCGGTTACGGTTGGCCGGCGTCGCGTCCAGGCTGCCCAACGCCGACCCGGTTTTCGGCGATGAAATCGTGTCGGCCCTCAGCAAGCCGCCCATTCCGGCGGCCGTGCTTGTGCCGGTCGTTCTCGGCGGCGAACCCGGGATACTGCTGACCAAGCGTACGTCGCATCTAAGCGCCCATGCCGGCCAGGTCAGTTTTCCCGGCGGGCGGATCGATCCCGAGGACAGCGGCCCGGAAGCCGCCGCGCTGCGGGAGGCGCATGAGGAAATCGGCCTGCCGCCGGAAGCGGTGCAGGTTCTGGGGCGCCTGACCGACCACATCACCGGCACCGGCTATCGCATCACGCCGATCCTGTCGGTGATTCCGCCCGCACTGACCTACGCATTGTCGGCGCATGAGGTGGAATCGATCTTCGAGCTGCCGATGCGCGTGTTGCTGGACCCCGACGCGCCTCGGCGTCAGCGCCAGCATGTGAAGGGCGTCTGGCGGGAATACTGGGTTTGGCCGCATCCGGATCATTTCATCTGGGGCGCCACCGCGGCGATCCTGGTACAACTGGCGCAACGTCTGCGGGAGCATACAATCTGATGCGTAAAGTCCTTCTTGCCCTTGTGCTGGGTCTGGCTGCCGCGCCGGCCTTCGCGCAAACCCGGGTCGATTCCATCAACACCAATTTCCGCTGGCTGGGGCCGGACGACAAGATCGTGGTCGAACGCTACGACGATCCCCGTGTCGGCAATGTCTCCTGCTATATGTCCCGTGCCGAAACCGGCGGGATCAAGGGTGGACTGGGATTCGCGGAGGATCCGAGCCGGTTTTCGATCGCGTGCCGGGCGGTGGGACCGGTGACGATGCCGGCGTCGCTGCCGAAGACCGAGGTCATCGGGTTTTCGCAGGCGTCGCTGTTCTTCAAGACGTTTCAGATCCACCGTTCGCTGGACACGGAAAAGCATGTGCTGATTTACACCGTGGTCAGCACCAAACTGATTAACGGCTCGCCCTTCAACAGCATCAGTGTTGTGCCGACAGACGTGCGATAAGACGGGACGCCGGCCGGTCGGCCGGGCGCGGGATACAGGCAAGTGACGATTATCGCCAAAGGCGTCGCGGTCATCGAGGCCGCGCTGGTTAACATCCCGTTCAGTCCCGGCGTGTACCGGATGCTGGATGCCAACGGCGATGCGCTGTACGTCGGTAAGGCGCGCAACCTGAAGCGGCGGGTGACCTCCTACACCCAGATCGGGCGCCTGCCGGAACGGCTTCGCCGCATGGTGTCCGAAACCGTGTCGATGGAGACGATCACCACCCACACGGAAGCCGAAGCGCTTCTGCTGGAAGCCAATCTCATCAAGAGGTTGAAGCCGCGCTTCAACATCGTGCTGCGGGACGACAAATCCTATCCGTGGCTGATGCTGACCGAGGACCACCCGTTTCCGCAAATCTCCAAGCATCGCGGCGCACATGTGCGGAAAGCCAGTTACTGGGGGCCTTTCGCCTCCGCCTGGGCGGTGAATCAGACCGTTACCGCCATGCAGCGGGTCTTCCTGCTGCGGTCCTGCACCGACTCGGTGTTCGCCAGCCGCACCCGGCCGTGCCTGTTGCTGCAAATCAAACGCTGCTCCGCCCCGTGCGTCGGGCGCGTCGATGATGAGGTGTACGGCAAGCTGGTGGGCCAGGCCAAGGCGTTCCTGTCGGGCAAGGCGACGACGGTGCAGAAAGAGCTTGCCACGGAAATGGAGCAGGCGGCCGAGGCGCTGGAGTTCGAGCGCGCCGCCGCCGTTCGCGACCGCCTGCGCGGCCTGACTTTCGTGCAGGGCAGCAGCGTCATCAACCCGGCCAGCCTGACGGATGCGGATGTGATCGTTGCCTGGCAGATCGCCGGCCAGACCTGCGTTCAGGTGTTCTTCGTCCGTGGCGGGCGCAACAACGGCAACCGCGCGTTCTATCCGACCCATACCAAGGCCGAGGAAGGCCCCGAGGTGCTGGCCGCCTTCATCGGGCAGTTCTACGACGACAAGCCGCCGCCGCCATTGCTGCTGGTCAACCAGGAACTGACCGAACGGGATCTGATCGCCGAGGCGCTGTCGCTGAAGGCCGGACGCAAGGTGGAGATCGCCCGTCCGCAGCGCGGCGAGAAACTGGCCGTGGTCCAGCACGCGGAAACCAACGCCCGCGAGGCTTTGGAGCGCAAACTGGCGGAAACCGCCGGTCAGGGGAAACTGCTGCAAGGGGTCGCAGAGCTGTTCAAGCTGCCATCGACGCCGCAGCGCATCGAGGTTTACGACAACTCCCACATCATGGGCACCAACCCTTATGGCGTGATGATCGTGGCGGGGGCCGAGGGCTTCATGAAGGGCGCCTATCGCAAATACGGCATCCGCGGCCCGATGGCGCCCGGCGACGATTTCGCCATGATGCGGGAGATGCTGCAACGCCGCTTCGGACGGGCGCTGAAAGAGCGGGCGGAGAACGATGCGGCCACGGATTGGCCGGATCTGCTGCTGATCGATGGCGGGGCGGGCCAGTTGTCGGCGGTGCGGGACATTCTGAACGATTTGGGCGTGCATGACGTGGCGCTGGTCGCGATCGCCAAGGGGCCGGACCGCAACGCCGGCCGCGAATGGCTGCATACCGAAGGCATGGAGCCGTTCCAACTGCCGCCGCAGGATCCGGTGCTGTACTTCCTGCAACGGCTGCGCGATGAAGCGCATCGCTTCGCCATCACTACGCACCGCGCTGGGCGGTCCAAGGCCATCACCCAAAGCGAACTCGACGAGATCGAAGGCATCGGTCCCGCTCGGAAGCGCGCGCTGCTGAACCATTTCGGGTCGGCGAGGGGAGTGAAGATGGCCGGTCTGGCGGATCTGGAGGCGGCGCCGGGAATCAGCCGGGAAACCGCCAACCGGGTTTATGCGCATTTTCATGCGGGCGCGCGGGTTAATGCCGGGGCGTAGGGGCGGGTTGCCGCGGTTGGGCCAGTTCCGGTTGCCATGACGCGCGTATTCGATATCCAGGGGCATCGCGGCGCCCGTGGCCTGTTCCCGGAAAACACGCTGGAGGGCTTTCTCGCGGCCGCTGCACTGGGGGTTGGCGTATTCGAACTGGATGTCGGCATGACCGCCGATGGGGTTTCGGTTGTCGTTCACGATCCGCTGCTGAATCCGGAAATCGTGCGCGGCCCGGGCGGGCTCTGGCTGACGGAACCCGGACCGGCGGTGTGGTCGCTGACCTTGGCGGAACTGCAAACTTACGATGTGGGGCGGTTGCGCCCCGGCTCCCGCGCCGCCGGGTTGTTCGCGGACCAGCGGCCGCATGACGGCGCCCGCATTCCCACTTTGGCGGCCGTTCTGAACGCCCTGCCGCACGCCTGCTTCACCATCGAGATCAAGACCGACCCGGCGCACCAAGCATGGACCGCCACGCCGATGGCGCTGGCCGAGGCCACGCTGACCGCGATCGACGAAGCCAAAGCTATCGACCGTGTCCTGGTCGAGGCGTTCGACTGGCGGGTGCAACGTCATATCCGGCGCATCCGGCCCGACGTGCGGCTGGCCTGGCTCACCCGGCCGGAAACGGTGCTGAATGCCGCCCTGTGGTGGGATGGGGCGGAACCTCTGCCGTCGGTGCCGGCTGCCGTCGCCGCACAGGGCGGGCCGGTTTGGGCGCCCGATTACGCAAACCTGACGCGTGACCAGGTCCTGGAGGCCCATGCGCTGGGTCTTTCGGTCCTGCCCTGGACCGTGAACCAGCCGGCGGACATGCGCCGGCTGATGGACTGGGGGGTGGACGGGCTGATCTCCGACCGGCCCGACCTCGCGTTTAGCCTGCTTGCCTAGCGGCAGCGGTATGGATGCCAGAAGCACCAACGTTCATGGCCCGGGCCCGGGCCGGGTTCCTCGACAACACAGCCGGCCGCCGACATGGCGACACCGAGCAGCAGCAGGATGGAAACGAAACGTCGCAACAGAGCCTCCTTCGTGACGCAACGCGCCGATCCTAGCCGGTGCAATGTATCGAAGAATGACGGGCTTTTCGGATCGCGGGGTTGCGCGCAATCTCCGGTGAATGTGTGGACGTTATGCCAGTTTCCTGCCGCCCGACCTGATCGCCCGCCTGTTCGGCACGAAGAATCCGCTCCCCAATTCGAAGCCCACATGGAACATGGCGCCGACGATGGATGCCCCCGTCGTGCGGCGGCATCCAGAAACCGGGGAGCGTCACCTGGACGTTCTGACCTGGGGCTTCATTCCCGCCTACACCCAAACCTTGAAAGAGGCCCGGCGTCCGGTGAATGCGCGCTCCGAGACCGTCGCGTCATCGGGCATGTTCCGTAACGCCTTCGCCAGGCGGCGCTGCATCGTGCCGGCGGCGGCTTTCTACGAATGGCACACAGGTCCGCATGGCAAAGCACCCTATGCGATCGCCCGCGCGGACGGCGATCCGCTGGCGTTCGCGGGCATTTGGGAGGGCTGGCGCGGGCCGGACGGCGGGATCGTCCGCGGCTTTGCCATCCTGACGACCGCCGCGAATGCCCAAATGGCGGTGTTGCACGACCGTATGCCGGTGGTTCTGGAACAGGCCGGCTGGGCCGGTTGGCTGGGCGAAACCGAAGCCGATCCAGCCAGCCTGCTGCACCCGGCGCCGGAGGGAATTTTGAAGATATGGCCGGTGGATAAGCGGGTCGGCAACGTGCGCAACGACGGTCCCGACTTGCTGCAACCGCACGAAGGGCCGTCACGTTGAACCCGATGCTGTCCAGTTCCCGGAAAGACGCATCCAGATGAGCGAGCCGACCAAGCTGACGGAGTTGAAGCGCGATCTGCACTTGCTGGTTCAAGGCCCGGACGGCGACCCGTTGCCGCCGCACCTCAGCCGCGGGCGCACGGCGACCTCACCCCATCAAATTCCCATGCTCGGATGGAAGGACATTCTGCTCCGGTCCTGGCACGAGGTGAACAACAACAACATCTTCCTGGTGTCCGGTGGGGTTACTTACGCCATCCTGCTGGCCTTGTTTCCGGGGCTTGCCGCATTTGTCTCGCTCTACGGACTGCTGCTGAACCCGGTCCAGGTCGAACAGCAGGTGGAGGCGCTGTCGCATGTGCTGCCGCCCGAGATCACGCGAATGATCGCGGCGGAACTGCACAGTCTGATCGCCGCCTCGCAGGGGTCATTGAGTATCAGCGCAGCAGCGGCGTTGGTGTTCGCACTCTGGAGTGCATCGCGCGGCATGAGCGGCCTGATTAATGCCCTCGACATCGCCTATGACCAGAAAGAGACCCGGGGGTTCGTCAAACTGAATGCGGTGGCCATCATGCTGACCATCCTGACGCTGATCGGCGGGACCGTGATTATCGCCTTGGTCGCGATATTGCCGGCTGTACTGCAGTTCGTCGGCCTGGCCAGTTCGACCCAATGGCTGGTGCTGGTGCTGGAATGGCCGCTGCTGATCGTGGTCGTGATGACGGGTCTGGCAATGCTTTACCGCTACGCGCCGAACCGGCGTACCCCCCAATGGCGCTGGGTGTCGCCGGGTGCCGTGGTGGCCACATTCCTGTGGCTGCTCGGGTCGATCGGCTTCAGCGTCTATGTGGCGTATTTCAACAGCTACGACCGAACCTACGGATCCCTCGGTGGGGTCGTGGTCATGCTGACGTGGCTGTATCTGTCCGCCTTCGTCGCGCTGTTCGGGGCAGTGATCAACGCGCAGTCGGAGCGGCAGATACGGCCTTAAAGCGGCTAAAACTAAAACTATCATGAAAAAAGTGACATTGGGGGAGTTGACGAAGCCCCCCCTCATCCGAACATGTATCGGTAACCGTCCCATCCCGGACAGACTGAACCCGCGGGAAACTTCCATATGCGCCCAAGCCCGTGCCATCTGATGCTTGTGCATCCAGACCAGGCCTCCGCCGTCACCGACGCGCTGTGGGCACGCCTGCGTCAGGAAGCCGAGGACGCGTATCGGCGCGAGCCGAAGCTCGCGTCCTTGTTTTTTGATTCGATTCTAAACCAACCGAGCTTCGAGGCGGCGGTGTTTCATCGGGTCGCGGCGCGGTTGAAGAACGACACGATCTCCCTCCCGCTGATCGTGCAGGCGTTCGCCAAGGCGGCGGAGGACGATGCCTGTCTGGTTGAGGCGGCGAAGGCTGACATCTCCGCCGTGCTGGATCGCGATCCGGCCTGCACGCGGCTGATGGAGCCGTTCCTGTATTTCAAGGGATTTCACGCGATTCAGACGCACCGTCTGAACCACTGGCTTTGGCACCATGGGGAGCGGGATTTCGCGCTGTATCTGCAAAGCCGTTCGTCGGAGGTGTTCCAGACCGATATTCATCCGGCGGCTAAATTCGGGCACGGCATCTTCCTGGACCATGCCACCGGGCTGGTGGTGGGGGAAACGGCGGAGGTTGGCGACGACGTGTCGATGCTGCATCACGTCACCCTGGGCGGCAGCGGCAAGGAATCGGGCGACCGGCATCCGAAAATCCGACGCGGCGTGGTGATTGGTGCGGGTGCGGCGATACTGGGCAATATCGAGGTTGGAGAACACGCGCGCGTTGCCGCCGGTTCGGTGGTATTGAAGGCGGTTCCGCCCCACGCCACCGTCGCCGGGGTCCCGGCGAAGGTGATGCGGATCGTGGAGAACGATGTGCCGTCGAACTCGATGGACCAGACCTTGAGCGATCTGGCCTATCAGTCCTTCAACTACTCGATCTGACCCTTTCCCTGCTTAGGCGGCTCTGACTCCGGCCACGAAGGTGGTGGCCTCGCTCGACAACAGGTCCGCCTGCTTGAACAGTTCCGACGCCGAACTCAGCAGCAGGCCGGCCGCGGAGCCGGTTTCGCTGGTGGTCTGGCTGACCCCGCCGATCCCGGTGGTGACGTCCTGTGCGGCATGGGCCGTTTGCTGCACGGTGCGGGCGATTTCCGACGTGGCCGCACCCTGTTGTTCGACGGCGGCGGCGATGGCGGATGCGATCATGCTTACCTCGCCGATCGTGGCCGCGATGCCCCGGATCGCCTCGACGGCTTCCTTGGTGTCGGATTGGATCTGGTTGATCTGGGCGCCGATTTCCTCGGTTGCCTTGCCGGTCTGGTTGGCGAGACTTTTGACCTCTGACGCCACAACAGCGAAGCCCTTGCCGGCATCGCCCGCGCGCGCGGCCTCGATCGTGGCATTCAACGCCAGAAGATTGGTTTGACTGGCGATGTTGGTGATCAGTCCGACGACTGCCCCGATTTTCTCCGCGCCTTCGGCCAGTGCGCGGACAATGGTGTCGGTGCGTTTGGCGTCGGCCACCGCGCGGGCGGTGATTTTGGACGATTGCGCAACCTGGCGGCTGATTTCGCCGATCGAGGCGCTGAGTTCCTCGCTCGCGGATGCCACCGTCTGTAATCCGCCGCTGGCTTCTTCCGCTGCCGAGGCGACGGTGGCGGCCTGACGGTTGCCCTCTCCGGCCGAGGCGGTCAACGACCGGGCGGTGGATTCCAGGGCGGCCGATCCGGTGGATAACTGGCCGACGAGATGAACGATCTTGGTTTCGAACCCGTCAGCCATGCGCGCCAGCATTGCTTTCTGTGCCATGGCTGCTTGTTGCTTGGCTGTATCCTGTTCCATCCGCAGGCGTTCGGTTTCGGTCATATTGGCCTTGAATACCAGAACCGTGGCGGCCATTTCGCCGATTTCGTCGCGCCGGTCCGTGCCGGGGACCAAGGTTGCCAGATCGCCTTTCGCCAGTTTGCCCATCGCCAGTTTCAGCGCGCCAAGCGATGAAGCGATGTCGCGGTTGATCAGCCAGACCGCCGCCATGGTCAGCAGCATGATCGCACAGCCGAACACCGCCATCCGCAGCACCGAGGCATCGAATGCTTCGTCCAGGTCATCGGTGTAATCTCCGGCGAAAAATACCATGTTCCATGGCCGGAACAGGCTGGCTGCGACGACTTTCCGTAACGGTTTTGTCTGGCCCGGCCTGGGGAACATATAGCTGGCGACACCGTGGCCCGACGGCTGAAGGGCGGCGACGATCAGGCTGCCGATCGGCTGGCCGGATGCGACATCCAGTGCCTGGGGCGTATTTTCCAGTTTGGCATTGACGCCATGCATCAGCGTCGTTCCGGTGGTCGCGTCCAAAGCCCCCAGGTATCCCGTTCCATTATCGTAACGTAGTGCCCGGATGTCGCGATGGAATTCCTCCAGCGCTTCCTGCCGGCTGATCTCATGCGCGGCCACCCTTTCCTCCAGGCCCGTGGCGAGCGTCAGGCCAGAGCTGACGATGGCGCGCAATTTGTCGATCCGGTCATCGCGCATGCGTTCATACAGGGTATTTCCGCCGATCGTGCCCATAGCCACCATGCCGACCACGAACAGACCTAACAGCAGGGCCATCTTGGTGCCGAGTTTCAGATTGCCGAGAAACCTCACTTGAATTATCCCTTTCGGACGTGCCAGTGACCGTCCTATCGAGAATTGGTTAATAAACGATAAACGCCGCGCCGTTATTTTCGGTCTTTGCCCGCGGTTTGCGGACATCCGGCCCGTCCTGCCTGTGGCGACGGCGCGGCCGTTAATGGCGCCCGGCTACGAATTTTCCTTACATCGGCGGCACAAGTCCATCCTTGCCCACGCCAATGCGCATCGCGGTCAGCGCCCCGTCTTCGCCCTTGGCCACGAAAGCGATGATGTGCGCGCCTTTCTTCAACGCCTCGCACGTCGTCGGTTCGTAGGTAATCACTGGCACATTTTCCGGCACGAAGACCTTCTGCTCGCCACCCTTATAGACAAGCGTCAGCAATCGCCCGTCGCTGACCTTCAAATCCCCGACCGTGCCGTTGGTCATAGTGCTGCCGATGCCCAGATCCCATGGCCGGTGACCTTCGCCAATCCCGCGCATAGATTCCGGAAAAACCTGGATTTCCAATGCCTTCAATGTCCCGTCTGTCTGAGTGACCGCAGCGGTGCCAATAAACGAGCCCGGCTTGATCGCCTCCACAGAGATCGGTGCGATCAGTGTGCAGCCGGCATCGGACGCCAGCTTCATCGTCACAAGCTCGCCGCCGCGGGTCGTCACATGCACGGACGATCCGTCCACCGCTTCGATCGTCCCGCGGAGCCGGCTCATCGGCGGCGTCTGGGCGAACGAGACCCCGCCAATCCCGATCGCGGCCATGGCCAGAAACACTGTGCGTCTCGATACCGACATTTCATATCCCCCTACTTCAGCGTTACATACGTAGTCGGAATAGCATCCATGGTAAGTCCGCGCCCGCCGATTTCGGCTGTCGCGCCGCACAATCTTACGGTAATTCCGGCCAGGACAGACAAAGGTATCGACGCATGATCGTGATAACCACCGACCACGCCGCGCACGATCCCAACCGGTTCACGCTTCCCACCGACACCCGCCCGTACTGGGAGGTTCCAGCGAGGGCGGACACCCTGCTCGCCGCGCTCGGTGCGGCGGGCATTGGCGGCGAACCGGCGAAAGACCATGGTCTGGCGCCGATCGCGCGCATTCATGACGCCGGCTATCTGCGTTTCCTGGAAACCGCCTTCGCCCGCTGGCAGGCGCTGCCGAACGCCGCGCCGATCCTGCGCGCGCCCGCTTATGCGGTGCGCCACGGCGGCCGGTGCCCGGATGCCGTCGCGGGCCAGGCGGGATGGTATCTCAGCAGCGTCACCTGCCCGGTGGTCGATGCGACGTTCGGCGCCGCCGTCGGTTCTGCCCATGCGGCGATCGACGCGGCCGACGCGGTACTGTCCGGCGAACAGACCGCCTACGCCCTGTGCCGTCCGCCCGGCCATCATGCCCATACCGACATGGCCGGCGGGTTTTGCTATTTGAACAATGCCGCGATCGCCGCCCAGCGCATGCTGGATGCCGGCACCGGCCCGCTGGCGATCCTGGATTTCGACGTTCATCACGGCAATGGCACGCAGCAGATTTTCTATCCACGCGACGACGTGTTCTATGCCTCGGTGCATGGCGACCCGGCCGGGCTGTATCCCTGGTTCGCCGGATACGCAGACGAAACCGGACAGGGCAGGGGCGCTGGCTGGAACCTGAACCTGCCGTTGCCGCCGGGAACGCGAAACGACGGCTTCACCGCCGCCACCGCCCGGGCGCTGGACGCCATCGCCGCCAAGCGTCCCGCCGCGTTGATCGTCTCGGTGGGGTTCGACGCGCAGGATGGCGATCCGGCCGCCAACCTGGCCGTCGATGCAACCGGTTTCGGCACCATCGGCCGCCAGATCGCCGCGCTGGGTCTGCCAACCGTCCTGGTGCAAGAGGGTGGCTATCTTGTCGAACGCCTCGGTCCGAATCT
This sequence comes from Pseudomonadota bacterium, assembly GCA_021805665.1. Taxonomy (GTDB): domain Bacteria; phylum Pseudomonadota; class Alphaproteobacteria; order Acetobacterales; family Acetobacteraceae; genus Rhodopila. The sequence continues at coordinate 63,690 of JAJZEV010000077.1, forward strand.
GACCGCGTTTCTGACCGGCATGGGCGTTCTGTAGGATGCGCCGCCGCGGCTTGCTGGCCGCCGCGGGCGCGCTCGCAGCCCCCGGGATAGGCCGATCCGCCGAGGCGTCGGTGCTGCGCTTCATCCCGCAATCCGATCTGGCTATCCTGGATCCGGTTTACACCGCGGCATACGTCACGCGTAACCATGCGACGATGGTGTTCGACACGCTCTACGGCACCGACCGCGAAACCCGCGTGTCGCCGCAGATGGTCGCCGGCCACACCGTCGGCGACGATGGGCTGACCTGGAACCTGACCCTGCGCGATGGGCTGCGCTGGCACGACGGGCAGCCGGTCCTGGCCCGTGATTGCGTCGCCAGCATCCGACGCTGGTCCGCCCGCGACAGTTTCGGGCAGACCTTGGCCGGGGTAACCGACGAACTGTCCGCCCCGGACGACAAGACCATCCGGTTTCGCCTGAAGCGGCCATTCCCGCTGCTGCCGGCGGCACTGGGCAAGCCCGGCTCCAGCATTTGCGCGATGATGCCGGAACGGTTGGCGCTGACCGACCCGTTTAAACAGATCGTCGAGATGGTCGGCAGCGGCCCGTTCCGCTTCAAGGCCGACGAACGCAACGCCGGCTCGCTTGCGGTGTATGAACGCAACACCGCCTATGTGCCGAACCCCTCGGGCACCGCCAGTTTCACCGCCGGTCCCAAGGTTGCCCATGTGGACCGCGTGGAATGGCATACGATCCCCGATGCCGGTACCGCGGCGGCCGCCATTCAGGCCGGGGAGATGGACTGGTGGGAGGTCCCGTCGTTCGACCTGCTGCCGCTGCTAAGGCGAAATCCCGACGTGACGATTCCCGAACCCGATCCGATGGGGTTCCTGTGCAACATGCGGCTGAACCACCTGCAGCCTCCGTTTAACAACCCCGCCATCCGGCGCGCCCTGCTGGGGGCGGTCAGCCAGGAGGACTATATGTCCGCGGCGGCGGCCGATCCCGCCAACTGGCGGGCCGGCGTCGGCGTGTTCTGCCCCGCCTCGCCCATGGCCAGCGACGCCGGGATGCAGGTGCTGAACAGCCCGCGCGATCTGACCGCCGTGAAGAAAGCGATGGAAGCGGCGGGTTATAACGGCGAGCGTACGGTCGTACTCGTACCTTCCGACCTGGCGTTGCTGAAAGCCCCGGGCGATGTCGGTGTCGATCTGTTGCAGCGCATCGGTATGAATGTCGATCCGCAATACCTGGACTGGGGCAGCACCTTGCAACGCCTGTCGAAAACAGACCCGGTGGCACAGGGCGGCTGGAGCATGTTCCACACCTACTGGTCCGGCCTGGATGAGTACGATCCCGCCGTTCATACCTATCTGCGCGGTAACGGCACGGCCGCGGGCCGCGGCTGGCCCACCAGCGAAACGCTGGAATCCCTGCGCAACGACTGGCTGTTTGCCCCCGACCAGCAGGCACGCAAGGCGATCGCCGCGAGGATACAGCAGCAGGCGTTCATCGATGTCCCATTCATTCCGCTGGGCCAGATCCTTCAGCCGACTGCGTTCCGCCGCAACGTGACGGATGTACTCAGCGGGTATGCACTCTTCTGGAACCTGAAGAAGGGGTAACGGGCGGCATCGTTCGGCCCGCTTGCAGCGGTCGCGGTCGCGGCCGCGGGTCATGACTCCCGGTTAAAGCAACACCGGAAGGAAACCCCATGCCCCTCGATCGACCGCGCACCGGTTCGGACTGGATCGCGCCCGACTGCGCCGGCATGGATTTTCATGCCGCCGACCACGGCTTGCGCGATCTTCTTGCTATTTACCTGCCGCCCGACTTGCTGGATCGGCTGACCCCGCATTACCGGCGCCCGGGTCAACTGGGCGGCGGCCGGCTGGACGAACTGGCCCGCATCGCCGATGGTTTCGCTGGTCCACTCCGGTTTGGTGTCATCCGGCCGGGAAGTCTTGTCGTCCTTTTTGTTGGTCGCACCAATCGACCTCATTCCAATGGCTTTTGCGAAGGCTTATCGCATGCGTCGCGCGATTCTGGTGAGTGACCACCGCCGCGTGAAGCCGCGACCCCAAATAGGCCAGCACCGGTATCCCGCGTTCCGCGATGTTTTTGGCATCCTTGACCGGATCGAACCTGATGCGCATTTCCAAGCCTGATGGCTATTCGCGTCAACAATAAAAGCTGTAGCGAAAATACTATCGAACCGTCGCCGTTGGGGCCTCGGGCGCGTGGACCAGAACGTCGCCCAGCTTGGCGAGCAGGTAATCCGCATCGGCCTGTCCGACGTCGTCCACCAGCGTCAGGACCCGGCTGATTACCCGGGAGCGGAACCGTTCAAGGTCGCGCGCCTCGCCGTCGAAGAAAGTGTCGTCCACTACCTCCACCCCGGCCTCGACTGCTTCGTACAAGGCAGGCGGCAGTGCCGCCTTTTGAAACAGTGCTTTGAGGCCCTTGCGGCTGGGCTCGTGGATCAGGATTTGCGCATTCGCCAGCGGCACGTCGCTTTTTGCCGCCATCGCTGCCTCGAAAAAAGCGATATCCCCGGTGCATAGCGCGCGCAGGATCAGCGACGGGGTCAACCGGCCGTTGCGTTGCATTTGCGCCACCATTTGCCGCAGATCGTCGTCCGATGCGCCCAGGCTGAGGTGAAGGATCGCGTGTTCGCGCGACGACAGTGCGATGTCCGCGGCGGTTTCCGGTGCCAGATCGTGGACCTTGACCAGATGGGCCTGCAACGCCTTCGACACCATCGTCGCCAGCCGTTCCGCCACCGTGGCGGGCAGCGTTTCCCGCTCCACCATCGCCTGCTTCACGCGTGGGCTGTCGGCAAAGCGGGTCACTGCCCGGTTGAAGCCGTCCTCGGCGATCGTGGCGGTGGCGTTGCCCATCAGCACCACGATCGCCGGTTCGGCCGCGTGATCGATCAGTGCATCTGTCACCGTTACCGTCAGGTTGGGCCGGCTTGCGACGGCTTCCTGTTTCGACGAGGAGCCTTGCCGCACGATCTCGATCAGGTCTTCGTCGGTCAGCACCAGCGAATCCGCCAGCACCGGCAATGCGATATATTCCACATCCGCGGCCAGTCTGATGGCCACGTCGTGCGGCAAATGGGGGGAGTGCCGTAAGCCGCGTGCCAGCGACGCGCGCACATTTTCCTCCACGTCGCGGGCCAGGATTCGCACCACGTCCTGCGCCAGCCTGACTTCCGTCGCGGTCAATGGCTGTCCGGACAGATCGTTGGCGACCTTTCCCGCCAGTTCGGCCCGCAAATCGGGCGAGGGTTCGGCCATCAAACGAGCAACATCGTAGGACGAGAGAGAAACAGGCATCGGCTTAACCTCGCGGATCGGAAAGAAACCGCGAGGTTCTTGGCAGAGAGTGATGAATAATCGGTTAATTTCCGGGCGGTTGCCTGCCGGATTCGGTGCCGCGAAGCAGCTTGGTCAGGATTCGTGCAAAACCCGCAGGACTTCGCCTTCCGTCAGGATTTGTGGCAGCACCTCCGGACGGCCGTTATGACCGGGGAAGAATACATACAAGGGCACCCCATCCCGGCCGTTTTGCCGCAAAAATGCGCCGATCGCCGGGTCCTGGCGTGTCCAGTCGCCCTTCAGATAGGTCACACCGCCCGCGGCAAACGCCGCACGCACGGCATCGGTGGAAATCGCGACCCGCTCGTTGACCAGGCAGGTGACGCACCACGCCGCCGTCATGTTCACGAACACTGGCTTGCCCGCCGCCCGCAGCGCCGCCAGCCGTTCGGGCGAATACGCTTCCGCCGAGGCCTCGGCCGCGGCCCCGGCTGGCACCGCGGCAACGCCGCTGAGCACCGCGCCAGCCGCCAGCACCGCGACCAGTGCCAGGGCTTGCCCGAACCGGCGCGGCTGAACCGAGGCGGACTGCGTCGTCCCGAACACCCAGCCGGCGAAGCCCACCAGAACCAGACCGGCCGCCGTGGCCAATACGCCCGCCGACCCGGCTTCCTGACTGACCACCCAGACCAGCCATGCCGCCGCACCATACATGGGAAACGCCAGCGCCTGTTTCAGCACTTCCATCCAGCGGCCGGGCCGGGGCATCAGCCGGACCAGCCCGGGCATGGAGGCGAACGCGATATAGGGCGCGGCCATCCCCAGACCCATCGCCGCGAAGACCAGCAGCGTCACCACTGGCGGCGCTGCCAGCCCGGCCGCGACCGCGACGCCCATGAACGGTGCGGTGCAGGGCGTGGCAACCAGCACCGCCAGCAGCCCGGTGAAGAAACTCCCGGCTGTTCCATGGCGTTCGGCCAGCCCGCTGCCGGCCCCGGTCAGGCTGGCGCCGATCTGAAACACGCCGGACAAATTCAGGCCCACGGCGAACAGCAGCCAGGTCATAGCCGCCACGAACACTGGCGAGGAGAATTGAAACCCCCAGCCCGCCGCTGTGCCCGCTGCCCTGGCTGCCAGCAGCCCGGCGGCCAACGCCACGAATGTCACCAGCACGCCGGCGGTGTATGCCACGGCGTGGCCCCGCCCGCGCCCGGCATGCGCGGCCAGCGACACGGCCTTCATCGCCAGGATCGGAAACACGCAGGGCATCAGGTTCAGGATCAGCCCGCCCAGGAAAGCAAACACCAGAATCCGGGTCAGCGGCGGCACAGCCTCGGGCGGCGGCGGCCCGGGGGATGCATCCACGACGACATCCGTCTCGATCCCGGTGCGGTCGCGCACCGACAGCACACCGGTCAAATCCTTGGCCGCGTCGAAGCCCTTGGCCGGTTTCAGCGCCAGGGTGAAGCCGCCCATCCGCACCGACAGCGGTTGCGCCGCGTCGTCCTGAATCCACTCGGGCTGGTCGGGTATAAACCAGGCATCGGTCACGGTGGCGGGCGTCAGTTCCGGCCCCTGCACGAACAAGGTTCCGTCAGCCGAAATCCGGGCGGACCATGGCGAGGGGCGGGGTACGGAGCGGTCGTGAGCGGCGAACAGACCGGCCTGCGCCGATGGCGACGGGGTCCCGATCGGCAGGGTTATCGAAAAGTCGCCCTCCTCCGGCACGCAGATATCCTTGCATACCAGCCACTGGGCGTGCGCCTCGATCCTGCCGTTCGGTGCGGTGACGGTGACCGGCAGCAAGACCTCTCCCAGATAGGCATAGGTCATCACCGAGCCTTCGGCGACGCGCCGCGGGGTGGGCCAGTCGATCGGTGTTTGCGTGGCACCCTGGATCGTCAGGTCCGGCGGTACGCCGGCATCGCCGGGATTCTTCCAGTATGTGTGCCAGCCATCCGCCATGCGCAGCCGCAAACCGACACGGAATGGCTTGCCGGGCTCCATCGCGTCGGTTTCGGTGATCAGCGTCGCGACGGCGCGCTTGCTGCTGACCGGGGCACTTTCCAGCGCATGCGCCGAACCCGCCGCCAGTGTGGCCGCAAGCAGCACCACCACCGCCATCAGAAGCCGCTTCATACCGTCTCCGTTTGCCGTCACCGCGGTCATATGCGCCTCTCAGCCGCCCGATGCCAGATTGCCGGTCGGGCGCGGGGCTACCCATGCCGGAATTTTCGTCCTAGCGTTGGCCGAACGACGGCAAAACGGGGAAATCGCTCATGACCACCAACAGCTTCGGCGGGGACTGCCTGGCCGGTGTGCGCGTGCTGGACATGACGCAGTTCGAGGCTGGGCCGTCCTGCACCGAAACCCTGGGTTGGATGGGCGCGGAGGTGGTAAAAGTCGAAAACCCCAAGGGCGGCGATCCCGGCCGTTCGCTTGGCGGCAAACCCGGCGTGGACGACCCGTATTTCCTGAACTTCAACGCCAACAAGAAGTCCATCACCGTTAACCTCAAGGACCCCAAGGGCCTGCAACTGGTCAAGGATCTAGCTGCCAGGGCGGACGTTCTGGTGGAGAACTTCGCCCCCGGCGCGATCGAGCGCCTGGGCCTGGGGCCGGAGGTCGTGCGTACGCTGAATCCGTCGATTATCTACTGTCAGGTCAAGGGCTTCGGCGAGGGCAGCCCCTACGAAAAGAACCTTGCTTTCGACATGATCGCGCAGGCGTGCAGCGGCATCATGAGCACGACCGGCGAACTGGATGGTCGCCCGCTGAAGCCCGGTCCGTCGCTTGGCGACACCGGGACGGGCATGCTGCTGTCGATCTCGATCCTGGGGGCGCTGTACCGGCGGAAATCGACCGGGCAGGGGGAGCATCTGCAGGTCGCCATGCAGGATGCGATGATGCATTACATGCGCATCGCCTTCGCCCAGCAGGCCCGCACCGGCAAGGCCGCCCCACGCGCCGGGGACACGTCGGTGACCGGAGGCAACCCGCCGATGGGCACGTTCCCCAGCAAGGGCGGCGGTCCTAACGACTATGTGTATGTCTATACCTCGCGAGCCAACCCCGAACACTGGCGCCGGCTGCTGGCGGTGATCGGGCGGGAGGATCTGATCGGCGACCCCCGCTACGACAGCCCCGCCGCCCGGGCCGAACGTGCGGGAGAGGTTCATGAGATGGTCGCGGAGTGGACGCGCGGGCGCACCAAGCACGAGGCGATGGAGGTGATCGGCGCCGCTGGCATACCCGCCGGCGCGGTGCTGGACACGATGGAACTGACCAACGACCCGACGTTCGAGGAGCGGGGCATCATGCAGACCATCGATCACCCGGTGGCCGGCCCGTTCAAGATGGTCGCATGGCCGGTTCGCTTTTCCGGCAGCCCCCCACCAGTGAAGCCCTCGCCGTTACTGGGGGCGGACAACGACGACGTGCTGGCGAACTGGCTGGGCATGGGTCCCGACCGGATCGGCGGCCTGCGGTCGGACAATGTTATCGGTTAATCGAGGGAGAAACGAAAAATGGCTGAAATCACCGGGTCCGAGATCATCGCCCGATGCCTCCAAATGGAAGGGGTCAAGGATCTTTTCTACATCATGGGCGGCCCGATGCTGCTGGCCGAGGCCACCTGCGTGAAGGAAGGCATCCGCATGATCGATGTCCGCCATGAGCAGGCGGCGGCGTTCATGTGTCAGGCTTACAGCCGCCTGAAGCAGGTTCCGTCGGTCTGTATGGCGGCCTCCGGTCCCGGCGTGACCAACCTGATCACCGGCATTGCCAACGCCCTGGTGGATTGCTGCCCGGTCGTGGCATTCGGCGGCAGCAGCCCGCTGTCGCAGTTCGGCCGGCAGGTGTTCCAGGAGATCGATCAGGTCGAACTGATGCGCGGCTGCTGCAAATACGTCGATCGGCTGATCAACCTGAAGCGCATTCCGCAACAGATCAACTTTGCCCTGCAAAAGGCGATCAGCGGCAAGCCTGGCCCGGTCTATCTCGATTGCCCCGGCGACATGCTGTACCAGAAGATCGACGAGAACCTGGTCGATTGGTCGTTTGCTGGCCGCCCGATGCTGGAAAGCCGCCCGCTGGGCGATCCGCATCAGGTCGATGCGCTGATCTCCGCCCTGGCCGCAGCGAAGAATCCGCTGATCGTGTCAGGCTCCGGCGTGATCTGGTCGCGCGCGTGGGCGGAAATGCAGGCGTTCGTCGAAGCCGCCGGCGTGCCGTTCTATACAACGCCGCAGGGCAGGGGGGTGGTGCCCGACGATCACCCGTATTCGTTTCTGTCCATGCGCTCCGGCGCCTTCCGCGATGCCGACCTGATCCTGGTGCTTGGCACACGCATGAACTACATCATCGGGCACGCATCCCCGCCGCGCTTCGGGCCTTCCGCGAAGATCGCCCGTATCGATATCGATCCGGCGGAAATCGGCATGGCGGCCCGTTACGTGGACATTCCCATCGTCGGCGACTGCAAGGCCGTGCTGGGTCAGTTGCTGCAAGGCATCAAGGGACGGATCGATCCTGACCGCTACGCTGGCTGGCGCAAGCAACTGGCGGATGGGGAAGCCGCGAAGCGGTCCTCGGCCGGTGCGAACAAGCTGCAAGAGGACGGCGACATCCATCCCGTACGCATGCTGGAAGCCGTGCGCGACTTCATGGACCGCGACGCGATCCTGTGCGTCGATGGGCAGGAGACGCTGAACTTCGGCCGGCAGACCATGTCCACCTTTAAGCCGGGGCATCGTTTGAACTCCGGTCCGTTCGGCACGATGGGCGTGGGTCTGCCGTTCGGTGTCGGCGCGAAAGTCGCCTGCCCCGATACGCAGGTGATCGTGGTGCATGGCGACGGGTCGATGGGCCTGAATGCGATGGAACTGGACACCGCGATCCGCCACAAAATCCCCATTCTGGTGGTGATCAGCCTGAACGGCGGCTGGACCGGCGATCCGAAGCGCGAGAAACCCGGCCGCGACCTTGGTTACACACGTTACGACAAAATCTGCGAGGCGCTGGGCGGCTACGGCGAATACGTCGATAAGGTCGAGGATATTCGCCCGGCACTGGAACGCGCACAGGCCGAGGTAAACAAGGGCCGCGTCGCCCTCGTCAACGTCCGAACCGACTACCGTGCTCGGTTTTCCGGCGTTGCATTCTCGGATTATTCGACTTAGAACCCTGAATCGTTCCGATTTCGTCATGGCGGGCGCAGGCCCGCCATCCACGCCTCGGTTCGGTCGCATCTATCGCGCTCGCCCCCAAACAGGAGACTCCCCCAACGTGCCTGGACTGATGCAAGGAAAAGTCGCCGTCGTCACCGGCGCCGGCGGCGGTATCGGCCGCGAGATCGCGATCATGATGGCCGGTGCCGGTGCCAAGGTCATCGTCGCCGACATCGGCGCCTCGCTGCACGGCGAGGGCGGATCGCAATCCCCCGCGCAGCAGACCAAGGCGCTGATCGAGCAGCGCGGTGGACAGGCCGAAATCTGCACCGAATCCGTCGCCGCTTGGGGGAGCGCGCAAAAGATCGTTCAGGCCGCGCTTGATCATTACGGCCGTATCGACGCGGTGGTGAACAACGCTGGCATCCTGCGCGACGGTATCTTCCATAAGATGACCGAGGATGACTGGCTGTCCGTCATCTCCGTCCACCTGAACGGCAGCTTCTTCGTCTCCCGGGCGGCGGCGGAATATTACCGCAAGCAAGAGAGCGGGTCGTTCGTCCATATTACTTCCACATCTGGGGTGATCGGCAATGTCGGGCAGGCGAACTATGCCGCGGCGAAGCTGGGCATCACCGCGCTGTCCAAGTCAATCGCGCTGGACATGCAGCGCTACAACGTCCGCTCCAACTGTCTGGCGCCCTGGGCCTGGAGCCGGATGACATCGTCGATCCCCACCTCCACGCCTGAGCAGAAGGCCGCGGTGGACAAATTGCAGAAGATGACGCCCGACAAGAACGCGCCGCTGGCGGTGTATCTGTCGTCCGACGCGGCGAAAGACGTGACCGGTCAGGTGTTCGGCTGCCGGATGAACGAGATGATCCTGTTCAGCTCGCCCCGTCCGATTCGGATCGCCCACCGAGCGGAGGGCTGGACGCCGGAGACGATTGCGACGCACGCGATGCCGGCGTTCAAACAGGCGTTCATGCCGCTGGATACGTCGGAGGATGTGTTCGGCTGGGATCCGCAATAGGGGAACGGCCGGATGGGCTGTAAGGCCCCGTCCGGCCAGGTTCGCCGCCCGCTATCCCATGCGCTCATCCGCGCGCAGTACATACCGGGGGGCCTCGCCTGCGAACGCGCGTCGGATGTTAGCCGTCGCTCTGCGCAGTGCCGCCGTCGTCATACCGGGCACGGACGCCGAGTTATGCGGCGATCCCAGCACGTTTGGCAGCGACAGGAAGGGGTAATCCGTACGAAAAGACCCGTGGCGGATGGGTTCGACCCACCACGCATCGATACAGGCGGTAAAGGCCGGATTCGCCTGCAGATGGGCGAACAGCGCGGCTTCCTGAATGATCTCGCCGCGGGCCAGATTCACCAGGATAGCGTCCGGTTTCATCAGCCGCAGTTCGCGTTCGCCGATCCAACCCTGTGTGGCAGGTGTCAAAGGCGTGCAGATAACCAGCACGTCCGCCGCCGCCAGTAATGTGTCCAGCTCTGAAACCGGGGCAATCCAGTCGGTTGGCTCATCGGACAGCCCGCGCCGGTTCACCGCGTGAATCCGCATGCCGATCGCGCGCATCGACCGGGCGATTGCGGCGCCTATGCCGCCGAATCCCAGAATGCCGCAGGTTTTTCCGGCCAGCATTCGGTTGCGAGTGTGCTGATTGAACGCCCCGCGTGTCAGTGCCGCGTGTTCCGGCAGCAGGCGCTTGGCGGCGGCCAGTGCCATTGCCAGACCGTGCTCCGCCATCGGTTCCGCATAGGCCCCGCCGTTGCTGGCAACCGGAATGTGCGGTGGCAATGAATTCAGCTTTACGAAGTCGATGCCCGCCGTGACGAACTGGATCAGTTCGGCGGATTGGATATGGCCTGCTTCCCCCGCGCGCAGGTCCTTGCCGGTATCGCGGGCCAGCAGCGCGGACGCACCGCGTAACGCGACCAGCCGTCCCGCGTCATCCCGGTCGGTCAGGTAAACGACCGCGACGTCGTCACCGGCCGCATCGGCGATCGCGGCACGCTCTGGCGGGCGGACATCGAAGGTCACGGCGATCGATCTGGTCATCGAACCGTTCTATCCGCATACCGCGCCCGCGCCTACTTGCAGGGGAAGCGTTCGCCCAGGAATTTGAACAGGGCAGGTGCGGCTGGCATGGTCCGGCGTTCGGGAATCGAGCGGACCCAGCTCGCGAACTCGCTCATCGTGGTTTCGCGGCTTGGCGCCGGTTTCGGGATGCAGAACGGCTTTTTGTCGCCAGCGTAGTGCATTTCCACATCCACCGCGCCTTGCGCGAAGCCGACGCAGAAATTGATCCGGGCATCGCCGCCGGGCGCCTGGGGGTTGGCACCGCAGTTTTCCGCCAGGTCGCCAGCGGTGTTCGCGCGCAGGGCGATGGGCTGTGCCGCCGTCGCACCTTGGAACCATGCTGCGGATGCCAGGATCGAAAGCACCAGTAGTCGCTTCATCGTGCGATCTCCGTAAAGCCAGAGGCTGTTGTCCACCGAACCCAACCCTGTGCGCGCAACTGGCAGGCGGGACAGGTGCCGCAGCCATAGCCCCACGGGTGACGATGGGTTCGGTCCCCCAGATAGCAGGTATGGGTTCGTTCGCGAATGACGTCCACAAGAGCCGCCCCGCCCAGATCCGCTGCCATCGCCCAGGTTGCCGCCTTGTCCAGCCACATCAGCGGGGTTTCCAGCACGAACCGCCGCTCCATCCCCAGATTGAGTGCGAGCTGCATCGCCTTGATCGTATCGTCGCGGCAATCGGGGTAGCCGGAGTAGTCGGTCTCGCATACCCCTGTGACGATCCGCTTCAGGCCGCGGCGGTACGCGATTGCCGCCGCGCAGGTCAGGAACAACAGGTTGCGTCCCGGCACGAAGGTGTTGGGCAGCCCGCTTTCCCCCATTTCGATGGCGATATCGGCTGTCATCGCGGTCTGCCCCAGGCCGCCGATCGCGGTTGTCAGATCGACAATGTGGTCGGCGCCCAGCGAAACCGACGTCAGGGCTGTGCGGATCGGTGTTCTACAGTCCATTTCCACCGCGTGGCGCTGGCCATAGCGGAACCCGACGGTCTCCACGTTCGCGAAACGCTTCAGCGCCCACGCCAGGCATGTCGTCGAATCCTGTCCGCCGGAGAACAGCACCAGGGCGCCGCCTTCTGTCGCCGGAGTGTTGAATTGCGTCATCGGTCCCCTGTCAAGCAGCGCGTCATCGTCCTATTATCAGAAGCATGGACCTCGATTTCACGGAAGACGAAATCCAGCGCTATTCGCGCCACATCCTGTTGCAGGAGGTGGGCGGGATCGGCCAGGCGAAGCTGAAAGCCGCCAAGGTGCTGGTGATTGGCGCGGGCGGGCTTGGGTCGCCGCTGATGCTGTATCTGGCCGCCGCGGGAATCGGCACGATCGGCATCGTCGATGACGATGCGGTGGACCTGTCCAACCTGCAGCGTCAGATCGCCCACACAACGGATCGGATCGGTGTTGCCAAGGTTGCATCCGCCGCCGCGGCCGCGGCCGCGATCAACCCGGGGGTGCGGGTGGAGGCCCATGCCACGCGGTTGAGTGCGGAGAATGCGCTGGACCTGATCGGCCGCTACGACATCGTGTGCGACGGCACCGACAATTTCGATACCCGCTTCCTGATCGCGGACGCCTGCGCCCTGGCCAAGCGGACGCTGGTTTCCGCGGCTG